>NZ_JAJAUY010000071.1 GCF_020532625.1 Streptomyces antimicrobicus | reverse complement strand
TCGCCCGCGGCAGGGACCGGGATACCCGGGCCGACGGGCACGCCGTCTCCGCCCGGTCCGGCCGCGCGCGGCGGTTCCCCCGCGGCGGCGACCGCGACCGCCGGGACCGGGTCGGTCCGGGAGGGCGGGTCCGGTCGGGTGGGGGCCGGCCAGGGGTTCGGCCTCGGTACGGAGCCCGGCAGGGGCTCCGGAGTCAGCAGGGCCGCGATGTCCAGGACGTGGTGGCCGCGCATCGACGGCAGGCACGTGCCCCGGACCGGGCCGATGGCCGCGGCCCAGGCCGCGGGGATGGCCGGGGTGCCCAGCAGGGCGCCGGCCAGGGCGCCCGCCACCGCCGCGGTGGTGTCGGCGTCGCGGCCCATGTTGACGGCGGTCAGCACCGAGCCGCGGAAGTCCCCGCCGCACGCGGCGAACGCCCCGAAGGCCAGGCCGACCGCCTCCGGCGCCAGGTCGGTCCAGGGGTAGCCGCCGATCACCACCGCCGAGCGCACCGCCCGTTCGCCCCGCGGCGCCGCGGTGACCGCCCGCCGCAGCGACCGCGCGGTCCACGAGTCGGACGGGATCACCGACAGTGCCGCCGAGACCACCGAGGCCGGGCTGCCGCCGGCCATGGCCGCCGCGACGCCCGCCGCGACCGCCTGGCCGCCGTAGATGCCCTCGCCGTCGTGGCTGACCGAGCCGTCGATCGCGACGAGCCGGGCCGCCTCCGCCGGCCGCCCGGCGGCGAACACCCCGAACGGCGCCGCCCGCATGGCCAGCCCGTCCGACCACGCGTGGCGGTGCTGCGCCGAGATCGGGGCCGCCAGGCCCCGGCGGAGGTTCTCCAGGGTGCCCCGCTCCGAGAAGCCCGCCCCGCGGAACGGGCCCTCGTCCAGGTCCGCGATCCAGTGGTGCCAGGCCCGTTCCACGTGCGAGACGGTCAGCGCCGAGCCGTGCCGGGCCAGCAACAGGCCCGAGAAGATGGCGTACTCCGTGTCGTCCGTGCCCGCCGGGTCCTCGCGGACGAACCCCTCGATCCGGCCCCAGCGCGCCCGGATCTCGGACGGTTTCATGTTCTCGGCCGGCGCCCCCAGCGCGTCCCCCACCGCGAGTCCCAGCAGCGCCCCCCTGGCCCGTTCCAGGAGGACCTGCGGATTGCATGCGATCAGCTCCATGGCGGCGCCTCTCCACGTCGTGGGACCCGTCCTCAGCCCCATGGGGGATTTGTGCCACGAGATGACGTTTGCCGCTGTGCGCGAAACACCCCCCGCGCGCCCCCGTCACCCGGTCGCCGAGGCGCAAAAGCCCTGGTAAGTACGGCCTTCCTTGCTGGCGGGCGGCAGAAATCGTGCGTAGTTTCGAGGTGTTCGAGGGGGGCGGGTGTCCGCGCGCACCCGGCCGTACGCAAGGGGAGAGCTCTGCCATGTCCATCATCGACGTCGAAGCACCACTGCACGAGGCGCACCGCGACAACCACACCCACCGTGACGTCAACGGCGGTTGGCTGCGCCCGGCCGTGTTCGGCGCGATGGACGGCCTGGTCTCCAACCTCGCCCTGATGACCGGTGTGGCCGGCGGCGCGGTCGCCCCGTCCGTCGTGGTCGTCACCGGCCTCGCCGGACTGGCCGCCGGCGCCTTCTCCATGGCCGCCGGCGAGTACACCTCCGTGGCCTCGCAGCGCGAGCTGGTCCTCGCCGAACTCGACGTGGAGCGCCAGCAGTTGCGCAAGCACCCGGTGGACGAGATGGAGGAGCTCGCGAAGCTGTACGTCTCCCGCGGCGTCAGCCCCGCGCTGGCCCGCGAGGTGGCCATGCAGCTGTCGCGCGACCCCGAGCAGGCCCTGGAGATCCACGCCCGCGAGGAGCTGGGCATCGACCCCGACGACCTGCCGTCGCCGCTGGTCGCCGCCGCCTCCTCGTTCGGGTCCTTCGCGCTCGGCGCGCTGCTGCCCGTGCTGCCGTACCTGCTGGGCGCCACCGCGCTCTGGCCGGCCGTCGTGCTGGCCCTGCTGGGCCTGTTCCTGTGCGGCGCCGTCGTCGCCCGGGTCACCGCGCGCAGCTGGTGGTACAGCGGCCTGCGGCAGCTGCTGCTGGGCGCCGCCGCCGCCGGTGTGACGTACGTCCTGGGCAGCTGGATCGGTACCGCCCTAGGCTGACGGTCCGACGCTGAGATACTATGCAGCGCCTTGCATAAGTAGTAAGAGTACGAGCGGTCCGCGGGCAGTCGCACGCGCGTGCCCGCCCTCCATTAACCGGCGGTTTCGATTCCGTGTCCGCCGGGCATGACACTTCAGCGCCCGGGCAATGAGGCCTGCGCTCGCGCCGGGACCCTCGCCCCGTGACTCACCTGCGAAGGTTCCTCACTTTCCGCCCGTGCGGTGTCCGCATGATGGAACGCGATATCCGGTTCCCGGGATTGCCGTCATCATGTAACCTGCACGAAATTTCACAGCAGAGGGCCAACGTCGTCCCTCGGCACGCACCTATGCCACGACGACGACGGGAGAGCCGATGCGTTCCGCATCCACGCACTCCGCGACCGGCCTCAGCACCACCGCCTGGTCGCCCCTGGACGGTCGCCCCGCCCCGCAGGGCATGTACGACCCGCGCAACGAGAAGGACGCCTGCGGCGTCGGCTTCGTGGCGAACCTCACCGGAGAGGCCAGCCACACCCTCGTCGAGCAGGCGCTGACCGTCCTGCGGAACCTGGAGCACCGTGGCGCCACCGGCTCCGAGCCGGACTCCGGCGACGGTGCGGGCATCCTGTCCCAGATCCCCGACGCCTTCCTGCGCGAGGTCGCCGGCTTCGAACTCCCGGCCGCCGGCGCGTACGCCGTCGGCATCGCCTTCCTCCCCGCCGACGGCACCGCACAGGCCGTCGCCGTGGAGCAGATCGAGGCGATCGCCGCCGAGGAGGGCCTGACGGTCCTCGGCTGGCGCGAGGTCCCGGTCACCCCGGACCTGCTCGGCAACGGCGCCCGCGCCACCATGCCGGCGTTCTCCCAGCTCTTCGTCTCCGCCGGCGACGCCACCGGCATCGCGCTGGACCGCAAGGCCTTCGTGCTGCGCAAGCGCGCCGAGCGCGAGGCGGGCACCTACTTCCCGTCGCTGTCGGCCCGCACCATCGTCTACAAGGGCATGCTCACCACGGGCCAGCTGGAGCCCTTCTTCCCGGACCTGTCCGACCGCCGCTTCGCCTCCGCGATCGCCCTGGTCCACTCGCGGTTCTCCACCAACACCTTCCCGAGCTGGCCGCTGGCGCACCCGTACCGGTTCGTCGCGCACAACGGTGAGATCAACACCGTCAAGGGCAACCGGAACTGGATGACCGCCCGCGAGTCCATGCTCGCCTCCGACGTCTTCGGAGACGGCGCCCTGGAGCGGATCTTCCCGATCTGCACCCCGGACGCCTCCGACTCGGCCTCCTTCGACGAGGTCCTGGAACTGCTCCACCTCGGCGGCCGCAGCCTGCCGCACAGTGTGCTGATGATGATCCCGGAGGCGTGGGAGAACCACACCTCCATGGACCCGGCCCGCCGCGCGTTCTACCAGTACCACTCCACGATGATGGAGCCCTGGGACGGCCCGGCCTGCGTCACCTTCACCGACGGCACCCAGGTCGGCGCGGTCCTCGACCGCAACGGTCTGCGCCCCGGCCGCTACTGGGTCACCGACGACGGCCTGGTCGTGCTCTCCTCCGAGGTCGGCGTCCTGGACATCGACCCGGCCAAGGTCGTCCGCAAGGGCCGTCTGCAGCCCGGCAAGATGTTCCTCGTCGACACCGCCCAGAAGCGGATCATCGAGGACGACGAGATCAAGGCCGAGCTTGCGAACGCCGCCCCCTACGCGGAGTGGCTGGAGGCCGGCGAGATCGAGCTGACCGACCTGCCCGAGCGCGAGCACATCGTGCACACCCACGCCTCGGTCACCCGCCGCCAGCAGACCTTCGGCTACACCGAGGAAGAACTGCGCGTCATCCTCGCGCCGATGGCCCGGACCGGCGCCGAGCCGATCGGCTCCATGGGCACCGACTCGCCGATCGCGGCCCTCTCCGAGCGCCCGCGGCTGCTGTTCGACTACTTCACCCAGCTGTTCGCGCAGGTCACCAACCCGCCGCTGGACGCCATCCGCGAGGAGCTCGTCACCTCGCTGGTGTCCTCCCTGGGCCCCGAGGGCAACCTGCTGGAGCCGACCGCCGCGTCGTGCCGCAGCGTCACCCTGCCCTTCCCGGTGATCGACAACGACGAGCTGGCCAAGCTCATCCACATCAACGCCGACGGCGACATGCCCGGCATGAAGGCCGCGACCCTGTCCGGCCTGTACCGGGTCTCCGGCGGCGGCGAGGCGCTCGCCGCCCGCCTGGCCGAGATCTGCGCCGAGGCCGACGCCGCGATCGCCGGCGGGGCCCGCCTGATCGTCCTGTCGGACCGCCACTCCGACGCCGAGCACGCGCCGATCCCGTCGCTGCTGCTCACCTCCGCCGTCCACCACCACCTCATCCGCACCAAGCAGCGCACCCAGGTGGGCCTGCTGGTCGAGGCCGGTGACGTCCGCGAGGTCCACCACGTCGCCCTGCTCATCGGCTACGGCGCCGCGGCCGTCAACCCGTACCTGGCGATGGAGTCCGTCGAGGACCTGCTGCGCGCGGGCACCTTCATCGAGGGCATCGAGCCCGAGAAGGCCATCAAGAACCTGATCTACGCCCTCGGCAAGGGCGTGCTGAAGGTCATGTCCAAGATGGGCATCTCCACCGTCGCCTCCTACCGCGGCGCCCAGGTCTTCGAGGCCGTCGGCCTCGACGAGGAGTTCGTCGCCACGTACTTCAACGGCACCGCCACCAAGATCGGCGGCGCCGGCCTGGACGTCGTCGCCAAGGAGGTGGCCGCCCGCCACGCCAAGGCCTACCCGGCCTCCGGCATCGCCCCGGCGCACCGCGCGCTGGAGATCGGCGGCGAGTACCAGTGGCGCCGCGAGGGCGAGCCGCACCTGTTCGACCCCGAGACGGTCTTCCGGCTCCAGCACGCCACCCGCAACCGCCGGTACGACATCTTCAAGAAGTACACGGACCGGGTGAACGAGCAGTCCGAGCGCCTGATGACGCTGCGCGGCCTGTTCGGCTTCAAGTCCGAGGACCGCCCGTCGATCCCCCTCGACGAGGTCGAGCCGGTCAGCGAGATCGTCAAGCGCTTCTCCACGGGCGCCATGTCGTACGGCTCCATCTCCCAGGAGGCGCACGAGACCCTCGCGGTCGCCATGAACCAGCTGGGCGGCAAGTCCAACACCGGCGAGGGCGGCGAGGACCCCGAGCGCCTCTACGACCCGGCGCGCCGCTCCGCCATCAAGCAGGTCGCCTCCGGCCGCTTCGGCGTCACCAGCGAGTACCTGGTCAACGCGGACGACATCCAGATCAAGATGGCCCAGGGCGCCAAGCCCGGCGAGGGCGGCCAGCTGCCCGGCCACAAGGTCTACCCGTGGGTCGCGAAGACGCGTCACTCGACGCCCGGCGTCGGCCTGATCTCGCCGCCGCCGCACCACGACATCTACTCCATCGAGGACCTGGCCCAGCTGATCCACGACCTCAAGAACGCCAACCCGGCCGCCCGCATCCACGTGAAGCTGGTCTCCGAGGTCGGCGTCGGCACGGTCGCCGCGGGCGTCTCCAAGGCGCACGCGGACGTGGTCCTGATCTCCGGCCACGACGGCGGTACGGGCGCCTCCCCGCTGACCTCGCTCAAGCACGCGGGCGGCCCCTGGGAGCTGGGCCTGGCCGAGACGCAGCAGACGCTGCTGCTCAACGGCCTGCGCGACCGGATCGTCGTGCAGACCGACGGCCAGCTCAAGACCGGCCGCGACGTGGTCATCGCCGCGCTGCTGGGCGCCGAGGAGTTCGGTTTCGCCACCGCGCCGCTCGTCGTCTCCGGCTGCGTGATGATGCGCGTGTGCCACCTGGACACCTGCCCGGTCGGCATCGCCACCCAGAACCCGGTCCTGCGCGAGCGCTTCTCGGGCAAGGCGGAGTTCGTGGTGAACTTCTTCGAGTTCATCGCCGAGGAGGTCCGCGAGCTCCTCGCCGAGCTGGGCTTCCGCACCCTGGAGGAGGCCGTCGGCCACGCCGAGCTGCTGGACACCTCCCGGGCCGTGTCCCACTGGAAGGCGCAGGGCCTGGACCTGGAGCCGCTGTTCCACGTGCCGGACCTGCCCGAGGGCGCCGTCCGCCACGCGCTGGTCGCCCAGGACCACGGCCTGGAGAAGGCGCTCGACAACGAGCTGATCGAGCTGGCCGCGGACGCGCTGAACGCCGAGACCGCCGAGCAGGCCCAGCCGGTCCGCGCCCGGGTCGCCATCCGCAACATCAACCGGACGGTCGGCACCATGCTCGGCCACGAGGTCACCAAGAAGTTCGGCGGTGCGGGCCTGCCCGACGACACCATCGACCTGACCTTCACCGGCTCCGCCGGCCAGTCGTTCGGCGCGTTCGTCCCCAAGGGCGTCACGCTGCGCCTGGAGGGCGACGCCAACGACTACGTCGGCAAGGGCCTGTCCGGCGGCCGGATCGTGGTCCGCCCCGACCGCGGCGCCGACCACCTGGCCGAGTACTCCACCATCGCGGGCAACACCATCGGCTACGGCGCGACCAGCGGCGAGATGTTCCTGCGCGGCCGCACCGGCGAGCGCTTCTGCGTCCGCAACTCCGGTGCCCTGGTCGTCTCGGAGGGCGTGGGCGACCACGGCTGCGAGTACATGACCGGCGGTACGGCCGTGGTCCTGGGCGAGACCGGCCGCAACTTCGCGGCGGGCATGTCCGGCGGTGTCGCGTACGTCGTCGACCTGGACAAGGACAACGTCAACGCCGGCAACCTCGACGCCGTCGAGGAACTGTCCGACACCGACAAGCAGTGGCTGCACGACGTGGTGCGCCGCCACGAGGAGGAGACCGGCTCGACCGTGGCCGCGCGGCTCCTCGCCGACTGGGACGCGGCCGCGGCCCGGTTCAGCAAGATCATCCCGACCACGTACAAGGCAGTGCTCGCCGCCAAGGACGCCGCTGAGCGGGCCGGACTCTCCGAGTCCGAGACCACCGAGAAGATGATGGAGGCGGCGACCCATGGCTGACCCGAAGGGCTTCCTCACCACCACCCGTCAGACCGCCTGCTCCCGCCCCGTCGAGGAGCGGCTGAAGGACTGGAACGAGGTCTACGTCCCCGGCTCCCTGCTGCCGATCGTCAGCAAGCAGGCCGGCCGCTGCATGGACTGCGGCATCCCGTTCTGCCACAACGGCTGCCCGCTGGGGAACCTCATCCCGGAGTGGAACGACTACGCCTACCGCGAGGACTGGTCGGCGGCGTCGGAGCGGCTGCACGCCACGAACAACTTCCCGGAGTTCACCGGCCGGCTGTGCCCGGCCCCGTGCGAGTCGGCGTGCGTGCTCGGCATCAACCAGCCGGCCGTCACCATCAAGAACGTCGAGGTCTCGATCATCGACAAGGCCTGGGACAACGGCGGCGTCGTGCCGCAGGTCCCCGAGCGCCTGTCGGGCAAGACCGTCGCCGTCATCGGCTCCGGCCCCGCGGGTCTGGCCGCCGCGCAGCAGCTGACCCGGGCCGGCCACACGGTCGTGGTGTACGAGCGCGCGGACCGCATCGGCGGCCTGCTGCGCTACGGCATCCCCGAGTTCAAGATGGAGAAGCGGCACATCAACCGCCGCATCGAGCAGATGCGCGCGGAGGGCACCAAGTTCCGCACCGGCATCGAGGTCGGCCGCGACATCACCGCCTCGGACCTGCGCAAGCGGTTCGACGCGGTGGTCGTCGCGGCGGGCGCCACCGTCTCCCGCGACCTGCCGGTCCCCGGCCGCGACCTCAAGGGCGTCCACTTCGCGATGGAGTACCTGCCGCTGGCCAACAAGGTCCAGGAGGGCGACTTCGTCGCCCCGCCCATCACGGCCGAGGGCAAGCACGTGGTCGTGATCGGCGGCGGTGACACCGGCGCCGACTGCGTCGGCACCGCCCACCGCCAGGGCGCCCTGTCGGTCACCCAGCTGGAGATCATGCCCCGCCCGAACGACGAGCGGGACGCGGTCACCCAGCCCTGGCCGACCTTCCCGATGCTCTACAAGGTCACCTCGGCCCACGAGGAGGGCGGCGAGCGGGTCTACTCCGTCTCCACCACCCACTTCGAGGGCGACGAGGACGGCAACGTCCAGGCCCTGCACCTGGTCGAGGTCGACTTCGTGGACGGCAAGCTGGTCCAGCGCCCGGGCACCGAGCGCCGCATCCCGGCGCAGCTGGTCACCCTGGCCATGGGCTTCACCGGCACCGACCAGGCCAACGGCCTGGTGGAGCAGTTCGGCCTGGACCTCGACGGGCGCGGCAACGTCGCCCGCGACGCGTCCTACGCGACCAACGTCGAGGGCGTCTTCGTCGCCGGCGACGCCGGCCGCGGCCAGTCGCTGATCGTGTGGGCCATCGCCGAGGGCCGCTCCGCCGCCCGCGGCGTGGACCGCTACCTGACCGGCACCAGCACCCTCCCGTACCCGGTCAAGCCGACCGACCGCGCCCTGACGGTCTGATTCCCGCTCCACCCGCCCGGCCGCCGCGGCCGGGACCCCTCGAACGGTCCGTACAAGGGCGTACGGAACTCGACACGGCGCCCGCCTGTCCCCGACCAGGGAGGCGGGCGCCGTGGCGTGCCCGGACCGGTCCGGCGACGGCGGGGCCGTGCCGGGCGGGCCGACGGGCGCGTCAGCGGCCGGGGGCGCGGGGGTCGATCTCGCGGGCCGGTTCGTCGTCGTTGCCGCGGCGGAACGTGCGCAGGCCCCGGCCCGGGGTCCAGACGCGGACCACCAGCTCCTCGCCGTCGACGCCCGTGTGGACCACCTCGGTCAGCTCGGTGCGGAACAGGTGGAACGGCTGGTCGGGGGCGTTGGCCTCCTCCGCGTAGCGGTGCAGCTCCGGCGGGTCGACGATCTCCACCGCCCGCCCCGAGACACGGGCGTCCCCGTCGGGCATCGTCGCGCCCTCGCCCGGGTTGCTGTGGAGGGCGAAGCGGCCGTCGCGGCGCAGGTCGACCGCCTTCATCGAGCCCGCCATCATGCCCAGCCACAGCTCGCCGCCTCGGATGTCCACGTTCAGGCCGCTCACCCGGGGGGAGCCGTCCTTGCGCAAGGTGGCCAGGACGTGGTGCGGGTACCTGCCGAAGCGGTCGCGCACCGTCCTGGCGAAGGCCGGCTCGGCGGCCTCGAACGCCGCCCAGTTGTTCGTCGTCATGCCCCCATCCAAGCGGGCCGCGGGGGCTGCGCGCCGCTGACGGGGCCGCGGGCCTTCCGTCCTCACGCCGCCGCTGCTAGGTGTATGCCGCGCCGCCGGCCCGCGCGGGTGGTGGCCGTCCCTCTCCTTCGCACCTCCCTCTCGCCCCTCTCGCACCGGAGGCACCGTGATCCCACTGGCCGGCAAGGTCGTCCTCGTCACCGGTGCCGCCCGCGGCCAAGGCGCCGCCGAGGCCCGGCTGTGCGCCGGGGCGGGAGCCCGGGTCGTGGTCACCGACGTGCGCGAGGAGGAGGGGCGGGCGGTCGCCGCCGAGCTGGGGGAGCAGGCTCTGTTCGTCCGGCACGACGTCACCTGCGCCGCGAGCTGGCGGCACGTCGTGGACGAGGCCCTCGCCGCCTTCGGCACCCTCTCCGCGCTCGTCAACAACGCCGCCCTGTGGCGCACCGCCCCCGTCGAGCAGCAGAGCCTGGAAGGCTTCGAGGAACTGCTGCGGGTCAACCTCCTCGGCCCCTTCCTCGGCATCCGGGCGGTGGCCCCGGCGCTCCGCGCCGCCGGCGGCGGGTCCGTCGTCAACATCTCCTCCACCGCCGGACTGGTCGGCATCCGCGGCCACGCCGCGTACGGCTCCACCAAGTTCGCCCTGCGCGGCCTCACCCGCTCCGCCGCCCTGGACCTGGCCCCCGACCGGATCCGGGTCAACTCCGTCCACCCGGGCGCCATCGACACCCCGATGGTGGCCGACGCGGTCGCGGGCCGGGACTGGTCGCACGTGCCGCTCGGCCGGATGGGCCGGCCCGAGGAGGTCGGCAGCCTGGTGGTGTTCCTGTGCTCGGACGCCTCCTCGTACGTCACCGGCGCCGAATTCGCCGTCGACGGCGGTACATCGGCGGCCTGAGGATGGGGGCATGACCACCGCCCACCGCACCCGGGCCCGCTCCTTCGACACCGCCGCCGCGCTCTACGCCGCCAACCGCCCCGCCTACCCGCCCGCCCTGTTCGACGCCGTCGAGGAGCTGGCGGCCCGGCCGCTGCGCGGCGCCCGGGTGGCCGACGTGGGGGCCGGCACGGGCATCGCGACCGGGCTGCTGCACGCCCGCGGGGCGCGGGTCCTCGCGGTGGAGCCCGGCGAGGCGATGGCCGCCCAGTTCCGCCGCGCCCACCCGGACGTCCCCCTGGTGCGCGGCGACGGCGACCGGCTGCCGCTGGCCACCGGCGCCTTCGACCTGCTGACCTACGCCCAGGCCTGGCACTGGACCGACCCGCAGCGGTCCGTGCCCGAGGCCCGCCGGGTGCTGCGCCCCGGCGGGGCGCTGGCCCTGTGGTGGAACGACCTGGACCCCCGGGTGCCGTGGATCGCTGGCCAGGAGGCGCGGCTGCGGGACTTCTTCCGCGTCACCGGCGACGCGGCGCAGGACGCCTTCCGGCTGCTGCCCGCCGGCCTCGGCTTCGCCACCCGCAAGGTGCCGTGGTCGCGCCGCGTCCCCCTCGGCACCCACCTGGCCAACCTCTCCAGCCACTCGGCGTTCCTCACCCTGGGCGAGGAGCGCACCCGCGCCTTCGTCGCCGCCGAGCGGGAGCGGCTGCTGGCTCCCGGCGGGCCGGCGCGGGCCGACGGGACCGTCGAGGAGGCCTACGTCGTCAGCCTCGCGGTGGCCGTCCTGCCCGCCTCCCCGTAGCGGGCGAGCACCTCGGCCCGGCACTGCGCGGGCGTGCCCCACGCGTCCCGCAGCGGCCGGGCCTTGCGCAGCCACAGCGACAGCTCCAGCTCCTGCGTGTAGCCGACGGCACCGTGCAGCTGGAGCGCCGTGCGGGCCGCCCGGTACGCCGCCCCGCCCGCGGCCAGCTTGGCCGCGGCGACATCGCCGTCCGCCGTCGTCACGGCCGCCCCGAACACCAGCGGCCGGGCGAACTCCAGCGCCAGCAAGGTGTCCGCCAGCCGGTGCTTGACCGCCTGGAACGCCCCGACCGGGGTCCCGAACTGGGTGCGCTGCTTGACGTAGGCCACCGTCCGCTCCAGCAGCGCCTGGCCCACCCCCAGCGCCTGGGCGGCCGTCAGCAGCCTCGCCCGGCGCAGCGCCTCGGCCGTCGGTACGCCGGTGGCCAGCAGGGCGCCGCCCGCCGCCGGCACGGCCAGCCGGCGGGCCGGGTCCATCGAGGGGAGCGGCTCCCCGTGGCCGGGCGCCGCGTACAGCCCGCCCTGCGCCGAGACCGTCAGGACCAGCGCCGCCGCGTGCGGGTCGAGCGCGTACGGACTCCCGCCCGGCAGCGTCAGCGTGGCCGCCAGGTCGCCCGCGGCCAGCGCCGGCAGGTGCTCCGCCGGCAGCAGCGCCGCCGCGGCCACCGTCTCCACCAGCGGCCCCGGTACGCCGTACCGGCCCAGCTCGACGAAGGCCACCGCCAGCTCCACCGGCAGCGGCCCCAGCCCCTCGTGCTCCTCGGGGACGGCCAGCGCGAACAGGCCGGCCTTCGCCAGGCGCGCCCACAGCGCCCGGCCGGGCGCGAGGTCCCCCGCCGCCCAGGCCCGCGCCACGCCCGGCACGTCCGAGGCGGCCAGCAGCGACGCGAGGGTACGGGCCAGGTCGGACTGCTCGTCGGTCAGCAGGAAGCGCATCAGCGGCGGCCCTTCGGAAGGCCGAGCAGCCGCTCGGCGATGATGTCGCGCTGGATCTCGTTCGTGCCGGCGTAGATCGGTCCGGCCAGCGCGAACACGTACGGCTCGGCCCAGTCGGTCCCCTCCAGTTCGCCGTCCGCGCCGAGCAGGTCCAGCGCCGTCTCGTGCAGGGCGATGTCGTACTCCGACCAGAACACCTTGTTCAGGCTGGACTCGGCACCGGCCGCCCGGCCCGCCGCGATCCGCGCGGCCGAGGCCCACGTGAACAGCTCGTACGCCCGCGCCCCCACCACCGCGTCCGCCACCCGGTCGCGCAGCGCGGTGTCCGCGGCCCCGCCCTCGCGCCCGCGCCACAGCCGCACCAGCCGGTCGGCGGCGGCGAGGAAGCGGCCGGGCGCGCGCAGGGTCAGCCCCCGCTCGTCGCCCGTCGTCGACATCGCGATCCGCCAGCCCTCGCCGACCTCGCCGATCACGTCCTCGTCGGGGACGAAGACCTCGTCGAGGAAGAGCTCGGCGAAGGCCGGTTTGCCGTCCAGGCGCCCGATGGGCCGCACCGTCACGCCCGGCGCCCGCAGGTCGAACATCAGGTACGTCAGCCCCCGGTGCGGCCGGCCCGCGGCGGCCGGCTGCGGGTCGGTGCGGAAGATGCCGAAGGCCCGGTCGGCGAAGGCCGCCCGCGAGGACCACGTCTTGTGCCCCGACAGCAGCCAGCCGCCCTCGGTGCGCACCGCCTTCGACCGCAGCGAGGCGAGGTCGGAGCCGGACTCGGGCTCGGACCAGGCCTGGGCCCAGACGACCTCGCCGGACGCCATGGGCGGCAGGACGCGGGCGCGCTGCTCCTCGGTGCCGTGGTCGAACAGGGTCGGCGCCAGCAGGCTGATGCCGTTCTGCGAGACCCGGCCGGGCGCGCCCGCCGCCCAGTACTCCTCCTCGAACACCAGCCACCGCTCCAGGTCCGCGCCGCGGCCGCCGTACCGCTCGGGCCAGGACACCACCGACCAGCGGGCCGCGGACAGCCGGGCCTCCCAGGCGCGGTGGGCGGCGAAGCCCTCCGCGGTCTCCAGGGAGGGCAGGGGCCGGGCGGGGACGTGCGCGCGCAGCCAGGCCCGGGCCTCCTCCCGGAAGGCCGTCACCTCCGGGGTGGGCGTGAGGTCCATCGGCAGCTCCCGTCTGCTTCCCTAACAAGCGTTTGGCAGGTTAACGTACCGGCATGAGCAGCGTCGAGTACGTACCGGGCCACGGCCTGCTGTCCGGCCGGACCGCCGTCATCACCGCCGCCGCCGGGGCCGGGATCGGGGGCGCCACCGCCCGCCGGTTCCTGGAGGAGGGGGCCCGGATCGTCATCGGCGACGCCCACGCGCGCCGGCTGAAGGAGACCGAGACCGCCCTCGCCGCGCAGTACGGCGCCGACGCCGTCTCCTCGCTGCCCTGCGACGTCACCGACGAGGCCCAGGTCCAGGCCCTGTTCGCGCACGCCGAACACCTCCACGGCCGGCTCGACGTCGTGGTCAACAACGCCGGCCTCGGCGGCACCGCCGCACTCGCCGACATGACCGACGAGCAGTGGTCCACGGTCCTCGACGTCACCCTGAACGGCACCTTCCGCTGCACCCGCGCCGCCCTGCGCTCGATGCGCGCGGCCGGCCGCGGCGGAGTCGTCGTCAACAACGCCTCCGTCGTCGGCTGGCGCGCCCAGGCCGGCCAGGCCCACTACGCCGCGGCCAAGGCCGGGGTGATGGCGCTGACCCGGTGCGCCGCCGTCGAGGCCGCCGCCTTCGGCGTCCGCGTCAACGCCGTCGCGCCGAGCCTGGCCATGCACCCGCACCTGGTGAAGGTCACCTCGGCGGAACTGCTGGAGGAACTGACCGCCCGGGAGGCCTTCGGCCGGTACGCCGAGCCGTGGGAGGTCGCCAACGTCATCGTGTTCCTGGCCAGCGGCTACGCCTCGTACATGACCGGCGAGACGGTCTCCGTCAGCAGCCAGCGGGCCTGACCCGACAATGGTCACGTGCCAACGAACAAGAAGAACGCGCAGGTGACGCCCTCCGCGGAACGCCGCCGGGAACTCCTGGACACAGCCGCCGAGGTGTTCGCCGCGCAGGGCTACAACGCCACCACCGTCCGCAAGATCGCCGACGCGGCCGGCATGCTCGCCGGCAGCCTCTACTACCACTTCGATTCCAAGGAATCGATGCTCGACGAGATCCTCTCCACGTTCCTGGGCGAGCTCTGGGCGGGCTACGACGCGGTCCTCGCGGCCGGTCTCGGCCCCCGCGAGACCATCGAGGCCCTCGTCACCGAGTCCTTCCGCGAGATCGACCGGCACCGCGCCGCCGTCGCGATCTACCAGAAGGAGGCCCGCACCCTGTCCGCCCAGCCCCGCTTCCACTACCTCTCCGACTCGCAGGTGAAGTTCGAGAAGGCGTGGCTGGGGACGCTGGAACGCGGGGTCGCCGCCCAGGTCTTCCGCCGCGACCTCGACATCCGCCTCACCTACCGGTTCGTCCGCGACACGGTGTGGGTCGCGGCGTCCTGGTACCGGCCGGGCGGCCAGCACAGTCCCGAGGAGATCGCCCGCCAGTACCTGTCGATGGTGCTGGACGGGATCGCCGTACGCCCCTGACACCGGCCCTTCACCCGAGGAGTCCCCGCCATGCCCGAGGCCTACATCGTCGAAGCCGTCCGCACCCCGGTGGGCCGGCGCAAGGGGGGCCTGTCCCAGGTCCACCCGGCCGACCTCGGGGCCCATGTCCTCGCGGCCCTGGTGGAACGCTCCGGGGTGGACCCGGCCGCCGTCGAGGACGTCGTGTTCGGCTGCGTGGACACCGTCGGCCCGCAGGCCGGCGACATCGCACGGACCTGCTGGCTGGCGGCCGGCCTGCCCGAGGAGGTGCCCGGGGTCACCGTCGACCGGCAGTGCGGGTCCTCCCAGCAGGCCGTGCACTTCGCGGCCCAGGGCGTGCTCTCGGGCACCCAGGACCTGGTGGTCGCGGGCGGCACCCAGAACATGTCCATGATCCCCATCGCCTTCGCCTCCCGGCAGGCCGGCGAACCGCTCGGCTTCACCGAGGGCCCCTACGCCGGCTCGCGGGGCTGGCGGGCCCGCTACGGCGACCAGCCGGTCAACCAGTTCCACGGGGCCGAGCTGATCGCCCGCAAGTGGGGCATCTCCCGTACCGACATGGAGGAGTTCGCCCTGCGCTCCCACCGGCGGGCGCTGCGCGCGCTCGACGAGGGCCGCTTCGCGCGCGAGATCGCCCCCTACGGCGACGTGGCCGCGGACGAGGGGCCGCGCCGGGACACCACCCTGGAGAAGATGGCCGCGCTCGCCCCGGTCGTCGAGGGCGGCACCATCACCGCGGCCGTCTCCTCCCAGGTCTCCGACGGCGCCGCGGCCCTGCTGCTGGCGAGCGAACGGGCCGTGACCGAGCACGGGCTGACCCCGCGGGCCCGCGTCCACCACCTGTCGGTGCGCGGCGAGGACCCGATCCGGATGCTGTCGGCCCCGATCCCGGCCACCGCCCACGCCCTGAAGAAGACCGGCCTGACCCTGGACGACATCGACCTGGTCGAGATCAACGAGGCCTTCGCCCCCGTCGTCCTGGCCTGGCTGAAGGAGACCGGCGCCGACCCGGACAAGGTCAACGTCAACGGCGGCGCCATCGCCCTGGGCCACCCGCTGGGCGCCACCGGCGCCCGGCTGATGACCACGCTCCTGCACGAACTGGAGCGCACGGGCGGCCGCTTCGGGCTCCAGACGATGTGCGAGGGCGGCGGCCAGGCCAATGTGACGATCATCGAGCGGCTGTAGCGGCTGTAGCGGCTGTAGCGGCTGTAGCGGCTGTAGCGGATGCAGGGGGTCGGGGCGCCCCGGACCGGGGCGCCCCGCGGGCACGAGGCCGCGCCGCTGTGCGGGCGGCCCCGCCCCGGCCTCAGCGCACGAGCTTGCGCTGCAGCCGCACCAGGTCCGCCAGGCTCAGCCCCAGCCCCTCGGTCAGGTACCCGTACAACCCGCCGAAGTCGGCCTCCACCTGGGCCAGCGCGGCATCCAGATAGGCCGGCCTGACCTCCTGCACCGGGATCAGCAGATCCGGGTTCTGCATCCGCCCCGACTGCTTCAGCCCGGCCCGGACCTGGGCGTCGTAGGCGGCCCGGAAGCCGTTGGAGGCCAGGTAGTCGCCCCGGGCGGCCTCCTCCGGCACCGCCAGCGCCCGCAGCAGCACGTACGACAGCCAGCCGGTGCGGTCCTTGCCGGACGTGCAGTGGAACAGCAGCGGCCCCTGCCCGTCGTCGGCGAGCTGGCGCAGCGTCGCGCCGAACTGCGCCCGGTTCTCGGCGCTGGTGACGAACGTGCGGTAGACGTCCAGCATGAACGCCTCCGCCCGCCCGCCGCCGAGCATCCGCTCCTGCTGGACCGGGTCGCCACTGGCGATCGCGGCGAGCGTCGTCGCGTACAGGCCGTTGTCGCTGACCGGGCGGGAGACGGCGGCCGGCCCGGCCGGGAGCCGGTCGGCCCCGTCGTAGCGGACCTCCAGCGGGATGCGGAAGTCCACGACGGTCGCCAGCCGCAGGCCGGCGACCGTCGTCAGGTCGGCGTCGGTCAGCTTGCCGAGCGCGTCGGAGCGGTGGACCAGGCCGTGGCGGACCTGCCCGCCGGTCCAGGTGCGGTAGCCGCCCAGGTCTCGGGCGTTGACGGCGCCCTGCAGGGGGATCCGGCGGATCGTTTCAGCGGTCGCGGTCGCGGTCGCGGTCGCGGTCGCGGTCGCTGCCGCCGTCGTGGACGTGGTCGCCGCGGTCGCGGTGGCCGCCCGGTGCTGCCGGGGCGCGGTCTCGGCCGCGGCGGCGGGCAGCACCCCCGCGGACAGGGCCACGGCCAGGGCCGCCCCGGCGGCCAGCGCCCGCCGCCGGCCCCGCACGGCACCAGCACCGGCACCGGCACCGGCACCGGCACCGGCACGGACAGGGGTAGGTCTCTCGTCTCTCATACGGTCAGCTCCTCGGCAGTGTCTGAAGTGCCTGCTGTGCCTCGGCCATCACCCGGGCGACGAGCTCCGCGCACGACGGAAGGTCCTCGATCACGCCCGCGACCTGGCCGGATGCCATGACGCCGAGGTCGGTGCGGCCCTCGACCATGGACGCCTTCAACAACATGGGGGTGTTCGCGGCGAGCAGCACCTGACCCCAGGTCAGGTCCTTGCCGTGCTTCATCGCCAGCCCGTCGCGCACCAACTGCGCCCACGACAGGCCCGACAGCTTCCGGAAGCCCGCCGCGTGCCGTACCGCCCGCAGCAGCCCCGCGGCCCGGCCCGCCCGTTCCAGGGACTCCACCAGCTCGGTGCGCAGCATCCGGTGCGGCAGCCCGTCCACCGCGTCGGTGACCGTGACGTCCTTGACGGTGGCCGCCAGATAGCGCGCCTTGACCGCGTCCGGCACCGTCGAGTCCGAGGTCAGCAGGAACCGGGTGCCCATCGCCACCCCGGCCGCCCCGTACGCCAGCGCGGCCACCAGGCCGCGCCCGTCGTGGAAGCCGCCCGCCGCCACCACAGGGATGTCGACGGCGTCCACGACCTGCGGCAGCAGCACGGTCGTGGCCACCTCGCCGGTGTGCCCGCCGCCCTCGCCGCCCTGCACGATCACCGCGTCGGCGCCCCAGGCCGCGACCTTCTCGGCGTGCCGGCGGGCCCCGACCGAGGGGACGACCACCACGCCCGCGTCCTTCAGGCGCGCGATCAGCTCCCGCGACGGCGCCAGCGCGAAGGACGCGACCCGCACCCCCTCCTCGACGATCAGAGCGGCGCGCAGGTCCGCGTCCCCGGCGTCGGCGCGCAGGTTCACCCCGAACGGCCGGCCGTCCGTACGGGAGCGCACCTCGCGCACCGCCGACCGCAGTTGCTCCAGGGTCATCGTCGCGGAGGCCAGGATGCCCAGGGCGCCGGCGTTGACGGCCGCCGACACCAGCCGGGGCCCGGCCACCCAGCCCATCCCGGTCTGCACGACCGGGTGCTCGCACCCGACGAGCCGGGTCAGCGCGGTCTCCATCAGGCCGGGACCTCCCGCTCGCGGGCCCCGCGCGGGTCCAGCTCCTCGCGGATCAGCCGCAGTTCCGCGGCGGTCGGCTCCCGGGTGACCGGCACCTCGCCGCTGCCCCGGCCGCTGCTGCCGCCGTCGCCGGCGTGGTCGCCGACGCCGGTGAGGGCCAGCGGGAAGCCGGTGGCCTCCCGCACCTGCGCCAGCGTGACCCCCGGGTGCAGCGAGACGATCCGCATCGACCGGTCGGCCGTGGCGAAGTCGAAGACCCCGAGGTTCGACACCACCCGCGGGATGCGGTGGAAGCGGCTCGCCGACGGCCCGGCCGCCGCCGCCCGGTCGTAGCCCACGCCCGAGACCATGTCCACGCGCTCGACGAACACCCGGGGCGAGTGCCGGGGGATCCAGTAACTGACCGGGTTGTTGAGGGTGTTGACCGGTGCCCCGCGCACCCCGAGCAGCTGCCGGGCCGGCCGCTGCCAGTCGCCGATGCAGGAGATGTTCTGGTTGCCGTACCGGTCGATCTGGGAGGCGCCCATCATCACGTGCCGCCGCCCGCCGGTGACCATCGCCAGATGGCGCCGGTACGGCAGCCAGCCCTCCACGGTCGTCCCGTCGGGGCCGACCAGCATCGCCTCGCCGTCGGTCATCAGCAGGTCGGGGGAGAACGTACGGCGGGCCAGCCGCGCCCCGAGCGACGGGATCAGGCCCATCGGGCTCGCCAGCACCTCCCCGTCCCCCCGCCACGCCTCCGCGCAGGCGATCACGCAGTACTCCGCCCGGGTCACGGCCGTCGCCGCACTCATCGCCGCTCCTCGCTCCAGGCCCGCACGGCCCGCTGGTAGTCGCCCTCGGTCGGGCCCGACAGGAAGCGGGCCGCGAACTCGTCCCACGGCGTGCTCGCGTACAGCCGCTGGAAGGCCTCGTCGCGGCCGTGGTCGGGCACGCAGGAGGTGAAGTGCGCGCCGTTCGGGGTCTCCACGACCCCGGTGACGCTGTGCCGGCTCACCAGCAGGGACTGCGGCGGTCCGGCCTTGGCCAGTTCCGAGGTCTCCACGAGCCGTTCGCAGGAGACGTACGCGGTGTCGGCGGCCTCGCAGAACAGGTCGTCGAAGTACGGGTCGGGGCCCAGGTACTGGCCGTTGCCGAGCCGGTCGGCGCGGTTGAGGTGGACCAGGGCGGCGTCCATGCGCAGCGCCGGGACGGCGACGAACTCCTCGCCGTCGGCGTAGGGCGAGGTGACCGTGCGCAGCTCGGGGTTGACCCGCATCACGTCGGAGCCGAGGCCGGCCCGGACCGGCAGGAACGGCAGCCGGTTGGCGCCCGCGTGCAGCCCCCACATGAACATCGCCTCGTCGAGCTCGGTGAGCTCGAACGCGCCGCTTTCCCGGGCGGCCCGGAAGTGCGGTTCGAGCGGGATGCTGTCGAGGGTGGCGAAGGCCGTCACCAGTCGGCGGATCCGCCCGGCGGCGGCGAGCAGGCCCACGTCCGGGCCGCCGTACGTGATCACGGTCAGGTCGGTGACCTCGGACCGCAGCAGGGCCCGCACCAGCGCCATGGGCTTGCGGCGCGAGCCCCAGCCGCCGATGCCGAGGGTCATCCCGCTGCGCAGCCGCCCCACCACCTCGTCGCAGGTCATGGTCTTGTCGGCGGTGGGGCGTCCGGTCGTGTCGTGTCCGGTCGTGGTGCGGTCGCTCGCGTCGTGTCCGGTCACGTCGTGCCCGGTCGTGGTGCGGTCGGTCGTGTCGTGTCCGGTCGTGGTGCGGTCGCTCGCGTCGTGCCCGCTCATGGCGTGTCCTTCCTGCCGAAGGTGTCGCGCACCCGGTCGGCGACGCCGCTGAGGTTCGCCTCGAAGGTGAAGCCCTGCTCGAAGCGGTAGCTGCGGCGCACGTCGACCGGGTCGATGCCGTTGATGGCGGCCTTGGCCAGCCGGATCAAGGAGCCGTCCTTGCGGGCGATCTCCGCCGCCAGCTCCAGCGCGGCGGCCCGCAGCCGCGCCGGCGGCACCACCTGCCACACCGAGCCGTGGGCGTGCAGTTCGGCGGCGGTCACGGTGCGCGAGGTGTAGTACAGGGCGCGCATCAGGTGCTGGGGGACCAGCCGCGCCAGATGGGTGGCCGCGCCCAGGGCGCCGCGGTCCAGCTCCGGCAGCCCGAAGGTGGCGTCGTCGGCGGCCACGATCGCGTCGGCGTTGCCGACCAGCCCGATGCCGCCGCCCAGGCAGAAGCCCTGGACGGCGGCCACGACCGGGACCTCGCACTCGTAGACGGCGGCGAACGCCTCGAAGCAGCCGCGGTTGGCGCCGATCAGCGCCCCGTGGCCGGGGTCGCGTTGCATCTCCTTGATGTCGACGCCCGCGTTGAAGCCGCGGCCCTCGGCGGCGAGCACCACACAGCGCACGGCCGGGTCGCGCCCGGCGGCGCGCACGGCGTCGGCGAGGGCGTACCAGCCCTTGACGGGCAGGGCGTTGACCGGTGGGAAGTCGACCGTGACGAGGGCGACGCCCTGGTCCGGGTCGGAGGTGGAGACACCCATGGCAGGATCCGCTACCTTTCCACCAAACATTTGTTAGGTGAGGAAGGTAGCAGCCGATGGAGCTCGACGGGAGGGTCGTCGTCGTCACCGGCGGCACGCGGGGCGTCGGCGCGGGCATCGCGCGGTCGTTCCTGGCGGCCGGCGCCCGGGTCGTCGTCTGCGCCCGCAGACCCCCGGACCGGCCGGTCGAGGCGGACGGGCGACGGGCCGCCTTCGTCCCCCTCGACCTGCGCGACGCGGCCGCCGTCGAGGAGTTCTTCGACGGCGTCGCCGACCGGTACGGGCAGCTGGACTGCCTGGTCAACAACGCCGGCGGCACCCCGTACCGGCTGCTGGACGAGGGCGCGGCCCGGCGCCACGCGCGGGTGGTCGAGCTCAACCTGCTGGCACCGCTGACGGCCTCCCTGGCGGCGTACCCGCATCTGCGCGCGGCCCGCGGCTCGGTGGTCATGACCGGCAGCGTCAGCGGCACCCGCCCCTCGCCGGGCACGGCCGCGTACGGCGCCGCGAAGGCGGGGCTGGAGAACCTGGCCCGGTCGATGGCCGTGGAATGGGCGCCCGACGTACGCGTGAACACCCTCGTGGTGGGCATGGTGCGCACCGAACTCTCCGCCGTGCACTACGGCGACGAGGCGGGGGTCGCGGCGGTCGCCGCGACGGTGCCGCTGGGGCGGCTGGCGGAACCCGCGGACGTGGGCGCGGCGGCGGTCTTCCTCGCCTCGCCCCGGGCGGCGTACGTGAGCGGGGCGAGTCTGCTCGTCCACGGCGGCGGCGAACGACCCGCGTTCCTGGACGCGGCAACGGTCGACAAGGAGGGGTGAGATGGGTCCGCAGGACGCACGAGAGCAGGGGCACGGGCAGGGGCAGGGGCACGGGCAGGGGCAGGGGCAGGCGCTGGGGCAGGGGCGCGGAACGGGGCAGGGGCAGGGGCCCTCGGGGCGGGGGAGCGGTGGCCGGGGGCGGGGCGGCGGAGGCCTGTGCGAGGGCCGGGTGGTGATCGTGACCGGTGCGGGCCGGGGCCTGGGCCGGGCGCACGCCGTGGCGTTCGCGGCGGAGGGCGCGCGGGTCGTCGTCAACGACCTGGGCGTGGCGCTGGACGGCAGCCCCCAGGCGGACGGCCCCGCCGAACAGGTCGTGGCCCGGATCCGCGCGGCCGGCGGCGAGGCGGTCGCCCACGGCGGCGACATCGCCTCGGCGGAGGGCGCGGCCTCGCTCGTGCGGTGCGCCCTGGACCACTACGGCCGGCTGGACACGCTGGTCAACAACGCCGGGTTCCTGCGCGACCGGATGCTGGTCAACCTCGACGAGGGGGCCTGGGACGCGGTGATGCGGGTCCACCTCAAGGGCCACTTCCTGCCGCTCAAGCACGCCGCCGCGTGGTGGCGCGCCGAGGCCAAGGCGGGCCGCCAGGTGGCGGCGCGGGTCGTCAACACCTCCTCCGGGGCGGGCCTGCTCGGCTCGGTCGGCCAGGGCAACTACAGCGCGGCCAAGGCCGGCATCCTGGGCCTGACGATGGTCGCGGCGGCGGAGATGGGCCGCTACGGGGTCCAGGTCAACGCCATCGCCCCGGCCGCGCGGACCCGGATGACGGAGGAGGCGTTCGCGGCGGCGATGGCCCCGCCGGCGGAGGGGGAGTTCGACGCGATGGCCCCCGAGAACGTCTCCCCGCTGGTGGTCTGGCTCGGCTCGGACGCCTCGGCCGGGGTGACGGGCCGGGTCTTCGAGGCGGAGGGCGGCCGGATCACGGTCATGGAGGGCTGGCGCCCGGGCCCGACCGCGGACCGCGGCGCCCGCTGGTCCCCGGCCGAGGCGGGTGAGGCGGCCCTGAAGCTGCTCTCCGCGTCCACCGCGCCGCTGCCGCCGTACGGGGCGGAATGACACAGGCTCGGGCCCGGCCCCCTGGCGAGGGGTCGGGCCCGCATCCGTCACTCGTGCGATGCCGTATCCCTACCCACCCCGGCCCACGCTCGAACCGCACACCTGCTCCGATTTGCCGGCGGTCGGTGCCGTAGGTGCGGCGGGGTGCGGCACGGCGCGGCAGGGTGCGGGTGGGCGCGGCGGGGTGGCGCCGGGCGCCGCGGGCGGTGTGCCGCGGGGTGCGGCGGGCGGTGTGCCGTGTGCGCCCCGGGACCTCTCGCGAGGAATTGGCCGAAAACGCCTCCTTGCCACCCGCACCCCCCTGGGTATGACATGAACGCGTCATTCACCCGATGACACGCACGGCCCAACCCCCCACGAAAGGCAGTGTGTTGACCGTGTCGAAGACCTTCGTACGGTTCGTCAAGCGCACCCTCGCCACCGGCGCCGTGGCCCTCGCGGCGCTCAGCCTCCAGCCCACCACCGCCAGCGCCAGCCCGACCCCCGTCGTCGGCGGCACCCGCGCCGCCCAGGGAGAGTTCCCCTGGATGGTCCGCCTCTCCATGGGCTGCGGCGGCGCCCTCTACACCCAGCAGATCGTCCTCACCGCCGCGCACTGCGTCAGCGGCAGCGGCAACAACACCTCCATCACCGCCACCGCCGGTGTGGTCGACCTCAACAGCTCCAGCGCCATCAAGGTCAGGTCCACCAAGGTCCTCCAGGCCCCCGGCTACAACGGCTCCGGCAAGGACTGGGCCCTGATCAAGCTCGCCAAGCCCATCAACCTGCCCACCCTCAAGATCGCCGACACCACCCAGTACAACAACGGAACGTTCACCGTCGCCGGCTGGGGCGCCGCCCGCGAAGGCGGACCGCAGCAGCGCTACCTGCTCAAGGCCGACGTGCCGTTCGTCTCCGACGCCGACTGCCAGGCCGCCTACGGCAACGACCTGATCCCCGGCGAGGAGATCTGCGCCGGCATCCTCGGCCAGGGCGGCGTCGACACCTGCCAGGGCGACTCCGGCGGCCCCATGTTCCGCCGCGACGCCGCCGGCGCCTGGATCCAGGTCGGCATCGTCAGCTGGGGCATCGGCTGCGCCCGCCCCGACTACCCGGGCGTCTACACCGAGGTCTCCACCTTCGCCTCACAGATCCGCAGCGCGGCCAGCACCCTGTGACCCGACCGGCGTGACCGCGCCCGTCCGGCCGGGGCAGCACCGGCCGGACGGACCGGGCGCCGCCCTGCGGCGCGACCACCGCCGTCAGCACGACGCGAGCCCGGGACCCGGCGGACGAAGCCGGGCACCCGGGCTCGCGGCGTCCTCCCGGCGCCCCCCCCCCCCCCCCCCCCCCGCCCCCCGGCGCCCCCCCCCCCCCCCCCCCCCCCCCCCCCCCCCCCCCCCCGCCCCCCCCCCCCCCCCCCCCCCCCCCCCCCCCCCCCCCCCCCCCCCCCCCCCCCCCCCCCCCCCCCCCCCCCCCCCCCCCCCCCCCACCCCCGCGGTGCTTCTACAGGGCCACGCCCAGCAGGGCGTCCACGGTGCGGGAGATCAGGCCCGGGGCCGATTCGTCGGTGCCGCCCTCGGCGGCCTGGGCGGCGGCCCAGCGGTCGACGGCGGCCAGGGCGGCGGGGGCGTCCAGGTCGCGGGCCAGGGCCTCGCGGACCTCCTCCAGCACCGCGTCCGCGGACGGGCCGTCGGGGCGGGAGACCGCCGCGCGCCACCGGCCCAGCCGGGCCTCGGCCTCGGCCAGGACCTCGTCGGTCCACTCCCAGTCCGCCCGGTAGTGGTGCGCCAGCAGCGCCAGCCGGAGCGCGGCCGGGTCCGTACCGGCCCTGCGCACCGCCGAGACGAAGACCAGGTTGCCCTTGGACTTCGACATCTTCTCGCCGTGCAGCGCCACCATGCCCGCGTGGACGTACGCCTTGGCCATCGGGAACTCGCCCGTCAGGACCTGCGCGTGCGAGGCGCCCATCTCGTGGTGGGGGAAGGCCAGGTCGGATCCGCCGCCCTGGACGTCGAAGCCCATCCCGAGGTGGTCCAGGGCGATGGCCACGCATTCGATGTGCCAGCCCGGGCGGCCGCGCCCGAGGGAGCCGCCGTCCCAGCTGGGCTCGCCCGGACGCGCGGCCATCCACAGCATCGGGTCCAGCGGGTTCTTCTTGCCCGGCCGGTCCGGGTCGCCGCCGCGCTCGGCCGACAGCCGCCGCATGGCCTCCGCGTCCAGGCCGGAGACCTGCCCGAAGTGCGCGTCGGACTCGACCGAGAAGTAGATGTCGCCGTCCAGCTCGTACGCGGCGCCCGCGTCCCGCAGCCGTTCCACCAGGGGCACGATGCCGGGTATGGCCTCGACGGCGCCGATGTAGTGCCGCGGCGGCAGCATCCGCAGCGCGGTCATGTCCTCGCGGAACAGGGCGGTCTCGCGCTCGGCGAGCTCGGTCCAGTCGTGGCCGTCCCGCTGCGCCCGCTCCAGCAGCGGATCGTCGACGTCCGTGACGTTCTGGACGTAGTGGACCTGCCGCTTGGTGTCGAGCCACACGCGTTGGACGAGGTCGAACGCGTTGTAGGTCGCCGCGTGACCGATGTGGGTCGCGTCGTACGGGGTGATGCCGCAGACGTAGATGCGGGCGACGGGACCGGGGTCGAGGGTGACCAGACCGCCGGTCGCGGTGTCGTGGATCTGGAGGTCGCGGCCCTTGCCGGGCAGGGCGGGGACCTCAGAAGCGGGCCAGGCATGCATGAGTCGAGCCTAACCGGACGGATGTTCCGTCAACGAACCGGACAGCACTGTTGTCCGGATCAGCACTCTTGCGGTCCGCCCGGTTGTGTGCTGCCCGCCCGCTCGCGCCGCTGCCCGCCGCGCCCGCCCAGCTCAGACGGGCGGCCAGGGGATCGCCGGCCACTGCCCGGAAGGGCTCGGATGCACTCCGGACCGCAGCAGTACCGCCACCCGGTCGCGTACGGCGGCCAGCTCCGCGGCGGTGATCAATTCGGCCAGCCGGGTGGCGAGGGGAGCGCCCTCGGCCAGGGCGTCCGCCAGGGTGCCGAGCACTCCCCGGGCCTCCTGCGTCAGCGGCTCGCCCGCCCAGCCCCACAGCAGCGTGCGCAGCTTGTCCTCGGCGTGGAAGGTGACCCCGTGGTCGATGCCGTAGATCCGCCCGCCGGGGCCGGGCAGCAGGTGCCCGCCCTTGCGGTCGCCGTTGTTGATCACCGCGTCGAGGACGGCGAGCCGCCGCAGCCGCTCGTCGTCGGCGTGCACCAGCAGCGCGGTGCGGCCCGGGCCCACCTCGGCGAAGGCGACCGGCTTCCAGCCGGGCCCCGCCTCCTCGCCCTCCACCAGGGCCAGCAGCGAGCTCTCGGACTCTTCCTCCGCGGCGGTGATCCAGTGCTGGACCATGCCCTCGCCGTACGGCCCGTCGCGCAGCACGGTGGCCGGCACCAGGCCCCAGCCCGTGGCCTCGGAGACCAGGTAGGCGGCCCGCTCGCGCTGGGCCAGGGTGCCGTCGGGGAAGTCCCACAGCGGGCGCTCGCCCTTGACGGGCTTGTACACGCACGCGGCGGTGACCCCCTCATGGGTGACGTCGCACAGCAGTACGGCGTTGGACGCCTCGCGGATGCGCCCGCGGACGCTGAGCTCACCACGGGTGAGCAGTTCCTCCATGGCGGTCACGGTGGTCACGGCGGTCAGATCTGCCGCCGGTATCCGTTCTGGCGCGGACACACATGTCCTTCCGGGTCCAGCGGCAGGCTGCACAGCGGGCACGGCGGCCGGCCTGCGTTGACGACGTCCAGGGCGCGCTTGGCGAAGGCCCGGGCCTGCGCGCCGGTCAGGCGCACCCGCAGCATCGGCGGGCCGTTCTCCTCGTCCTGCAGCAGCCGCTCCTCGGCCTCGGCGAGGTCTTCGTCGGAGTCGGCGTCGAGCTCCACCAGCGCCTGCGCCTCGACGATCATGCGCTGGGCCTCGCCGTCCCAGGCCAGGGCCATGGTGCCGACCCGGAACTCCTCGTCGACGGGCACGTCCAGCGGCGCGGTGTCGGCGGCCTCGGCGGGGGCGACGGCCGGGACCGGCGCGTTGCCGCCGGTGCGGCGCACGACCTCGTCCAGCAGCTCGTCCATCCGCTCGGCCAGCGCGGCGACCTGGGTCTTCTCCAGGGACACGCTGGTGACACGGGGCCCGGAGGACGCCTGGAGGAAGAACGTACGGCGTCCAGGCAGGCCGACCGTGCCGGCCACGAAACGGTCCGGCGGATCGTAGAGGAACACCTGACGGGGCACGTCCAGTCTCCAAGTCTCGGCAGCAGGCGCGGGGCTGTGCTCGCGGGTCGGTCAGTCCACCCTACTGCGCCGTTCGATCAGGCCGCGCCCGCGCCGCCGCCCACGACCGCGTTCCCGCCGTCCTCGGTGGCCTGGTCCGCAGCGGCGGCGCTGTCGGGCTGGCGCGGGGCCAGCGAGCCGAAGTCGCCGGTGTCGCCCAGGCGGAGCAGGAACGGGCGGGTCGGGGTGTAGCGGATCGCGGTGACCGAGCAGGGGTCGACGTGGACGCGCTGGAAGAGGTCGAGGTGCATGCCCAGCGCGTCGGCCACCAGGGACTTGATGATGTCGCCGTGCGAACACATCAGGTAGACGGCGTCGGCGCCGTGCTCCTCGGTGATCCGCCCGTTCCAGTCGCGTACGGCGTCCACCGCGCGCGCCTGCATGGCCCGCAGCGACTCGCCGCCGGGGAAGGCGGCGGCCGACGGGTGCTGCTGGACGATCTTCATCAGCGGGTCGTCGGCGAGCTCGGCGAGTTTGCGGCCGGACCAGTCGCCGTAGTGGCACTCGCCGATCCGCTCGTCGGTGTGCAGCGGCAGCCCGGGGCGGGCGGCCAGCAGCGGTTCGAGGGTCTGCCGGCAGCGCTCCAGCGGACTGGTGACGGCCGCGGCGAGCGGCAGCCCGGCGAGCCGGCCGGGCAGCGCGGCGGCCTGCCCGGCCCCGTGCTCGTCGAGGGTGACGCCGGGCGTCCATCCGGCGAGCAGCCCTGCGGTGTTGGCGGTCGACCGCCCGTGCCGTACGAGGATCAGCGTGGCCATGCCGCCAAGGGTAGGCGGTGCGCCCCGTGTAATGGCGGGCCGCGGGCGGGGAAGAATGCGCGGTGTGATTGTGGACTGCGCGATTTACCGGGACGGCCGCCGCACGCAAGGCCCCGAGGACTTCTCGGACGCCCTCGACGAGGCGCGGGCGTCCGGCGACGCGTTCCTCTGGCTCGGCGTGCACGAGCCGACCGAGAAGGAGTTCGATCACGTCAGCAAGGAGTTCGGGCTGCACCCGCTGGCGGTCGAGGACGCGCTCAACGCGCACCAGCGGCCCAAGCTGGAGGTCTACGACGACTCGCTCTTCGTGGTCCTCAAGCCCGTGATGTACGACGACGACCTCGACACCGTGACCACGGGCGAGCTGATGGTGTTCATCGGCGACTCCTTCGTGGTGACCGTCCGGCACGGCGAGGGCGGCGCGCTGGCCGCCGTACGGCACCGGCTGGAGCACGAGCCGCAGGTGCTGCGGCACGGGCCGGCGGCGGTGCTCTACGCGGTCGCGGACGCGGTCGTGGACCACTACATCGAGGTGGCCGCGGAGCTCCAGGCGGACCTGGAGGAGCTGGAGGCGGAGGTCTTCGCGCCGAACGCGGGCGACGCCAAGGGCGTCGCGTCGCGGATCTACGGGTTCAAGCGGCAGGTGCTGGAGTTCCGCCGGGCCACCAGCCCGCTGCTCCAGCCCATGAACCAGCTGGCGTTCGGCACGGTGCCGTACGTGACCGAGCACGCCCGGCCGTTCTTCCGGGACGTGGCGGACCACCTGACCAAGGCCAACGAGTACGTCGAGGGCCTGGACCGGCTGCTGTCGGACGCGCTGACGGCGCACCTGGCGCAGATGGGCGTCCGGCAGAACGACGACATGCGCAAGATCTCCGCCTGGGCGGCCATGGCGGCGGTGCCCACCATGGTGGCGGGGATCTACGGCATGAACTTCGAGCACATGTGGGAGCTGCGGCAGTCCTGGGGCTACCCGGCGGTGATCGTGGTGATGGCGGCGCTGTGCGTGGGGCTGCACCGGCTGTTCAAGCGGCGCGGCTGGCTCTGAGCGGGCCCGGGCGGGGCGGCGGGGGCGTGCTGCGCGCCGGGCCGGGCTGCGGAGGCGTGCTCCGGCCCGGGCCGGGCGGCGGAGGCGTGCTCCGGCCCGGGCCGGGCGGCGGCGTCAGGCGAACTCGGGTGCGGTGGTGGGGACTCCGCCCAGGGCGTCGAGCCGTTCGGGCATCCTCAGGCCCACCATGCGGTGCCAGCCGGCCAGGCGCTCCCAGCCGTACGTGCCGCGGATCCCGGCCGCCAGCGCCGCGGACTTGGCCCTGGGCCAGCGCAGCAGCCGGCCCATGTGGTCCATGACGGCCAGGCTGACGTCGCGGTGGACGGCGATCTCGGCGAGGGCGCTCTCGCGCAGGACGCGCTGGATGGTGCGGCCGTGGCCGCGGTGGTTGAGCCGGAGCAGTTCCTCGTGGCAGTAGGCGAGGTGGTTGTCCTCGTCGTTGCTGATCATGCGGATGGCCTTGCCGAGTTCGGGGTGGTCCCCGAAGTGGGCGACCAGCGCGTCCATCTGGTCGGCGGCCCGTTGTTCGGTGACCCGGCTGTGCGAGAGGTAGACCACGATGTCGTGCTCGGTGAGCGGCTCGTCGCGGCGCAGCTTGGCGTGCGGCAGGCCGATCCCCCGGCGCTCCAGCAGCATGGTGTAGTCGGTCTCGGGCGGCACCGGCACGGGCGGCAGGCCGCGCTTGCGCAGCAGGGCCTGGAAGATCCGGCCGTGCTTGTCCTCGTCGGCGCCGTGCCGGGCGATCTTGGGTGCCATCTCCCGCATGCTCGGCGGCACCAGGGCGGCGATCCGGGCGTTCTCCCAGCCGCCCTGGCTCTCCCCGCTCGCGGCGACGGAGCAGAACAGCTGGAAGGCGTCGTCGTTGTCGACGATCTCCTGGAACAGGCTGCGGGCAGAGAGCATGCGACCACCTCCGGGCTCGGTCGCCTTCCACTCAAGAGCGGATCGGCGGGGGCGGCAACCGAGGGGTCGCGCGACTCGGCCGGACGGACGACGCGAAGGGGTGGACCCCGGCGCGTAACCCGGCGGGGCGGTGGCGCGTTGAGAGGGATGACGGCCGTGGCGGGGAAGACCCCCGAGCCCCCACCACGGCCGCTGGGCCGTCCGGCGCCGTCCAGGCGCCGCCGGCCTCAGGCGAGACCGGCGCGCTCCAGCGCCTCGGTGCCGGCGCGGAGCGCGGCGAGGCGCTCGTCCAGCGTGAAACCGGCCGGGGCGAGGGTGAGCGTGGTGACGCCCGCGTCGGCGTAGGCCCGCATGCCGTCGGCGATGCGCTCCACCGACCCGAGCAGGGTGGTGGAGTCGATCAGGGAGTGCGGGATCGCGGCGGCCGCGCCCTGCTTGTCGCCGGCCAGGTACTTGTCCTGGATCTCGGCGGCCTCCTTCTCGTATCCCATGCGGCAGGCGAGCTGGTTGTAGAAGTTCTGCTTGCGGCTGCCCATGCCGCCGACGTACAGGGCCGTGTACGGGCGGAACATGTCGGCGAGCGCGGTCACGTCCTCGCCGAGGGCCAGCGGCACGGTCGGGCAGACGTCGAAGCCGTCCATCGTCAGGCCCGCCTTCTCGCGGCCGGCCCGGATGTGGCGGAGCGCGGTCTCCTCCAGGTGCGCGGCCGCGGGGAAGATCAGCAGGGCGCCGTCGGCGATCTCGCCGGTCTGCTCCAGGTTCTTGGGGCCGATGGCGGCGATGTAGAGCGGGATGCGCTCGCGCGTGGGGTGGACGGTCAGCTTGAGCGCCTTGCCCGGGCCGCCGGGCAGCGGCAGGGTCCAGTGCTCGCCCTCGTGGGTGAGCCGCTCGCGGGTCATGGCCTTGCGGACGATCTCGACGTACTCGCGGGTGCGGGCGAGCGGCTTGTCGAACTTCACGCCGTACCACCCCTCCGAGACCTGGGGGCCGGAGACGCCCAGGCCCAGGCGGAACCGGCCGCCGGAGAGGGAGTCGAGGGTGGCCGCGGTCATGGCGGTCATGGCGGGCTGGCGGGCCGGGATCTGGAGGATCGCCGAGCCGACGTCGATGCGCTCGGTCTGCGCGGCGACCCAGGCGAGCACGGTGGGGGCGTCGGAGCCGTAGGCCTCGGCGGCCCAGCAGACGTCGTAGCCGAGCCGGTCGGCCTCCTGGGCGACGGCGAGGTTGTCGGCGTCCATGCCCGCGCCCCAGTAGCCGAGATTGATGCCGAGCCGCATGTGTCGTCCCCTTACCGAGCAGTAACGTTCTGGTTGCGGGGACTCTAGCGCGCCCGGGTCTCCCGCGTCAGCGCCCCAGTAGTCTCAGCGCTCATGGAGCAGAGGCATCTCGGCCGCACCGGACTGCGCGTGTCCCGGCTCGGCCTCGGCACGCTGACCTGGGGCCGCGACACCGGCGAGGAGGCCGCCGCCGACCTGTTGAAGGCCTTCTGGGAGGCGGGCGGCACGCTGGTGGACACCGCCGACGTGTACGGCAGCGGGGAGGCGGAGTACCTGCTCGGCCGGCTCGTCGGCGCGCTGGTGCCGCGGCAGGACCTGGTGATCGCGACGAAGGCGGGCAGCGTGCCGGACCCGGTCCGGCGCGCCGACGGCTCGCGCGGGCACCTGCTGGCGGCGCTGGACGCCTCGCTGGCCCGGCTGGGCACCGACCACGTGGACCTGTGGCTGGTCCACGCCTTCGACCCGCTGACCCCGCTGGAGGAGACCCTCCAGGCGCTGGACCTGGCCGTCGCCAGCGGCCGGGCGCGGTACGCCGGGGTGGCCGGCTTCAGCGGCTGGCAGCTGGCCAAGGCGGCCACCTGGCAGCTGGCGGCGCCGGGGACCCGCACCCGGCTCGCCGGCGCGCAGCTGGAGTACTCGCTGCTCCAGCGGGGCGTCGAGCGCGAGGTGCTGCCGGCGGCGCTCGACCTGGGCGTGGGCCTGCTGCCGTCGTCCCCGCTGGGTCGGGGCGTACTGACCGGCAAGTACCGCGACGGCACCCCGCCGGACTCGCGGGGCGCGTCGGAGCTCATGGCCGGCTTCGTGGACCCGTACCTGGACGACGACGCGGCCCGCATCGTGGACGCGGTCGCCACCGCCGCGAACGGCCTGGCCGTGACCCCGCTCCAGGTGGCCCTGGCCTGGCTGCGCGACCGCCCGGGCGTGACCGCGCCGATCGTGGGCGCCCGGACATCGGCGCAGCTCAGCGAGGCGCTGTCGGTGGAGCCCCTTAGTCTTCCCGAGGAGATCTGCCAAGCGCTGGACGACGTCTCGGCCCCCGTCCACCGCTACCCCGACCACGACTGGAGCACCCTGTGAGCACGGCCCACCCCGACCCGGCCACCCCGGCCGCCGCCGACCCCGCCGCCGACCCCGCCGAGCCGACCACCGAGCAGGCAGCGCCGGGGGCC
>NZ_JAJAUY010000070.1 GCF_020532625.1 Streptomyces antimicrobicus | reverse complement strand
CCTCCCGGCCGACCGGCCTCCCGGCCGACCGGCCTCCCGGCCGACCGGCCTCCCGGCCCCCGGCCTCCCGGCCCCCGGCCTTCCGGCTCCCCGCCTCCGGCCTCCGGCCTCCCGGTCTTCCGGTCTTCCGGTCTTCCAGCCTCCCGGCCTCCCGGCCGACCGGCCTCCGGCCTCCCGGCCGTCCGGCCTCCCGGCCTCCCGGCCTCCGGCCTCCGGCCGACCGGCCCCCGGCCGGACCGGCTCGGCGGAGGGGCGCGGGGCGAGGTTCCCGGGGCTCGGGGGTGAGTGACGCCGTGGCGGGAGCCGTGGCGTCCCGTTCGGGGCCGGTGCCGTCGCGGCCGCGCGCCGCATCGCTGGGGAACCAGAACGATCGGCTCGATCGTTCCCGGTCAGGTAGTCGTTGACGGTGCCGGCGCGGGCGGCGTTCCCTGCTCCGTCCCGGGTCCGGCCCGGGTCCGGCCGGGGTCCGTCCCGGGTCCGGCCCGTCAGCGAGCAGCGCACGCACGTACGTACGCAGCGACGGGAGTCACGATGCTCACGCACGACCAGGACGGATTCCGGCGGGCAGGCCGCCCCCACCGCATCGTCTCCGGGGCGTTGCACTACTTCCGGGTCCACCCCGAGCTGTGGGAGGACCGGCTGACGCGGCTGCGCGCCATGGGCGCCAACACCGTCGACACCTACGTCCCGTGGAACTTCCACGAGTCCGCCCCCGGCAAGGCCGACTTCACCGGCTGGCGCGACGTCGGCCGCTTCCTGCGCATCGCCCAGGGCCTCGGCCTCGACGCCATCGTCCGGCCGGGCCCGTACATCTGCGCCGAGTGGGACTTCGGCGGTCTGCCCGCCCGCCTGCTCGCCCTCGACGGCCTGCACCTGCGCTGCTCCGACCCCCGGTTCCAGGCCGAGGTGGACGGCTGGTTCGACCAGCTCGTCCCCGAACTGCTGCCCCTGCTCGCCGGACGAGGCGGGCCCGTCGTGGCCGTGCAGATCGAGAACGAGTACGGCTCCTACGGCGACGACACCCGCTACCGGGCCCATGTCGAACGGGCCCTGGTCGAACGCGGTGTGGACTGCCTGCTGTTCACCGCCGACGGCGCCGAGGACGCCATGCTCCAGGGCGGCACGGTCCCCGGCCGGCTGGCCACCGCCACCTTCGGCGCCCGCCCCACCGAACGGCTCGACACCCTGCGCCGCTACCAGAGGACCGGCCCGCTGGCCGCGATGGAGTACTGGATCGGCTGGTTCGACCACTGGGGCGACGACCACCACGTGCGCGCCGTCGAGGACGCCGCCGGCTCCCTCGACGAACTCCTTGCCTCCGGCGCCTCCGTCAACCTCTACATGGCCCACGGCGGCACCAACTTCGGCTTCTGGGCCGGCGCCAACCACACCGGATCCCGGCCCGGCGAGCCCGGCTACCAGCCCACCGTCACCAGCTACGACTACGACGCCCCGATCGGCGAGGCCGGTGAACTGACCCCGAAGTTCCACGCCTTCCGGGAGGTCATCGGCCGCTACGTGCCGCTGCCCGAGCTCCCCCTGCCCGAACCGCGCCCCCGCCTCGCCCCGGCCCTCGCCGTCCCGGCCGGCACCGCGCCGCTGCTGGACGCCCTCGACGCACTGACCGACGGCCCGGGCCCGGTCCACCGCCCGGCCCCCGAGCCCATGGAGAAGCTCGGCCAGTCGCACGGCATGATCCACTACCGGACGTCCGTCACCGGGCCCCGGCCGGCCATGCCGATCCGGATCGACGGCCTCGGCGACCGCGCGTACGTGTTCGCCGACGGCGAGCCGCTCGGCATCCTCGACCGCAACAGCCCCGACGAGGGACTCGACCTCGCGGTCGGCCCGTCCGGCGCCGTGCTCGACGTGCTGGTCCGGGCCCAGGGCCGGGTCAACTACGGTCCGCTGCTGGACGACCGCAAGGGCATCTGGCGCGGGGTCCGCCACGGCCACCAGCACCTGTTCGAGTGGGAGATCCGCCCCCTGCCGCTCACCGACCTGACCGTCCTCGACTGGGCCCGGGCGCCGGTCCCCGCCCCGCCGTCCCACCGCCCGGCGTCCCATCGCCCGGCGTTCCACCGGTTCACCCACCACGTCCCCGCACCGGCCGACGGCTTCCTCGACGTCTCCGGCTGGGCCACCGGCCTGGTCTGGCTGAACGGCTTCCTGCTCGGCCACTACGACACCCCGCGCGGGCCGCAGCGCACCCTCTACGCCCCGGGCCCCCTGTGGCGGGCCGGCACCAACGAGATCGTCGTCCTCGAACTGGAGCGGCCGGGCGCCGAACTGCCCGTCCGCGACGCGCCCGACCTCGGCCCCGCCAAGACCGTCACCCTCGACTGAACCCGCAACCCGGAGAACCGCAAGTACCCCCCCAGCACCTCCAGTACAGCCAAGTACCCCAAGAGCCACAAGCGCCCCAAGAGTCACAAGAACCCCGAACCAAACGGAAGAAAGCGGAGGCACACCTCCCCATGCGTTATCTCCCCCTGGGCAGTTCAGGCCTCCAGGTCTCCGCCGTCGGCCTCGGCTGCAACAACTTCGGCGGCCGGCTCGACGCCCGGGCGACCCGCGCGGTCGTCGACGCCGCCCTCGACGCGGGCGTCACCCTGTTCGACACCGCGGACATCTACGGCGGCCGCGGCGGCTCCGAGAGCCACCTCGGCCAGGCCCTCAAGGGCCGGCGCGACCAGGTGGTGCTCGCCACCAAGTTCGGTTACGACGGCGTCGACATGGGCTACGGTCCCGCCGCCGGCTCCCGCGGCAGCCGGGCCTACGTACGCCGGGCCGTCGAGGCGTCGCTGCGCCGCCTGGACACCGACCACATCGACCTGTACCAGTTGCACAGCCCCGACCCGGCCACCCCGGTCGCCGAGACCCTGGCCGCCCTCACCGAGCTGGTCCAGGAGGGCAAGGTCCGCTACATCGGCCACTCCAACTTCAGCGGCTGGCAGCTGGCCGAGGCCGCCCATGTCGCCCGGGAGCAGGGCAGCGTGCCGTTCGTCTCGGCCCAGAACCACTGGTCGCTGCTGGAGCGCGGGGCGGAGCAGGAGCTGGTGCCGGCCGCCGTGCACTACGGCCTGGGCGTGCTGCCGTACTTCCCCCTCGCCAACGGGCTGCTGACCGGCAAGATCCGGCGGGGCGCGCCGGTGCCGGCCGGCTCGCGGCTGGAGGGACGGGACGCGTACCTGACCGAGGAGCGGCTCGACACGGTCGAGGCGCTGGCCGCGCTCGCCGAGAAGCACGGCCGCAGCTTGCTGGAACTGGCCATCGGCTGGCTGTCGGCCCGTCCCGGCTGCGCCTCGGTGATCGCCGGTGCCACCTCCGCCGAGCAGGTACGCGCCAACGCGGCGGTCGCCGACCGGCCGCTCGACGCCGAACTGCTCGCGGAGATCGAGGACATCGCCTCCTGACGGTCCGCGGCAGCGCTCCCCGGCCGGGCGGACGCCCTCCAGCCGGGCGGACGCCCTCCAGCCGGGCGGACGCCCCCCCCGGCCCGGGTGCCCCGGCCGGGGCACCGCCCTGCCTCAGGACACGATGTCCTTGCGCGCGAACCCCCGGAACGCCAGCGCCCCCAGCACCAGCGCGTACGACACCGAGACCGCCGCGCCCTTGGCCATGCCGCCCCATTCGACGGTCGGCTGCAGCAGGTCCACCCAGGCGAACTGCCAGTGCGCCGGCAGGAACTCCCGCCAGTGCCCGAGCGCCGTCACCGCGTCGAGGACATTGCCCACGATGGTCAGGCCCACCGCCCCGCCGACCGCGCCCAGCGGCGCGTCCGTCCTCGTCGACAGCCAGAAGGCCAGTCCGGCGGTGACCAGTTGCGACACGAAGACGAACGCCACCGCCAGCAGCAGCCGCGGCACCGCGTCACCGGCCGCCAGCACCCCGCCCGTGGGCAGCTTCAGCGGCCCCCAGCCGTACGCCACCGTGCCCGCGGCCAGCGCCACCGCCGGCAGCAGCACGATCGCCACCAGGCTGAACCCCAACGCCACCACCAGCTTGCTCCACAGCAGCCGGGCGCGCGGCACGGGCGAGGCCAGCAGGTAGCGCAGGGAGGACCAGCTCGCCTCCGAGGCCACCGTGTCCCCGCAGAACAGCGCCACGGGCACCACCAGCAGGAAACCGGCCGACACGAACAGACACGTCACGGCGAAGTTCGCGCCCGAGGCGGTGGCCGCGTCGATCATGCTGACCCGGCCGCCGTCGCTGCGGCCGTCGTCCCCGCCGCCGCCCACCGCGAACGCGATGATCATGACGAACGGCAGCGCGGCCAGCACCCCGCCCATCACCAGCGTCCGCCGCCGGCGCCACTGCCGCAGTGCCTCCACCCGCAACGGCAAGGTCCGCCCCGCCGCGTACCCGGGAGCGGCGGCGGTGGCGGTCGCCGCGGCCGCCGTGGTCCTCGTCCCGCTCATGCCGGGCCTCCGATCAGGGTGAGGAACGCGTCCTCCAGCCGTCGGTGCGGTCCCACGGCCGCGACCGGGACCTCCAGCCGGACGAGTTCGGCGATCAGGTCGGCCGGCGTGGCACCGGCCAGCCGGACCAGGATCGCCTCGTCGGACGCCGTCACCGAACCCACTCCCTCCAGCGCCGCGATCTTCTCCAGGGTGGTCCGCGCGACCGGTCCGTCGGCCGGCGTCACGAGCAGCGTGTCGCCGCCTCCGGTGATCTCGGCCACCGGGCCCGCCTGCACCAGCCGCCCGCGGTCCATGACCACCAGGTGCGTACAGGACTGTTCGACCTCCGACAGGAGGTGGCTGGAGACGATGACCGTCCGGCCGCCGGCGGCGTACCGGATCATCACGTCCCGCATCTCCCGGATCTGCGGCGGGTCCAGGCCGTTCGTCGGCTCGTCGAGGATCAGCAGGTCCGGCAGTCCCAGCATGGCCTGGGCGATCGCCAGCCGCTGCCGCATGCCCTGCGAGTACGTCCGTACGGCCCGCTCCAGCGCGTCGCCGAGCCCGGCGATCTCCAGGGCCTCCGCCAGGTGGGAGTCCTCCGGCGGGCGACCGGTGGCCTGCCAGTACAGCTCCAGGTTGGCCCGCCCGGACAGGTGCGGCAGGAAGCCCGCGCCCTCCACGAACGCGCCGACCCGCGACAGCACCGGCGCACCGGGCCGCACCGCGTGGCCGAACACCCGGATCTCCCCGGCGTCCGGGGAGATGAGCCCCATCAGCATCCGCAGCGTGGTGGTCTTGCCGGCGCCGTTGGGGCCGAGCAGGCCCAGCACCTGGCCCTGTTCGACGCGGAACGACAGGTCCTGCACCGCGTACCGGTCGTCCTTGACCGATCCGTACCGCTTGGTCAGACCGGTGATCTCCAGCGGTACGCCGGCCCGCTCCGGGTCCGGCTCCGGCGCAGGGCCCGGGCCGCGCCGCCCGCCGCGCCGGACCAGCAGCAGGGCGGCCGCCAGCGCGGCCGCGGCCAGCGGCAGCGCCCACGTCCAGGCGGGCAGCGGGGCCGCGGCGGTCGTGACCCCGTCCGCGACGGGCACGGCGAGCGGACCCTCGACCGCGACCGTGTACGTCGCCGGGGCGGCCGGGGTCGCGTAGCCGAAGTCGGTCGCCGCGAGCACCAGCCGCAGCCGGTGGCCGGCCTGGACCTCGTGGTCGATCGCGGGCAGGCGCAGGTCGACGCCGGCGCCCTGCTGGGCGTCCGTCACCCGCACCGGGGCCACGAGCTGATGGGGCAGCACCTGGGTGCGGCCGTCGGGCCCGACGTCGTACACCTTGCCGAAGAGCACCGCCGATCCGTCCGGCGCCGTCGACCTCACCCGCACCCTGACGGACGGGGTGCCCGTCACGCGCAGCGCCGCGTCCAGCGGTGCCGAGTCGAAGCGGGCGAACTGCCCGGGGAAGTCCAGGGCGAACCCGGCGCCGAGGGCCGACAGCTGACCGCCGATGCCGGGCATCGCCGAGAGCGCGGGCGGCGCGCCACCCGGCGGGTTGGCGAAGGACTGCTCCGGGCCGGAGAGCGCGACCGGCCGCGCGGCCGGGGTCAGGCCGGGGTAGTGGTCGGCGCCGGCGCCGCGCAGCTTGATCCGCCCGTCGGTGGAGTCGATGCCGCCGGAGCGTGAGACCCGGAAGGCCGGTCCGGTGGACACGCCGTCGTCGCCCTTGAGGTGGCGGTCGAACCAGGCGGTCACCCGGGCCCGGACCCGGGCGGTCTCGTCGGTGCCGCCGTCGTGGCCGCCCGCCTCCCAGTCCACGGACACCGGGGCGCCGTTCGCCGCGACGGCCCGGGCCATCGCGTCGGCCTGGTCGAGGGGGAAGAGCGAGTCCGACTGGCCCTGCACGATCAGGGTGGGGACCTTGATGCGGTCCCCGACCGCCGAGGGGCTGCGCTGCTGGAGCAGGTCGCGGGCCTGCTCGTCCGGCTTGCCCGCCACGGCCACCCGCTCGTACATGGCGCACAGCTCCGGCTGGAAGCGCCCGCAACCGGGGGCCGGCGGCGCCCCGGGACCGGCGGGGGTGCCCGCCTGCCGCGCGGAGCCGGGATCCGGGGCCGTGGCGGCCGCGGGCCCGGCGGGCCGCAGGCCGCCGGCCGAACCGGTGGTGAAGAAGACGCCCGCCCACAGTTTCTTGAACACCCCTTGGGGGAAGAGGGCGTCGGCGAGGTTCCAGTACGTGATCCGCGGGGCGATCGCGTCCACCCGCCGGTCGTACCCGGCCGCGAGCAGGGCGATCGCCCCGCCGTACGAGCCGCCGGTGACGCCCACGCGCGGATCGCCGTCGGCGTCCAGCTGCACCTCGGGTCGGCGGGCGAGCCAGTCGATCAGCCGGGAGACGTCCTTGACCTCGTACTGCGGGTCGTTGAGCCCGATCCGGCCGCCGGAGCGGCCGAAGCCGCGGGCCGACCAGGTCAGGACGGCGTAGCCGGAGCGCGCGAGGCGTTCCGCCTCGTCCCGGACGTCGTCCTTGCTGCCGCCGAACCCGTGCCCGATCAGCACGGCGGGCCGCCGCCCGCCCCCGCCCGCGGTGAAGTAGGAGGTGTCGACAGCCGCGTCGGGCATCTCCAGCACGGTGTCCTCGCGGTGCACGGGCGGCGGCTCGCCGGAACCGGCGGCCGTCCACGTCCCGGCCCCCGCGACCACGGCGAGGGCGGCGGCGCCGGCGAGCAGGCGGCCGCGCCGGAACCTGGGCAGTCGGAGCTTCATAGGGCCGACCCTAAACGCCCGCGGGCCCCGGACCCGAGAGCCTCCAGGTGGAACCCGGCCCTTCTCCAGGAGGACACCCGCCGGTCCGGCGTACCGCGGATGCGGTACGCGGCCGCCCACCGGCGCCGCCGGGGGCCTCCCGGCCCGGGTCCGGCAGCCCTCCCGCCGGAGCCCTGCGCGCTCGCGCCCGGGTCCGGCGGCCTCCCGCACCCCGGTCCGGTGGGCTCCCCGACCTGCGCGGGCCGGCGTCCGGCGGGAGGATGGGCGCATGCTGCTGGCCGAGGTCGCCCGCGTGTCCCGGGAGGTGGCCGGGACCTCCGCCCGGTCCCGCAAGTCCGCCCTGCTCGCGGAGCTGTTCCGGGCCGCCCCGCCGGCCGAGGCCGGGCTGGTGATCGCCTACCTCTCGGGCCGGCTGCCGCAGGGCCGGCCCGGCATCGGATGGCGGGCGCTCGGCCGTGAGGTGGCCCCCGCCGAACGGCCTGCGCTGACCGTGCCGGAGGTCGACGCGGCCGTGACCGCGCTGGCGGCCGTGTCGGGCCCCGGCGCGCAGAACGAGCGGCAGCGGATCCTGGACGGCCTGCTGGGCGCGGCCACCGCCGACGAACAGCGGTTCCTGCGCAGCCTGCTGTCCGGGGAGGTCCGCCAAGGAGCCCTCGACGCGGTCGCCCTGGAAGGCGTCGCGGCGGCGGCCGAGGTGCCCGCGGCGGCCCTGCGCCGGGCGGTGATGCTCGACGGCTCGCTGCCCCGGGTGGCCGGGGCGGTCCTGGCCGAGGGACCGGCGGCCCTGGAGACGTTCACGCTGCGGGTCGGCCGGCCGGTGCAGCCGATGCTCGCGAACACCGCCGCGTCCGTGGCCGACGCGCTGGCCGCCGTCGGCCCGGCCAGCGTGGAGGAGAAGCTCGACGGGATCCGGGTGCAGGTCCACCGCGACGGGAGCGAGGTCGGGGTGTTCACCCGCTCGCTCGACGAGATCACCGGCCGGCTGCCGGAGGTCGTGGAGCTGGCCCGGGCGCTGCCGGGGGACCGGTTCGTCCTCGACGGCGAGGTCATCGGGCTCGATCCGGCCGGGCGGCCGGTGCCCTTCCAGGAGGTCGCGAGCCGGGTGGGCTCCCGGCTGGACGTGCCGGCCGCCGCCCGGACCCTGCCGCTGACGGCGTACTTCTTCGACGTCCTGGCCGCCGAGGGCGAGGTGCTGCTCGACCTGCCGGCCCGGGAGCGCCACGCGACCCTGGCCGCGCTGGTGCCGGAGGCCTCCCGGGTGCGGCGGCTGGCCGTGGAGGACCCGCTCGGGCAGAGCGCCGAGGCGGAGGAGTTCTCGGCGGCCGCGCTGGGGCGCGGACACGAGGGCGTGATGGTCAAGGCCCTGGACTCCCCGTACGCGGCGGGCCGGCGCGGCAAGCAGTGGCTCAAGGTCAAGCCCGTGCACACCCTGGACCTGGTGGTGCTGGCGGCGGAGTGGGGCCACGGGCGGCGCACCGGACTGCTGTCCAACCTGCACCTGGGGGCGCGGGCGGCCGACGGCACCTTCGCGATGCTCGGCAAGACGTTCAAGGGGCTCACCGACGAGATGCTGCGCTGGCAGACCGAGCGGCTGCGGGAGCTGGCGACCGGCGACGACGGCTGGACCGTACGGGTCCGGCCGGAGCTGGTCGTGGAGATCGCCTACGACGGCCTCCAGCGCTCCCCGCGCTACCCGGCCGGGGTCGCGCTCCGCTTCGCGCGGGTGGTCCGGCACCGGCCGGACAAGAGCGCGGCGGAGGCGGACACGGTCGAGACGGTCCTCGGCACCCGCCCGGGCCCGGGGTGAGCCGGGCGCCCGGCCCGCGCCCCTTTGCCTCAGAGGCAAGGAGAATTGCCGTGGAGGCAATTGTCTGACTCAATCGGGGCATGAACCCGCCCGAAGACCTCCCCGCGGTCGCCCCGCAGCTGCGTGAGCTGCGCCGCCGCGCCGGGCTGACCCTGGAGGCCGCCGCCGCGCGGGCCCGGCTCTCGCCCGCCCACCTGTCCCGGCTGGAGACCGGCCGGCGCCAGCCCTCGCTTCCGCTGCTGCTGGGCCTCGCCCGTACCTACGGTACGACGGTCTCGGAGCTCCTCGGCGAGACCCCCGCGGCCCCCGACCCCGTCGTACGGGCCGGCGGTCCCGGCGCCCGCGAGGCCGACGGCTGGACGTACTGGCAGGCCGGCAGTCCGGGGCGGGGCATGCAGGCGCTGCGGGTGCACGTGCCGTACGCACCCGGTCCGGCCGAACTGGTCCGGGTGCACCCCGGCGAGGAGTGGCTCCACGTCCTCACGGGCCGGCTGCGGCTGAACCTGGGGGAGGCCGAGTACCTGCTGGAGCCGGGCGACAGCGCCCACTTCGACTCGCTGACCCCGCACCGGATCGGCGCCGTCGGCAGGACCGGGGCGGACCTGCTGTTCATCCACACGTTGCTGCAGAGCAGCCTGGCCGGGGTGTGCCTCGGCGGCGGCAGCAGCGACCGTCGCTGAGGGAGACATCGTGTCGCACACGCCGAACGCACCGCACACGCCGGGGACCGGGCCCGCCGGGGTACGGGCCCGGATCGAGGCCAAGTTCCCGCGGGGGTTGGTGATCAGGCTGGTGGCCTACCTGTTCGTCGGCCACCTGTTCGCCTTCTTCGTCTATCTGCTGTTCGTCCTGGGCGCGCAGAACCAGTAGGAGAACCCGTAGGAGGCGCCGGGGAAGCACCCGGAGGAGGGCCGGCAGGGGGACCGGCAGGAGATTCCGGGGCCTCTAGCGCCGGCGAGCACACCGCGCACTGGGTACGGCATTCCGGATGGGGTGCGTCCGGGCGCGGGGCGCGTACGGTCGCCCAGGCGAGCAGCGCCCCCAGCGCCAGGAGACCGGCGCACCACCCCATGGCCCGGCCGAAGGCCGCGTCGAAGGCGGCCGGCGTCAGATAGGCGTCCTGGTCCATCCCCGCCAGCAGCGGCAGCGCCGCCACGGCCAGCAGGCCCGCCGCCCGGGCGGCCGCGTTGTTGATGCCGCTGGCCAGGCCCGCCCGCCCGGGCGGCACCGAGGCGAGCACGGTCGCGGTCAGCGGCGCCACCAGCGTGGTCATGCCCAGCCCGAGCACCAGCATGGCAGGCAGGACGTCGCGCACGTAGGAGGCGTCCGGTCCCACCCGGAGCATCAGGACCATGCCCACCGCGCACAGCAGTGGTCCGACGGTCAGCGGGACCCTCGGCCCGATGCGTTCGCCGAGCTCACCGGCCCGGGCCGAGAGCAGCAGCATCAAAGCCGTGGTCGGCAGCAACGCGGCGCCCGCGCCGAGCGCCGAGTAGCCGCTGACCACCTGGAGCTGGAGCACCGCGAGGAAGAAGAAGCCGCCGAACGCGGCGTAGACGCACAAGGTCACCACGTTGACCGCCGTGAACTGGCGGGAGTGGAAGATCGACGGCGGCAGCATCGCCTGCGGACGGCGCCGCTCCACGACCACGAAGACCCCGGCCAGGAGCAGGCCCACCACCCCGGCGGCGACCACCGGGCCGGTCGCGGTGCGCGCCTCGATGAGCGCGTACGTGACCAGGCCGAGCGACGCCGCGCCCAGCACGGCCCCGAGCACGTCGAACCGCCCGCTCGCCTGCGGGTCCCGGGACTCCGGGACGTGGCGCAGCGCGATCGGGACGCACACCGCGGCCACGGGAACGTTCAGCAGGAACACCCAGCGCCACCCCGGCCCGTCGACCAGCCAGCCGCCGAGGAACGGCCCGACCGCCGCGCCCACGCCGCCGAACCCCGACCACAGTCCCACCGCGCGGGCCCGGTCGTCCGCGTGCAAGGAGCCCTGGATCAGGGCGAGCGAGCCGGGGGTGAGCAGGGCGCCGCCGACGCCCTGGACGGCGCGGGCGGCGATCAGCACGCCGGCGTTCGGGGCCAGACCGCACAGCAGCGACCCCACGGCGAACCAGACCGCACCCAGGACGAAGATCCGCCGGCGTCCGTAGCGGTCGCCGAGCGCCCCGCCGACCAGGATCAGCGCGGCCAGGGTCAGCAGATAGGCGTTGACGGTCCACTGCAGGACGGCGAGGTCGGCGCCGAGGTCGCGGCCGATCCGGGGCAACGCCACGTTGACCACCGTCGAGTCCAGCAGCGCCATGGTCGAGCCGAGGACCGTGGCGACCAGGATCCACCGGCCCCGCGGTGTGGCGAGCCGGACCTGGGGGGCCGTCGCCCGGGGGGTTGCCTCCACCCCTTCAGGCTCCCGGTCCTGGCCGGAATGAGCCAGTCGGCGGCGCGGAACGCGTCCTTGTTCTGAACATGGCGACGAGTTCACCATGGCGCGCACACGTCACGCACTTCCTTTCCGCACAATCTGCACGCGTCGTACGAGGGGACACCACGTGGCACGACGGACCGGACCGTTACGCGCGGCACTCGCCGCCCTCACCTCCCTGCTGCTCCTCCCCCTGGGCGCCGGCGTCGCCGCCGCCGCGCCGGAACCCGGCCCCGGGCCGGCCGAGCGGAAGATCGAACCCCAGCTGCGCACCCAGTTCGAGGAAGGCGAGGACAAGGCCGCCTTCTGGGTCTACCTCGACAGCGCCGCCGACCTCAGCTCCGCGAGCCGGCAGCAGAGCCGGGCGGGCAAGGCCGAGGCGGTCTACCGGGCCAAGACCGAACACGCCCGACGCAGCCAGGCCGAGCTGGTCAAGGCCCTGGACGGCGCCGGCGCGGAGTACACCTCGTACTGGATCGTCAACGCCGTCCGGGTCGTCGGCAGCGGCAAGCTCGCCGGCGCCCTCGCCCAGCGCCCCGAGGTCGCCCGGATCGACGCCGACGACCGGATCAGCCTGGCCCGGCCCGCCGAGGGCCGCAGCGAGCCGGTGACGAACGCCGTCGAGTGGAACATCGACCGGATCAAGGCCCCCCAGGTGTGGGACCAGTTCGGCGTGCGCGGCGAGGGCATCGTCGTCGCGAACATCGACAGCGGCGTCGACCACACCCACCCCGCCGTGAACGGCCAGTACCGCGGCAAGAAGGCCGACGGCGGCTACGACCACAACTACAACTGGTTCGACCCCGGCGGCATCTGCGCGGGCGCGGCCCCGTGCGACAACAACGACCACGGCACCCACACCATGGGCACGATGGTCGGCGACGACGGCGGGGCCAACAAGATCGGCGTGGCCCCCGGCGCCAAGTGGATCGCCGCCAAGGGCTGCGAGACCAGCTCCTGCTCCGAGGCCTCCCTGCTCGCCTCCGGCCAGTGGATCGTCGCCCCGACCGACCTGAGCGGGCACAACCCCCGCCCCGACCTCGCCCCGCACATCGTCAACAACTCCTGGGGCAGCTCGGCGCACGACGACTGGTACCGCCAGATCGTCGACACCTGGCGGGCCGCCGGCATCTTCCCGGCCTTCTCCAACGGCAACTCCGGCCCCGGCTGCGCCACCAGCGGATCGCCCGGTGACTACGCCGCCTCCTACAGCTCGGGCGCCTTCGACAGCAACGACGCCATCGCCTCCTTCTCCTCCCGCGGGGCGGGTCCCGGCGGGGTGGTCAAGCCCAACATCGCGGCTCCCGGCGTGAACGTCCGCTCCTCCGTCCGGGGCGGCGGCTACGGCTCCTTCTCCGGCACCTCGATGGCCTCGCCGCACACCGCCGCCACCGTGGCCCTGCTGTGGTCCGCCGCGCCCGCCCTCGAAGGCGACGTCGCGCAGACCGAGGCGCTGCTGGACGGCACCGCGCAGGACACCGACAACACCAGCTGCGGCGGCAGCGCCGCCGACAACAACGTCTTCGGCGAGGGCCGCCTCGACGCGCTCGCCGCGGTCCGGTCCGCCCCGCGCGGCGCCGTCGGCTCCCTGACCGGAACGGTCCGCTCCGGCGGCCTGCCGGTCGCGGGCGTCAAGGTGACCGCCGACGGCCCGATCGACCGTACGACGACCACCGCGGCGGACGGCAGCTACCGCTTCGCCTCGCTCTCGGTCGGCGACTACGCCCTGACCGCCGCCAAGTTCGGCTACGGCCAGGAGGCCGGGCGGGCCACCGTCACCGAGGGCGCCACCGCCGCCGCCGACTTCGCCCTCACCCAGGCCCCCTCGGGCAAGCTCACCGGCACGGTCTCCTCCGCCGCCGGCCCGGCCGCGGGAGCGGTCGTCACGGTCGCCGACACCCCGGTGACGGCCACCGCCGACGCCGCGGGCCGCTTCGAGGTGACCCTGCCGCACGGCAGCTACCGGGTGAACGCCACCCACTCCTCCCGCTGCGTCACCGCGGGCAGCAGCCAGGTCAGCGTCGCCGGGGACACCACCGTCGCCGTCACCCTGCCCGAGCGCACCGACGGCTACGGCTACGCCTGCGCCACCCCGGGCGACCGCCCGTACCCCGCCGGCGACCGGCAGCTCGCCCTGACCGGCGACAACACCACCGAGCGGATCGACCTGCCCTTCCCCGTCCCGCTGTACGGCAGGACGTACGGCCAGGCCTGGATCGGCACCAACGGCACCGTCAGCTTCGGCGGCGCCCACACCGGCGACATCAACGGCGACCTGCCGAGCGCGGCCACCCCGAACGCGGCCCTCTACCCGTTCTGGGACGACCTCGTCGTCGGCCCGGCCGGCACCGGTTCGGGCGTGTTCACCGCCGTGACCGGCACCGCCCCGCACCGCTCCCTCGTGATCGAGTGGCGGGACGTGGCCCACTGGTCCGCGCAAGGGGAGAAGTTCTCCTTCGCCGCGGCCGTCGGTGAGGACGGCACGGTCTCCTACCACTACAAGGGCACCGGCGGCACCGGCATCAAGGGCGGCTCCACCGCCACCGTGGGCGTCGAGAACGCCACCGGCACCGACGCCTTCCGGTACTCCTTCAACACCCCCGCCATCACCGACGGACTCGCCGTCACCTTCCGCACCACCCGCAGCGGGGTCGTCACCGGCCGCGTGCTCGACGCCAACGACGGCGGTGGCGTGGCCGGCGCGACCGTCACGGTCGGCTCCGGCGAGGGCGCGGTCTCCACCACCACGGCGGCGGACGGCGGCTACGTCGTCCAGAGCCCGGCGGGCGCCCGTACGGTCGCCATCGGCGCCCCGGCCTACGAGGGGGCCGAGGCAGCCGTGGAGGTGAAGGCGGCCGACGTCACCGCCGTCACCCGGGCGCTGCGCACCGGCAAGGTCACCCCCGCCGCACAGGCGGTGGAGGTCGTCCTGCCGCCGGAGCAGCTGCGCACCCGCACCCTCGACCTCACCAACCCCGGCCTGGGCACGGCCTACTCGGTGGCCGAGGACGCGCCGTGGCTGTCGGTGGCCCCGGCCGGCGGCGACCTGCCCACCGGCGGCAAGGCCTCGCTCACCCTGACCGTGCGGACGGCGGGCCTCGCACCGGGCACGGTCCTCAGCACCGACCTGAGGATCACCTCGGCGAGCGGCCGCACCCCGGTGCGCAGCGTGCCGGTGAAGGTCGTCGTCCCCCGCTACCAGGTGGCCCTCGACGCCGGATCCGACCGCCCCGGCACCGACACCCTCGGCGACGCCTGGTCGCCGGACCGCAAGTACACCGCCGGCTCCTACGGCTACCAGGGCGCCTCGTCGGTGCGGACCACCAGCCGTACGATCGCCGGCACGGACGAGCAGAGCCTGTACCGCAGCGCCCGTGAGGGCATGTACGAGTACCGCTTCGACAACGTCCCCAACGGCACCTACACCGTGGAACTCGGCTTCGCGGAGCTGTCGTCCACCCGGCCGAACAAGCGGGTCTTCGACGTCCTGGCCGAGGGCCAGGAGGTCCTGCCCTCGCTCGACATCGCCCTGGAGGCGGGCACGTACACGGCCCTGACCCGGAGCTACACGGTCACCGTCACCGACGGCGCGCTCAACCTCCGCTTCGTCACCCGCAGCGGCTTCGGCAAGCCGCTGCTGAACACCCTCCGGGTGACCGAGCGGCCCGACCGCGGCTAGCGCGGCGGCGGCACGACGAGGGGCGGGGTGCCCGGCCGGGCACCCCGCCCCGGCGTGTCGGGGGGCGGCGCCCGCCACCGCGGGCCGCCCGGGAGTCAGGCGCGGGTGACGTGGAACTCGGCGTCGAGCACCCGGGCGAGTTCCGGGCCGCCCCACTCCTCCACCCGGGCGAGGAAGCCGATCAGCTGCGACTGGACGTCGTAGAGCAGGTCGGGCACCTTGCCGACCTCCAGGACGACCGACGCCCGCCCGTCGGACACCCGTACGAGGTCCCCGTCGAACTCCAGGACCGGCACCGGGCCGTGCCCGAGCCAGGCCGGCTCCTCCCGCTCGGCCAGCGCCGCCCACTCCCGCCAGCTCTCCAGCCCGAAGCAGCACGAGGGCGGGATCACCGACCCGGTCGCCGGGTCGCGCAGCCGGACCCCGCCCGGCGCCAGCAGTCCGTCGGCGGCCAGCAGCCGGGCCGCCACGTCCCCGCCGCGACCCCCGTCGTCGTTGTGGTCCGCGATCAGCGCGAGCGCCGCCCCGACCGCCGCCGGGCGCAGGCTCCCGTCGAGGGCCAGCAGTTCACCGCCGTCCTCGGAGACCTCCAGCACCGCATCCATGACCCCGCCCGCCACATCCGCCTCCCTGGGCCCACCGGCGCGCCATTCGGGTGGCCGCGCCCCGCCGTGGCGGCGGCGCGCCCGGCCGGGCGCGCCCGCCCGGCTAACGTCCGGTTCATCATGAGCACGCAGACCGATCCATCATGACCACGCAAGCCGACCGCTTCGCCGACCTGCTCCGGTCCGCCGACGCGGCCTGGGCCGTCGGCGATGCCCACGGTACCCGGGACGCCGGAGCCGTAGGCCCGATCCGCCAGGACAGCCCCCTCGACGTGACCGGGCTGGCCGCCGTCCTCGTCCTCTGGCCCGTCGTCGGACGCCTCGTCGCCGAGGGCGAGCTCCGGCTGCACACGCCGCTGTCCGCCTACTGGGACCGGCACCACCCGGCCGGCGGGACGACCGCCCATCAACTGCTCACCCATACCGCGGCCGTCGACCGGCCCGCCGACCTTCTGTGCGCCCTCGCCGAACACCTGTCCGGCGAACCGCTCGCCACGTCCGTCGCCCGGCACGTGTGGGGTCCGCTCGGCATGAACCGGACCGGGCTCGTCGAGGCGGCCGACGGATCGGGGCCCGTGCTCCGTTCCACCCTGGACGATCTCGGCCGTTTCCTGCACCACCTGTGCGAGCCGGCCGACACGCCCGTGGCCCGGTCCTGGATCGCCGACTCGCTGCGCATCCGCACCGGCGAACTCGTCCCGGCCCGCGGCCTGCTGTGGCATCCGGCACCGCACGTCGACCCCCGGTCGGGCCTGTGGTGCCACGGGGACCCGGCGGCCGGCTCCACGCTCTGGCTCGCCCCGCGCGAGGGCCGCTGGGCGGTCCTGCTGACCCGGACGCCGGGGCTGCGGGAGGCGTTCCGGACCCTCGCATTCCAGTCGTAGTGGGCGGGCGGTCCCCGGCGTGCAGTGGATCAATTCCTGCCAGGGGACCGCCCATTCACTTTCTGTGCACCTGTGCGCGCCCTAGCATGGTGCGCGGGGGACGACCGGCGAGAGGGACCCATGGAGAAGAGCCGCCAGCAGGACCGCGACATACCCGGCCCGCAGTCCCCGTGGAGCGAGATCGCCCCCGGGCTGTGGATGGGCGGCCACTACTGGACCGATGCCTCCGGCGCACTCCAGCAGGCCGTCGTCGGCTCCGAGTTCGACGTGGTGATCAGCCTGTTCACCGTGGACGGACACGGGCCGAGCTACGAGACCGAGCACGTCATCGGCGAGATCCCCGACGCCCCGCTGACCCCGGCCCAGATCCGGACCGTGCAGCGCCTGGCCCGTACGGTCAAGCACGCCATGGACGGCGGACTCACCACGCTGGTGCGCTGCCACTCCGGCTACAACCGCTCCGGGCTGGTCGTCGCCCAGACCCTCATCGACGCGGGTCACGCACCTGGGGAGGCCATCGAGTTGATCCGCCGCCGGCGCTCGCCGTGGGCCCTCAACAACGACCTGTTCGAGGCCTACCTGACCACCGGGCTGGACATCGCCGCCCTGCTGTCCGAGCTCGAACCCCCCGCCTGACGGCCTCAGTGCGCGCCCCGCAGGGCGCGCAGGGCGGCCAGCGCCCGTGCGGCGACCTCCTCGGGAGTGCCGTGGACGTCGACCGTGACGCCGCGCTCGTCGGGGCCGAGCGGCTCCAGGGCGGCGAACTGGGAGTCCAGCAGCGAGGTGGGCATGAAGTGCCCGGTGCGCGCCGCCATCCGCCGGCCGATCAGCGCCCGGTCCCCGGCCAGGTGCACGAACACGGTCGCGGGCCGGGCGGCGCGCAGCCGGTCGCGGTAGCGGCGTTTGAGGGCCGAGGCGGCCACCACGCCCCCGCCGGGCCCGGTGCCGCGGGCCCACGCGCCGACGGCGTCGAGCCAGGGCCACCGGTCGGCGTCGTCCAGCGGCACCCCGGAGGCCATCTTCAGGACGTTGGCCCGCGGGTGGAAGTCGTCGCCCTCCGCGTACGGAAGGCCCAGCGCGGCGGCCAGCAGGCGACCCACGGTCGTCTTGCCCGTCCCCGACACGCCCATCACCACGATGACCTGCCCGGTGCCCACCGGCGTACCCCGCTTCCCTCGTCGTCGTGTCCGGCGTCCTCGCACTGTAGGCCGCCCGGGGGCCGGGGGAGTGTCCGGTGCCCGTCTTGTAGGCGGCGCGCCGACGGTGCGATCCTGCCGGGATGACTGATCCCTACGCGCGGCTCGCCGCCGCGGCCGCCGAGTGGGACGATCTCGGCCCCCGGCTGGAGCCGTCGGCGCTGCGCCAACTCGCCCTGCTGCTGGCGGCGTTACGGCTCGCCAAGGGCGACGTGGCCGAACGCGCCGCGCTGCTGGCCGCCCGGCTGCTGGGCGAGCAGCTGCCCGACCGGTTCCCCGGCGAGAGCCGGCTCACCGCCGTCGCCGCGGCCGGTTCCGCCGGCCACCGCGGGTACGTCGCCGACGACCTGGCCGTCCTGGTGCTCGACGGCCACCGCATGGTCGGCCCGGTGCTCGGCGAGGTCCGCGACCGGCTGCTGGCCGCCCCCGCCGTGGGCGACGCGGAGGCCCTGGAGGGCGGCTGCGACCCGTACGGGCCCGGGCTGATCCGGCTGCGGGGCGCCGGCGGGTTCGTCCGGTTGCCGGTCTTCCAGTTCGCCCCCGACGGCCGGGTCCGGCCCGTGGTCCGCGAGGTGAACCTGCTGCTCGGGGCCGACCGGGACCCCTGGGGGGCCGCCGACTGGTGGCTCTCGCCGCACCCCGGGCTGGGCGACGTACCGGCCGCGCTGCTGGGCGGTCCCGACGAAGGGCTGCTGCGGCCGGCCGCCGAGCGCGACTGAGCCTCCGGTCAGGCGCCGGCCACCGGGGCCGGTCCCGCGAACTGCGTGCGGTACAGCTCCTCGTACCGGCCGCCCGCCGCCAGCAGTTCCCCGTGCGTGCCGCGCTCCACGATCCGGCCGTCCTCCACCACCAGGATCAGATCGGCCGCCTGGACGGTCGACAGCCGGTGCGCGATCACGACGGCCGTCCGGCCCGCCAGGGCCTCGCCCAGGGCCTCCTGCACGGCCGCCTCCGAGGTGGAGTCCAGGTGCGCGGTGGCCTCGTCGAGGATGACCACCCGCTGCCGGGCCAGCAGCAGCCGGGCGATGGTCAGGCGCTGCCGCTCGCCGCCGGACAGCCGGTAGCCGCGTTCGCCCACCACCGTGTCCAGCCCGTCGGGCAGCGAGGCGACCAGGTCCTCCAGCCGGGAGCGGCGCAGGGCCTCCCACAGCTCCTCCTCGGTGGCCGAGGGCCGGGCCAGCAGCAGGTTGGAGCGCACGCTGTCGTGGAACAGGTGCCCGTCCTGGGTGACCATGCCGAGCGTCTCGCGGATCGAGTCGGCGCTCAGGTCCCGTACGTCGACCCCGCCGAGGCGCACCACGCCCGCGTCGGCGTCGTAGAGCCGGGGCAGCAACTGCGCGATGGTGGACTTCCCCGCCCCCGAGGAGCCGACGAGTGCGATCATCCGACCGGGCTCGGCGCGGAACGAGACGTCGTGCAGCACCTGCGTACCTCCCCGGGTGTCCAGGGCCGCGACCTCCTCCAGCGAGGCGAGCGAGACCTTGTCCGCCGACGGGTAGCCGAAGGACACCGCCTCGAACTCGATCGACACCGGCCCGTCCGGCACCCGGCGCGCGTCCGGCTTCTCGGTGATCAGGGGTTCGAGGTCCAGGACCTCGAAGACCCGCTCGAAGCTCACCAGGGCACTCATCACCTCCACCCGCGCCCCCGCGAGCGCCGTGAGCGGCGCGTACAGCCGGGTCAGCAGCAGGGCGAGCGCCACCACCTCACCCGCGTCCAGGGAGCCGCGCAGCGCGTACGTGCCGCCCAGGCCGTACACCAGGGCCAGCGCCAGCGCCGAGACCAGGGTGAGCGCGGTGACGAACGTCGACTGGGCCATCGCGGTACGGATCCCGATGTCGCGGACCCGGCCCGCGCGGGCCGCGAACTCGGCGGACTCGTCGGCGGGCCGCCCGAACAGCTTCACCAAGGTCGCGCCGGGCGCCGAGAAGCGCTCGGTCATCCGGGTGCCCATCGCGGCGTTCAGCTGCGCCGCCTCCCGTTGGAGGCGGGCCATCCGGACGCCCGTACGGCGGGCCGGCAGCACGAAGACCGGGAGCAGCACCAGCGCGAGCGCGGTGATCTGCCAGGAGATGCTCAGCATCACCGTCAGCGTGAGGAGGAGCGTGACGACGTTGGCGACCACGCCGGAGAGGGTGTTGCTGAACGCCCGCTGGGCGCCGATCACGTCGTTGTTGGCCGGCTGACCAGGGCGCCGGTGCGGGTACGGGTGAAGAAGGCCACCGGCATCCGCTGCACGTGGTCGAAGACCGCCGTGCGCAGATCCAGGATGAGGCCTTCGCCGAGGCCCGCCGACAGCCGCCGGGTCAGCAGGCCCAGCCCGGCCTCGACGACGGCGATCAGCGCGATCAGCAGGGCCAGCCGGACGACCGTCCCCTCCGGTCCGCCGGCCACGATCGCGTCGACCACCCGGGCCGCGAGCACCGGAGTGGCCACCGCCAGCAGCGCCGAGACCACGCTCAACAGCAGGAACAGGGCCAGCCCGCGGCGGTGCGGGCGGGCGAACGAGGCGACCCGGCGCAGGCTCGCCCGCGACAGCGGGCGGCGGTCGGACTGCGCGTTGATCGCGTTGTGCAGGGAGGTCCAGGCGGTTACTTCCATGTCCATACCGCGGACCGTAGGACCTCGACCGAACTTCAGGTCAAGGACCGCGCGGGAGCACCCGCAGGAGTGCCGTCCGGCGCCGACCTCCCGCCAACTCCCTTGGGCACAACGTTTTCCCGTGCGGTGTCGGTGCCCGGTGGCATCATCGGCGCATGACGCAGGAGTCCGAGGTCATCCGCTCAGGTCCGCGCACCACCGACACCGTCCTCGCCCGCTTCGAGCAGTGGGCGCGGGACACCCCTGACGCGCTCGCCGTCCTGTCCGGGACGTTCGACGTGCCCTACGGCGAACTCGACCGGCGCGCCAACCGGCTGGCCCGCCATCTGCTCGACGCCGGCCTGCCCGCCGGAGCCACCGTGGCCGTAGCCACCGCCCGCCGGGCCGACGCCGTGGTCGCGCTGCTGGCCGCGCTCAAGGCCGGCGGGGCGTACGCGCTGCTCGACCCCGACGCGCCACGGGTCGCCGAGCAACAGCTGCGCGCCGCCCGGCCCTTCGCGTTGATCACCCACACCCCGTACGTGGCGCGGCTGGACCTCGACGAGGGCCCGCGGGTGATCTGCCTCGACGCCGAGGCCGCGCAGATCGAGGCGCGCCCGACCCGGCCCCCGGCGGCGGAGCCCGGGCCCGTCGCCGCCGTCCTGTTCACCGGTGCGGACCGGCCGCGCGCCGTGCCCGTCGGCCAGGACCGGCTGCTCGCCGCCGCCGGGTCCTGGGCCCAGGTCGGGGCGTTCACCCCTGAGGACCGGCACCTGACGACGGCCCGGGCCGACGGCACCGCGTTCGCGGCCGGCTGGACCCGGGCGCTGTGCTCCGGCGGGGCGCTGGCGGTCCCCGAGGGCGCCCACTGGGCGGGCCACGAGATACGCCGCCGGATCGTCGAGGACCGGGTGACCGTCGTGCACACCGATCCGGCCGCCGCGCAGCGGCTCGCCGGCCCCCCGGCGGGCCGGCCGGACCTGCGCCGGCCCGAGTCCGGCCTCGCCACGGTCCGCCTGCTGAGCGTCACCGGGGACCGCCTGTTCCTCGACGAACACGCCGAGCTGGCCCTGCGGTTGCGCACCGGGGCCCGGCTGCTCAACGTCTACGCCACCACCGAGGCCGCCGGCTGCGGCACCTGGTTCGAGCTCGCCCAGCTGCCGCGGCCGGAGCCGGTCCCCGAGCGGACCTCGGTCGTCGGCGCGCCCTTCCCCGGCTGCCGGGCCGAGGTCCGCGACGGCCGGATCCACCTGGCGCCCCCCGAGGGCGGGGACCTCGTCCCCACCGGTGACCTCGGCCTGCTCCGGGCCGACGGGCTGCTGGAGTTCACCGGCCGCGAGCAGGACCGCGTCCTCCTGGGCGGTGCCGAGATCGACGCCCACAAGGTCGAGGCCGCCATCCGCACCCACGAGGGGACCGGGTCGGCGCTGGTGCGCCCCGTCTCCGCGCCCGGGGGCGAGCAGCGCCTCGTCGCCTACCTCGCGCCGTACGCCTTCCCCCCGCCCGGCGGCCATCCCGGGCTCCCGAACGCCGCCGGCCTGCGCATGCACCTGCGCGGCAAGCTGGACCCGGACGAGATCCCCCAGGGCGTGGTCCACCTGCAGTCCCTGCCCCGCACCCGCGCGGGCCGGGAGGACCGAGGGGGCCTGCCGCTGCCCGCCGAGCCCGCACCCTTGGCGGGCACCGGCCGGGTCAAGTTCGCCGCCTCCGCCGTGCCCACCCGCGGCTCGACCGCGGGCGACGCCCTCGCCTACGGCTGCGCCGGCTTCTTCCCCGGTCTCCTCGCGTTCGCGCTGACCTTCCTGCTGTGGCCCCGCTCGGTCGACCTCTCACTGGTGCCGTCGCCCTGGGCGGGGCTCTTCCTGATCCTCTACGCGTGCGAGTGCCTGGCCTTCGGCGCGGGCGTGGTCGTGCTGTTCGTCGGACGCCGCGCCATGCTGGCCCAGGGCCGGCCGCGCGGGCTGACCACGGCGGCCCACCTGTCGATCGTCTACCTGCTGGCGTCCTGGTGGCCCCAGGACAACTTCTACCGCCTCGCGGACAAGTACGACTATCCCGTGCAGGCCCTGCTGGTCTACACGTTCAACATCCCGCTGATGATCGCGGCGTTCGTCGTCGCCCTCTACGCCACCCGCTCCCCGGAGCCGCAGATCGACTACGACGACTGAGCCGGGAGCCGCGCCTCACTCCTGGAACTGCGCCCCCACCCGCCGGGCCTCCGCCCGCACCACGTCCGTCGCGGCGTCCAGCGCCGCGGCGGACCGGGCCGCCACGACCGCGCCGAACCACGGCGCCGGCTCGAAGGCCGCCGTCGGGATGGCCGGCAGGAACACCGCGTCCAGCGCGGCGCAGCGGCGCGCCATGACGGTGAACAGCTCCGTCAGCGGGGCCTCGGGCAACCGGGCCCCGAGCGCCACCCGGTCGACCACCCGCACCCGGTGGGCCCCGCCGCGCAGGTCGTCCAGCCGGGCCCGCACCATGAAGGCCACGGCCGGTCCGGTCAGCCGCAGATTGGTCTCGGTCGGCGCGAGCCGGCCCAGCCCGTCGGCCACGAAGTCCACGTCGAACCAGCCCCGGTAGCCGGCGGCCGACAGCTCCCGCCCGACCGCCTCGCCGAACGCGAGCAGCGGCTTCCCGGCCCAGTCGGGCACCACCCCGGGGCCGGTGGTCGCCCCCTGGTAACCCGTCCCGGCCACGTCCATCAGCGCGGCGCCCACCTCGTGGACCCGCCCGTCCTCGTCCACGAACCCGTCGTAGGTGAGGTCCCGGACGCCGTCGGGGCCCGGCCCGGCGACGTACTCCTCCACCAGCAACGGGCCCCGCGGCAACCGGCGCACGACGGCCCGCGCCCCGCCCGCCCGGGCCACGTCGCGGGCCGTGACCACCGTCGTGCCGGAGCCGCCGACGCCGTGCTCCGACTTCAGCACCGTGCCCCGGCCCGCCTTCGCCCGGGCGGCCAGCAGCCGGACGGCCGCCCGCCGGGTGCCGGCCCGCCACTGCGCGGGCACCACGACGTCCGGGTGCCCCCCGCCCGCCGCGATCCGCTCGAACAGCGCGTGCGCCTGCGCCTTGGACTCGTACCGCAGGGCCTCCGGCCGCCACGGGGTCCGCGTCAGCCGGGCGAAGGGCCCGGTCCGCCCCCACGGCACGAGCGGGAGCCCGAGCCCGGTCAGCTGCGCGGCCAGCGCCGGGCGGGCCCCGACGGCCGCCGACAGCGCGGGTCCGCCGTCCGCCCGGCTGCCGCCACCGGCCGCGAGCCCGTCGTAGACCTGGACGTCCTGCCACTCCAGCTGCCGGGCGAGCAGTTCCACCCATCCCGCGGGGACCGTGCGGGGCAGCACCAGTGCGGCGGGCAGCGGGCTGTAGAAGGCGGCCAGACAGGCGTAGTGGTGGGCGGCCCGCTGCTCCCGGTCCAGCGAGGCGTCGGCGAACTGGGCGTTGAACTCGGCCACGTTGCCCACGTGCACGGCCGGCCGGCCGCCGGTCCACGCCCGCGCCCAGCCGGCGAGCGGGGCGAGCTCCACCACGAACCGCAGCAGCCCGCCGGCCCCACCGCCCGGGGCCTGCCGCGCCCCGCCGTCCGCCACCGCGCCCGCCGCCGCCCCGCCCGTCCTCGGCCACCACCACCCGCCGGGCCGCCACGTCGCCGGCCTCGATCCGCAGCTCCGGCGCGCACCGTGCGAGGAAGGCCTCGTCGTACCCCCAGGACGCCTTGGACCGCAGCACCAGCTCGGTCAGTGCCGCCGCCTCCGCCGGCCGTGCCTCACGGATGCGCACCATCTTCCGCCTCCCCGTCCCGTTCCAGACAGCCGTGCGATAGATTCAGCCGACCCCCGGCACCGGTACCACCTCGACCAGCGGAGACAGGCTTCCCCATGAGTGACATCATCAACGGACTCGGCCGCACGAGCGCCTACGGAGCGCTCGGTCTGGTGCTGCTGATCCTCGGCGTCGTCCTCGTGGACGTGCTGACGCCCGGGAAGCTGGGCAAGCAGATCTGGGAGGAGCGCAACCGCAACGCCGCCCTGCTGCTCAGCTCCGCGCTGCTGGGCGTCGGAGGCATCGTGTTCACCTCGATCTGGACGACGTACGACGACTTCGGCAAGGGCCTGGTCTCCACGGCCGCGTTCGGTCTGCTCGGCCTGGTCCTGATGGGCGTGGCGTTCGTCGTCCTGGACTGGGTGACCCCGGGCAAGCTCGGGGCCATCGTGGTCGACCCCGAGCCGCACCCCGCGGTGTGGGTCTCCGCCGCCTGCAACCTCGCGGTGGCGGCGGTCGTTTCGGCGTCCATCGCCTGACCCCGGGGACCGTCCGCCGCCCCGGGACCGGCCTCAGGCCAGCCCGAGGGCGAAGACGGCGAACCCCGCCGCGAGCACCCCGGCGGCCGTCCTGCGGACGGCCGTCGCCCGCGTCCAGGGCTCCTCGAAACGCCGCGCCCAGCGCGCCAGGACGGCCAGCAGGAGCGCGAACACCGGCAGCCAGGCGGCCCGTTGCCCGATCCACGCCAGGGTGTCGGGCGCGGTGGTCAGCCCCGCGACCTCACCGAGGAACGACCCCGGCACCGCCGCCGCCAGCATCGCCGTCTGGTGCCAGCACAGGATGGTCATCGCGCACAGGTTGACGACCACCACCGGCGCCCACAGCGCCGGCCGGGACAGCAGCCGCGCCAGCCGGTCCCGCAGCAGGATCGCGGCCCCGGACTGGGCCGCGGCCAGGGCCAGGACGAGCAGCGACGGCGGGTGGGAGTTGGTGCGGTCGGCACCGGGGACGCCGACCATCGACGCCGGGTAGTCGAAGGCCACCAGGAGCACCGCGAACAGCGCCGCCCCGCCGGCCAGCAGCAGCCACGCCCCGCGCCGCCCGATCCGCCGCTCGCCCCACGCGACCCCCAGCTGGTACGCGAACAGCCAGCCGGGCAGGACGTTCAGCGCCGCCACCCACGAGGGCACGCCGTCCGCGTACGGGCCGTAGCGCAGGAAGTCCACCACCGCGACCGACCCCAGCAGCGGCGCCGCCGCCCACCCGCCCAGTCGGCGCGCCGCCCGGACGCAGTACGGCGTCAGCGCGGTCACCACCACGTACACCCCCACGAACCACAGCGGCTGGACCACCAGCGTCGCGCCGGTCCGCAGGCTCGCCTCGGGCACCCCGGCCGCGTACAGCACCGGCGCCGCCAGCGCCCACACGGCCGTCACCCCCAGCACCGGCCGGCCCAGCCGGGCGATCCGGCCGCGCAGCCACGCGCCGGTGCCGCCGGGGCGGCGGTGGTACGAGAGCACCGAGGCGTACCCGCCGACCAGGAAGAAGATGCCGAGCATCTGCAGCACCCAGCTGGCCGGCGCGAGGAACCCGAAGGCGGACAGCGGACTGGCGTTGTGCAGGCCGCCCGCCGCGTCCAGGGTGAACCCGCCGAGCATCCAGTGCCCGGTCGGCACGGCCAGCAACGCGAGGGCGCGCAGGCCGTCGACCGCCCGGTCACGGTGGGCCGGGGTGCGCCGCTCGATGCGCGCGGCGGTCCGGCGCAGGGCGGCGAGCGGGGCGCGCGGGGCGCGCGGAGCTGGCGGGGTGGGCGGAGCGGGCGGAACGGGTGCGGTCGGTGCGCTCATCGGATCTCTCCCGTCGCGATGGCGGCGAAGGCGGCCAGGGAAGTGGTGCCGGGGGCGAAGTAGCCGGTGTGGCCCCGCACGTCGGAGGCCGGCACCCGGCGGGCGCCGAAAGCGCGCCCCGCCGGGTCGGGACCGTGGCCGAGGCCGGCGACCTCGACGTTCGGTACGTCGTCGATCCAGTCGGAGGGGCCCTTGGCGGCCCAGACCCGGGCGCCGGTGCGCAGCGCGGACACCGACGCCGCCCGCATGCCGGGCGAGCCGAGCACGACCAGGTCGCGGGCGTCGAGCCCGGCCGCGGCCAGTCCGCACACCACCGAGCCGTAGGAGTGGCAGAACAGCGCCGGATCGGCGACGCCGACCGCGTCGAGCCCCTGCGTGAACCGGGTCAGCCGCGCGGCGCCCGCCTCGGCGAGCCGGCCGGTGGCGGCGTCCAGCCCGACCCCGACCGGAGTGGTGTACCCGGTCCACGCCACGACGGCCGCCCGGCCCCCGGTCGCCGCCCGCAGCGACCGGGCCATGCCACCGGGGCCGCTGTACGGCGCGTGCGGGGCGTCGTACCCGGCGGCGTCGTTGTCCGACCCGGGGACGACGACGGCGACGTGCGCGGAGCGCTCCAGGTCACCGAAGACCTCGGCGACCTGCCCCCGGCCGCGCGGGTCGAAGGCGAGGACCTGCCGGCCGGGCGCGGCCAGTGCGGCGAAGCGGGGGTCGCCGGTGGCGCGTACGGCGAGCCGGTTGGCCTCGTACCGCAGTCGTACGGGAGCCCCGTCGAGGTTGCCCACGACCAGCGGGTGCCGCCGCGCCAGCCGTTCGCGTTCGGCGCTGCCCAGGCCCGCGAAGAACCGGGCCACCTCGTACGGCGACGCGGTCGCCGGATCGGGCAGCGGCCGCCCCGGCCCCTGGTCGGACCGCCATTCGGCGGTGCCGGGCGGCGGCCCGGTGACCTCGACCTGGCTCCCCGCGGACGCCCATCCCGCGGTGCCCGTGACGGCGGCCACCGCCAGCACGGCGGCGGCCAGCGTCCTTGCGAACCGGCGCATTCCCCTTCTCCTCTCCTCGCGGCGAGGAGAAGGTAGGAAGGGGGTGTCGCACCGGCCTACGTACTACGGAGCCAACTGCGTGGTCATACCTGGGTAGGGGGTGGGGGAGATCACCCGTGGTCACCCGGGCGGACCAGGCCCGCCTCGTACGCGAAGATCACGGCCTGCGCCCGGTCCCGCAGGTCCAGCTTGGCCAGCACCCGCCCGATGTGGGTCTTGACCGTCTGCTCGGCCAGCACCAGGTGCCCGGCGATCTCCTGGTTCGACAGGCCCCGCGCGATCAGCTCCAGCACCTCGGTCTCGCGCGGTGTGAGCCCGTTCAGCCGCAGCCGGGGCTCCTTGCGCGGCGCCGGCCGCTGCTGCACGAAGTCCGCGATCAGCCGCCGGGTCACCGACGGCGCCAGCAGCGCCTCGCCCGAGGCGACCACCCGCACCGCCGCGATCAGGTCCGCCGGCGGCGCGTCCTTGAGCAGGAACCCGGACGCGCCGGCGCGCAGCGCCTCGTACACGTAGTCGTCGATGTCGAAGGTGGTCAGCATCAGCACCTTCGGCCGGTGCACCACCCCGGGCGGCGGGTCGAGGATCTCGCGGGCCGCCGACAGCCCGTCCATCTCCGGCATCCGCACGTCCATCAGCACCACGTCCGGATGCGTGGAGCGGGCCACGGCGACGCCCTGGCGGCCGTCCGGCGCCTCGCCCACGACGTCGATGTCGGCCTGCGCCGACAGCAGCGCGGCGAACCCCGCCCGCACCATGGCCTGGTCGTCGACGATGATCACACGGATGGTCAACTGGCGTCCTCGGTCAGCGGAAGTCGGGCGGCGACCCGGAAGCCGCCGTCGGGAAGCGGACCGGTGTCCAGCGTCCCGCCGGTCAACCGTACGCGCTCGCGCATCCCGACCAGACCGTGCCCCGTGCCCGAACTCTCCAGCGCCACCACCTCGTCCGGGGCCGGCCCGTTGACGACCAGGACCAGCACCTCGTCGCCGTCGGCGGTCACCGACACCCGGGTGTCCGCGCCCGGCGCGTGCCGGACCACGTTGGCCAGCGCCTCCTGCACGATCCGGTACGCCGACAGGTCCACGGCCGACGGCACCGCCTCCGGCAGGCCCGCCGCCATCGACAACTCCACCGGCTGCCCGGCCCGTACGGTCGCCTCGACCAGCTGCTGCAACCGGTCCAGCCCGGGCTGCGGGGCCCGCTCGCCGTCCGCGCCGTCGCCGCGCAGCACGGTCAGCAGCCGGCGCATCTCGCTCAGCGACTCGCGGGCGCTCGCCGCGATCGCGGCGAACTCCTGCCGCACCGGCTCCGCCAGGCCCGGCAGCCGGTACGGCGCCGAGTCGGCCTGCACGGTGATCACCGACATGTGGTGGGCGACCACGTCGTGCAACTCCCGGGCGATCCGGGCCCGTTCCTCCAGCAGCGTGCGCCGGGCCCGTTCGGCCTCGCTGATGCTCTCCTGCTCGGCGATCTTCTGCCGGGCGTCACCCAGGCCCCGCAGCGTGGCGGTGGTCACCAGCATCACGCCGGACAGGACGAACAGCAGCGCGTGCGTGTTCATCACCCCGGCCGGCTGCACGACGCCCAGCACCACCCCGGCCGCGCCGGTCACCAGCCATACGCCGGTCAGGGTCCGCACCGACTCGCGCAGCCCCAGGCACGCCATCAGCAGCAGGTACCCGACGATCGCCATCGGCGTCCACGGCCACGCCAGGCCCGGCGTGCCCGCCGCGTCGATCAGCAGCAGGGCGCCCACCACGTCCGAGAACAGCACCACCACCCACGCGTGCAGCGGCCGGGTCACCGCCAGCAGCAGCGGCACCGTCTGCGCCACCCCCAGCGCACCCGCCCACGCGCCGTCGCCCCGGTAGTCGTTGACCAGCACCGCGATGGTGGTGGGCAGCAACGCGGCCGTCGCCGCCCCCATGACCAGGTACGGCAGCCAGCGCTGCCACCGCTTCGGCGCCCGGGCGAACAGCGGCTCGGCCGCCCGGCCCGGCGTACGCACCCCGACGAGCAGACCGCCGAGGGCGTCGAGCGCGGGCCGCAGCCGGCGCGGCCGGACGGCGCGGCGCAGGCGGGAGCCGGGGGAGGGGCCGCGGGCGGGGGCGGGGGAGGGGCCGTCACTGCTCATGATCCGTCAGCGTACGCTCCACCCGGCGACCGGGGCCGGACCAGCGGGGTCGGCCGCCCTTGGCGGGGCTGCCCCGGGAACGGGCACCGGACGGGGAGGACTCCATGGGGACGATCGCGGTACTGGAGAAGCTGATTCCGGTCCTGCTGGCCTTCGGCTGCGGGGTGCTGCTCGCCCGCCGCAAGGTGGTGCCCGCCGAGAGCTCCAAGGCCTTCTCCGACTACTCCTTCCTCTTCGCCGTGCCCTGCTACCTCTTCGCCAGCATCCACGCCAGCGACCTCGGCGCCCTGTTCGACCGGCGGGCCGTGCTCGGCTACGCCACGGCGGCCGGGCTCGCGGTGCTGCTCGTCGGCCTCGCCTCGGTGGCGGCCGGGGTGCGCGAGCCCCGGGGCGTGGCGCTGCGGATCATGGCGGCGGTCCAGGTGAACACCGCGTACTTCGCCGTCCCGGTCTTCATCACCCTCTTCGGCGACGCCACGCCGATCCTGCCGGTGCTGCTGTTCCAGGTCTGCGTGCTGTCGCTGCTCGTCATCTCGGTCATGGAACTGGGCCGCGCCGAGGCCGTGGGCGGTCCCGCCGCGCGGCTCGGCCGGGCGCTCAGGGCTTCGCTGACCACCCCTCTGGTGCTCGCCTGCAACGCCGGCATCCTGCTGAACCTGCTGTCGGTCCCCGTGCCCGAGGTGGTGCTCGACGGCTTCGCCTTCGTCGGCGACAGCGCCTCACCGGTCGCCCTGTTCGCGCTGGGGCTGCACCTGGGCGGTTCCGGTCTGGACCTGCGGGGCACCACCCGGGAGGAGCTGGCGCTCGTCGCGTTCAAGGCCGCCGGTTTCCCGTTGCTGGCCTGGGCGGTGTGCGCCCTGGTGTTCGGGGTGAGCGGGTCGTGGCTGACGTACCTCGTCCTCGTCGCGGCGATGCCCACGCCGCAGAACCTCTTCGTCTTCGCCCAGCGCTACGACGTCGGGGTGCACCTGTCGGCGGCCCTGGTCGTCAAGAGCTCCCTGGCCACCTTGGTGCTGCTGCCCCTGTGGCTGCCGTGGGTCGCCGCATAGGCTGAGTCCATGATCGAGGACGACGAGGAGACGCGGCGGCCGGCCGGCCGCGGGCACGCGACCGGGGCGGCCGCGACATGGGGGCTGCTGGCCGCCTGGGCGGTGCACGACCTGGAGGAACTGGCCACCGTGCGGCGCTGGGCCCGCAACCGGGTCCCGGTCCTGCGCACCCGCCACCCGGCGGTACCCGAGGCGGTGTGGCGGCGCCTGGAGGCCTCCGGCGGGCGGGAGTTCGCCGGCGCCGTCGGGGTCATGGCCCTCATCGTGGCGGCGGCCGCCGCCGACGGCCACCGCACGGGCGGCCGCTCCGCCTTCTACCAGGTGGCCCTGAACGGCTTCGGACTGCACGGCGCGGTCCACGTCGGGCAGGCCCTCGCCACCCGCGGCTACACCCCGGGCGTGGTCACCAGTCCGCTGCTGGTCGTGCCGTTCACGCTCTGGGCGCGGGGCCGGCTGCGCCGGGCGGGTGTGCTGCGGCCCGGCCGGGCGCGGGACGCGGTGCACGGCCTCGCGCTCGCCGGCGCGGCCACGGCGGGCGCGCACCTGGTGGCCCGGCGGCTCATGGCTCGTTCCCCCGGCGGCCGCTGATCGTTGACCCGGCATGGAGCTGTTGCCCGCCGTGGCGGGGCCCGGGGTCGGTGCCCGGGCCGACGCCGCCGCCGAGACCGCCTGTCACCTGTACGACTCCGTGGCCGTCGGCGGCTGGAGCCGGGACGCGGTCGAGGACGCCGCCGAGGCCATCGAGACCACGGCCCACGCCCTCGCGACCGTGCACCCGCGCGCGGAACTCATCCTCGCCCCGGTGCACGCGGCCCTGGCCGACCTGCGCCGCCAGCTGTGCCTGCCGCCGCCGGACACGGCCATCGCCACCGGGCCGCCGGTGACGCCGCGCACCGTCGGCAATCCGCGGCGGACCCGGCGGACGCAGCCGCCCGGCCCGGCCGCGGCGCCGGGGGGTTCGGCCGCCTCCGTCACGTCCGCCCGCGTGTCGCCGCCGCGTACAGCGCCTTGACGTCGGCGCCGAAGTAGGAACTGTAGGAGGTGTCGGGAAGGTCGCCGCCGGTCTTCCAGCCGCCGATGACCCCGATGAGGGAACCGGTCCGGGTACGGCTGTCGTACGCGGCGATGAAGGGGCCGCCGCTGGTGCCGCCCGGGTAGCCGGTGCAGTTGATCCGCAGGAAGGTGCCGGGGATCTTCGGGTCGCGGCTGGTGAAACGGGTGGTGCGGTTGACGCAGGCGCGGGGCCGGGCGGCGCCGGCCGGGTGCCCGACGAGCATCACGCCGGGCTGCGCGTAGGCGCTGCCGGTGACCAGGCGGTTCCCGCCGACGACGGCTTCGACCCGCCGGCCGTCGGGCCGCGGCCCGACCTCGACGAAGGCCACGTCGAGCCTGGCCCCCTTGTTCGGGCCGAGGCGGCGGTAGCGCGGGTCGATCCAGATCCGGCGCACCGGGAACTTGCCGTAGGGCTGCGGCTTGGCGGCGGTGTACTTCGGGACGAAGTACAGCTGGCGGGTGTCGGCGCCGGTGAGGCAGTGCGCGGCGGTGACGACCAGGTTCCGGCCGGGCGAGGACACCACGCTGGCGGTACAGAAGTACCGCCCGCCGTTCCGCGCGGAGTACATCCGCCCGACGGCCGGAATCCCGTCGAAGTTCCACCCCCGCCCGGGCCCGGCCGAGCGCACCGGGGCACCGGCTCCGGCTCCGGTCCCGGTCGCGCCTCCGGTCGCGGCTCCGGACCCGGCACCGGCGGGCTGCCCCGCGTCCGCGGCCGGGCCGGGGTGGGTGGGCTCCGCGCCGGTGCCAGTGTCCGTGTCCGTGCCCGTGCCCGTGCCCGTGTCCGGGGTCGGCGTCGGGCAGGGGGCGGGGGCGTCGGCCGCCGGTGCACCGGCGGGTGCTCCGGGGACGGGGAGGCCGGTGCCGTCGTTCGGAGCCTGGGCGTCCGCGGGCGTCGGCCGGGGCGCTACGGGCGCCCGGCCGGGCGCCGTGTCGCCGCCGAGGCCCG
>NZ_JAJAUY010000007.1 GCF_020532625.1 Streptomyces antimicrobicus | reverse complement strand
CGGCGGCGGGCGTGATGAGGGCCTCCACGGCGGCCTCGACGCGCCAGCAGGCGGCGGCGAGCCGGGCGTCGTGGCCGGCGTCGGGGTCGGCCGCGACGGAGACCAGGCCCCGCACCTCCCGGGCGCAGGCGTCGAGCAGCTCGATCACCTGGCGGGCCCGGGCCTTGCGGTTGCGGTACGGGCTGAGCGGGTGGACCAGCGGCGCGAGGGCGAGCCGGACCCGGGCCAGCAGCAGCTCCAGCTCGGCGGCGTGCGGGGCCGGGTCGGCCGCGCGGTCGCCGGAGAGCCGGGCGGCGGCCTGCGCGGTGGCCTCGTGCACGCAGCGCAGCGCGCGCTGGATCCAGGCGTCGTTGACGGCGTGGGTGGTGACGGGCAGCACCAGCACCACGGCCAGCGCCGCGCACAGGGCGCCGACGGCGGTCTCGCTCAGGCGCAGCACCAGCAGGCTCGGGCTGAGCACCCCCAGCAGGCCGTAGAGCAGGCCGGCCATGAGGGTGACGGCGAGCATCATCCAGCTGTAGGAGACCGGGGCCGTGTAGAAGATCCCGAAGACGCAGACGGCGACCAGGGCCGCCGTCGGGCCGGGCGCGCCGTGCAGCGGAATGGCGATCAGCAGGCCGGCGACGATGCCGATGACGGTGCCGAGCACCCGGCGGAAGCCGCGGACCAGGGTCTCGCCGCGCGAGACGGTGTTGACGAAGATCCACCACGCGGTGCCGACGGCCCAGTACCAGCGGTCGGTCGACAGCGCCTGGCCGACCGCGAGGGCCGCGGCGCACGCGGCGGTGGCCTGGACGGCCTGCCGGGTGGTGGGCCGCGCCAGGCCGGTCCCCGGCAGCGGGGTGGGCGCGGCCGGCGGCGGGAAGGTCCGCTCGATCGGCCAGCACACGAAGCGGACCACGCCGCAGGCGGCCAGGGCGAGCCCGACGGCCGCGTACAGCTCGGGCAGCTGGCCGGGCAGGGCGTGCAGGAACTGGATGATGAAGAAGTTCATGAACGCGAAGATCCCGAGGGCGTGTCCCCGGGGACCCCAGCGGCGGGCGTAGACCCCGGCGAAGACGACCAGGACGAAGGCGAGGTCGCGCAGCGGGGCGCTGCCGTGCAGCAGGGTGGCCAGGGCCAGCACCGGGAATCCGGCGAGCGGCAGCAGGGCGGTGGTCAGGACCTGGGCCCGGACACCGGGGTCGGTGACGGTGAACAGGGCGAGCAGGGCCGCGAGGCCCGCCGTGATGGACGCGGTCAGCGAGAAGCCGGCCAGTTCGGCGGCGGTGACGGCGGCGCCCACGCCGACGACGGCGCGGAGCGAGGTCCTGAGCCTGATGCGCCCCGGGTCCGGAGCCACGAACATCCTCTTCACGGCGGTCGGCCGCCCCCCTTGTCTTGCCCTTCGCCGCTCCCCGGCCCGCCCGGGGGTGGTGGGCGGTCGTGGGCACGACGAAAGCGCCGCGGGTCCGGTCCGGCCTCGTCGCCGTCCGGCGCTGGCGGCGCCGAGTGTGCATGGATGGGTCCAGAAAACCATCCGGCGGGGCAATGGCTCAAGTCACCCCTGATGCGGTGGGCCATTGGCACAGCACCGGCGCATGGTCTTGGGCCACCAGCAGGCCAACGGACCAGGGCCGGAGAGCCCCCGCCGCGCCCTGCCCGCCACCCTTGAGTGTCCGCCGACCTATCAGATCAAAATGCGCAATTCGGGCTAATCGGCGGTGTGCCACCCGGGTCCGCGCATCCGGTCTCGTCATAGTCGTCCCTGGTGACCGCCCGGTCGCCACCGAAGCCTTCGCAGAGGAGCCGGCTCATGCTGCAACCCACCAGGACCTGCTTCGCTCTAGCCGCCGGAAGCCTGGTGCTCGGCCTCGTCGGCGCCGGTGTCGCCGTGGCGGACGAGAACCCGCCCCGCAACACACCGGGGCACGGGGTCGTGCTCGACGACGATGACGACTACGACGACGAGGAGGAGTGGGACGACGAGGAGGACGGCGAGGACGAGGAGGACGGCGACGGCCCCGGCCGGCCCCCGCACCACCGCTACGCCACCGGCAAGGTCGTCTCCCGCGGCCCGCTGAACGTCCGCAGCGGACCGACCACGCACTCGTCGGTGGTCGAGAAGGTCTACCCGGACGAGAAGGTCTCGATCAGTTGCAAGAAGCACGGCGAGCGGGTCGGCGGCAACGACCTCTGGTACCACCTGCCCGAGGACGACGGCTGGGTCGCCGCGCGCTGGGTGAAGAACCTCTCGCCCGTGAAGTGGTGCCACTGACGTGCTGCCGATGACGCCGCCGGCGCCGCTGCCGCCCGTCTGACCCGCAGGCCGTGGACCCGGTCGCCGCCCTGCGGCGGATCGCGTTCCTGCTGGAGCGCGGACAGGCCCCCACGTACCGCGTCCGCGCCTTCCGTACGGCGGCGGAGCGGGTGGCCGCCATGCCGGAGGGCGAGGCGGCCCGGCGCGCGGCGGCCGGGACCTTGGAGGCGGTCAAGGGCATCGGCCCCAAGACGGCGGGCGTGATCGCCGAGGCGCTGGCCGGGCGGGTCCCGGCCTACCTCGAACGGCTGGAGGAGGAGCTCGGCGCCCCGCCCGTGCCGCAGGGACCGGGCGCGGCGCTGCGGACCGCCCTGCGGGGCGACTGCCACCTGCACTCCGACTGGTCCGACGGCGGCAGCGGCATCGAGGAGATGGGCCGCACCGCCGCCGAGCTCGGCCACGAGTGGGCCGTGCTCACCGACCACTCGCCCCGGCTCACCGTGGCCCGCGGGCTCTCGCCCGAGCGGCTGCGGGAGCAGCTGGAGGTCGTCGAAGCACTCAACGCCACCTGGGCGCCGTTCCGGCTGCTGACCGGGATCGAGTGCGACATCCTCGACGACGGCTCCCTGGACCAGGAGCCCGAGCTGCTGGAGCGGCTCGACGTCGTCGTGGTCTCCGTGCACTCCAAGCTGCGGATGGACCGGCGGGCGATGACGCGGCGCATGGTCGCCGCCGTCCGCAACCCGCACGCGGACGTCCTGGGCCACTGCACCGGCCGGCTGCTGACCGGCCGGGGCCGGCCGGAGTCGGAGTTCGACGCCGACGAGGTGTTCGCCGCGTGCGCCGAGTCCGGCACGGCCGTGGAGATCAACAGCCGGCCCGAGCGGCTGGACCCGCCGCGCCGGCTCCTGCGCCGGGCCGTCGCGGCGGGCGTGTACTTCTCGATCGACACCGACGCGCACGCGCCCGGTCAGCTGAGCTGGCAGATCTACGGCTGCGCCCGGGCCGAGGAGTGCGGGGTGCCCGTCGAGCGGGTGATCAACTCCTGGCCGGCGGACCGGCTGCTGGACTGGACGCGCGGCTGACCCGCCCGCCCGGTCGGCCACCGGTCCGCCGCGGGCGATTCGGCCCGTTACGCACCGATGGGTACAGTCACGGGCATGGCGGTGGACGAACTCGACACCCGGATCCTGCGCCTGCTCATCGAGCAGCCGCGCACCAGCGTGCGCGAGTACGCCCGGCTGCTCGGCATCGCGCGCGGCACGCTGCAGGCGCGGCTGGACCGACTGGAGCGGACCGGGGTGATCACCGGTACCGGCCCCGTCCTGTCCCCCGCGGCCCTCGGGCATCCGGTGCTGGCCTTCGTGCACATCGAGGTCACCCAGGGGCACCTGGACGAGGTCGGGGAGGCCCTGGCCGCCGTCCCGGAGATCATCGAGGCGTTCTCGATCACGGGCGGCGGCGACCTGCTGACCCGGGTCGCGGCACGGGACAACGCCCATCTGGAGGACGTCATCCAGCAACTGATCCGGCTGCCGGGCGTGGTCCGCACCCGGACCGAGGTGGCGCTGCGCGAACGGGTGCCGCACCGGCTGCTGCCGCTGGTGGAGGCCGTGGGACGAGCCGCCCGCAAACCCTGACAAGATGGGTACGGCACGTACACAACCGGCAGAACGGGCACAACGGATGATCTCCGTCATATTCGATCTCGACGGCACCCTCGTGGACAGCGAGCCGAACTACTACGAGTCCGGGCGCCGCACCCTGGAGCGCCACGGCGTCCCCGGCTTCACCTGGGAGCAGCACGCGGCCTTCATCGGCATCGGGACCCGGGAGACGCTGGAGATCCTGCGCGAGCGGCACACCATCGAGGCGCCGGTCGACCAGTTGCTGGCGGAGCAGAACGCGGCCTACCTGGAGCTGGCCCGCGGCCGGACGCGGGCCTTCCCGGAGATGCGGACCTTCGTGGAGCGGCTGCACGCGGAGGGCATCCCGATGGCCGTGGCCTCGGGGTCCTCGCGCGAGGCGATCGAGGCGGTGCTGGCGGGGACGGGGCTGGACGCGCTGCTGTCGACGACGGTCTCCGCCGAGGAGGTCGAGCGGGGCAAGCCCGCGCCGGACGTCTTCCTGGAGGCGGCCCGCCGGCTGGGCGCGCACCCGGCGGACTGCGTGGTCGTGGAGGACGCCGCCCCGGGCGCGCTCGCCGCGCACGCGGCCGGGATGGAGTGCGTGGCGCTGCCCCACGCGGCGTCGGCGGCGGACGATCCGGCCTTCGCCACCGCCGGGCTGCTCTTCCGCACGGGCCACCAGGAGTTCACGGCGGAGATCGCCTACGACTGGCTGAGCGAGCACCGGGCCGCCTGAGCCGCCTGAGCCGCCTGAGCCGCCTGAGCCGCCGGGAAGATCCGCCCGGGCGCACGAGTTAGTCAAACCGTGAACGAATTTGTGCGGGACCTGGACGTGGTCGTCGTCGGGGCCGGGCAGGCGGGCCTGTCGAGCGCCTACCACCTGCGGCGGGCGGGGCTCGCCCCCGGGCAGGACTTCGTGGTCCTGGACCACGCCCCGGCACCCGGCGGGGCGTGGCAGTTCCGCTGGCCCACGCTCACCTACGGCAGGGTGCACGGGATGCACGCGCTGCCCGGCATGGAGCTGACCGGGGCGGATCCGCTGCGGCCGTCCGCCGAGGTGATCGGCGCGTACTTCGCGGCGTACGAGGAGGCCTTCGACCTGCGGGTGCTGCGGCCGGTGGACGTGACGGCGGTGCGCGAGGGCGAGGGGGGCCGACTGCGGGTCGAGTCCTCGGCCGGCGCCTTCGCGCCCCGGGCCCTGATCAACGCCACCGGCACCTGGGACCGGCCGTTCTGGCCCCGCTACCCGGGCCAGGAGACGTTCAGCGGACGCCAGCTGCACACCGCGGACTACCCCGGTCCGCAGGAGTTCGCCGGGGCCCGGGTGGTGGTGGTCGGCGGCGGCGCCTCCGCGGTGCAGCACCTGCTGGAGATCGCCGGGGTCGCGGCGGCGACGACCTGGGTGACCCGCCGTCCGCCGGTGTTCCGCGACGGGCCCTTCGGCGAGGCCGAGGGCCGGGCCGCGGTGGCGCTGGTGGAGGACCGGGTCCGCCAGGGGCTGCCGCCGCGGAGCGTGGTGAGCGTGACCGGACTCGCCCTGACCGATGCCGTGCGGGCCGGGCTGGACGCGGGGGTGCTGGACCGCCGGCCGATGTTCGAGCGGATCACCCCGACGGGCGTGGCCTGGGCCGACGGCAGTGCCGTCGAGGCCGACGTCATCCTGTGGGCGACGGGCTTCCGGGCGGCGATCGACCACCTGGCCCCGCTGCGGCTGCGCGAGCCCGGCGGCGGCATCCGCGTGGAGGGGACCCGGGCCGTCCGCGACGAACGGGTCCACCTGGTCGGGTACGGGCCCTCGGCCAGCACGATCGGCGCCAACCGCGCCGGGGGCGCGGCCGTCCGGGAGATCCGCCGCCTGCTGGCCGGGGAGCCGGTGCCGGCGTAGGGGGCCGGTGGGCGGGGCCTCACGTCGCGTGGGCAGCGGCGCGGAGCTTGTTGAACTCCGCGACATGGCGCTTGTGTTCCTCGTACGTCCGGGAGAAGCGGGTGTCGCCGGGTCTGACGGTGACGAAGAACAGCCAGTCGCCCGGGGTCGGCTCGACCGCGGCGGCCATCGCCGCCGAGCCCGGGCTGGCGATCGGGGTGGGGGGCAGGCCCTGGCGCCGGTAGGTGTTGAAGGGGCTGTCGATCCGGGTGTCGTCCAGGGTGGTGTCGATCGTGGAGCGGTTGAGCGCGTAGTTGAGGGTCGAATCCATCTGGAGCGGCATCGATCGGGCGAGCCGGTTGTGCACCACTCGGGCGACCTTGCCCATGTCGGCCGGGTTGTCGGCCTCGGCCTGGACGATGCTGGCAAGGGTGGCCGTCTGGTACGGGGTCATCCCGTGGGCCTTGCTGCCGAGGGCCACCGCCTGAGCGCCCAGTTCGAGGTTCGCCGTGCGCACCATCTGCGCGAGGACCGAGGCCGGAGTGGACTTCGAGGTCACCGGGTACGTCGCCGGGAAGAGGAAGCCCTCGGGGTTGCCCTTGGCCTCGGCCGGCAGGTCCAGCCCGGCGGCCTTGGCCGCCGCCGCGGTGGTGCCCGGAGCCACCTTGAGCTCGCGGTCCACGGCGGCGTAGATCTGGGCGGCGCGCCAGCCTTCGGGGACGATCAGCCGGCGCGGCTGCTCGGGTTGCGGTGCGCCGCGCAGGAGCAGCGGGACCGCGGCTGCCGCCGCGAGCACGAGCAGTGCGCCGAAGAGGATCGTCAGCCGGCCCCGGCGGGTGAGCCGGGCCCGGCGCCGCCGTGGCCGGTTCTCAGGACTCATGCGGGCACGCTAACCCGCGGAGCACCATATTCCCGGCATCTCGACCGTCGTCGGTCATACGATCACACGTTTACCGGCGCCAGTTCGGTGTCCCGGCGGACGAGCGCTGCGTACCGCCCGTCGGCCGCCAGCAGCTCCTCGTGGGTGCCGCGCTCGGCGATCCGGCCGCCGTCGAGGACCACGATCTGGTCGGCGTCGCGGATCGTGGACAACCGGTGGGCGATGGTGATCGTGGTGCGGCCGGCCGACAGCGCGTCGATGGCCTGCTGCACGGCCCGCTCGGTACGGGTGTCCAGGGCGCTCGTGGCCTCGTCCAGGATCAGCACCGGCGGGTCGCGCAGGATCGTCCGGGCGATGGCCAGGCGCTGCTTCTCCCCGCCGGAGAAGCGGTAGCCCCGCTCGCCGACCAGGGTGTCGTAGCCGTCGGGCAGGGCGGCGATGTGGTCGTGGATCTGGGCGGCGCGCGCGGCGGCGGCGATCTCCTCCTCGGTGGCGTCGGGCTTGGCGAAGCGCAGGTTGTCGGCCACGGAGGCGTGGAAGAGGTACGTCTCCTGGGAGACGACCCCGATGGAGCGGGCGAGGGTGTCGAAGTCGAGGTCGCGCACGTCGACACCGTCGAGGGTGACCCGGCCGCCGGTGACGTCGTACAGGCGCGGCACCAGGTAGCTGAGGGTGCTCTTGCCCGAGCCGGTCGCACCGACCACGGCGAGCGAGCCGCCGGCCGGGACGGTGAGGTCGATCCCGCTGAGCGTCCTGCGGCCGGGGTCGCGGGCGTCGCAGGCGTCGTAGGCGAAGTCCACGCCCTCCAGGCGGACCTCGCCGCGGACCTGCTCCAGGCGCACCGGGTCGGGGCGCTCGGTGATCTCCACCGGCAGGTCCAGGTACTCGAAGATCCGCGCGAACAGCGCGAGCGAGGTCTGGATCTGCACGCCGGTCGACAGCAGGCTCGTCGCCGGCCGGAACAGGCCCTGCTGGAGGGTGACGAAGGCGACGAGGGTGCCGACGGAGAGCGAGGGCGCGCCCGCCTGGAGCGCGAGCCCGGCGGCCCAGTAGATCAGGGCGGGCATGGCCGCCATGACGATGCCGATCGTGGACATCCGCCAGCGCCCGGCCATGCTGGAGCGGACCTCCAGGCCGACGAGCTTCTCCGACTCCTCGGCGAAGGAACGGGTGAGCGAGTCCGCCCGCCCCATGGTGCGGCCCAGCAGGACGCCGGAGACGGACAGCGACTCGGTGACCGTCGCGGCCATCGCCGCCATCTGCTTCTGCCGCTGCGTGGTGATCTTCTTGCGCTCGTTGCCGACGCGGCGGCTGATCCACACGAAGAGCGGCAGCAGGAGCAGGGAGACGAGGGTGAGCCGCCAGTCGAGGGCGAGCATGGCCACGACGGAGGCGACCACGGCCGTGACGTTGGAGACGAGGGAGGTCGCGGTCGAGGTGACCGTGGCCTGCATGCCGCCGATGTCGTTGGCGATGCGGGACTGCACCTCGCCGGTGCGGGTCCGGGTGAAGAAGGCCAGCGGCATCCGCTGGAGCTGGGCGTAGACGGCGGTGCGCAGGTCGTGCATGACGCGCTGGCCGACGGTGGTGGAGATGAGGGTCTGGAGCACCCCGAAGACGCTGGTGACGACCGCGGTGGCGATCATGCCCAGCGCCAGCAGGCTCAGCAGTCCGGTGCGCCCCTGGGGGATGGCGGTGTCGAGGATCTCCCGCAGCAGGAACGGCGAGGCGACGCCGACCAGCGAGGAGGCGGCGACCAGTACTCCCACGACGGCCAGCCGGCCGCGGTAGGGGCGGAACAGGCGCACGATGCGGCGCAGCTCCCGGGGCTGCTCGGCCGGGGCCGGGCGGGAGGGGTCGAGGGGGCGTCGGGAGGGGGTCCAGTCGGGTTCGTCGGGACGCATGGGCTCCTTCTACGGGTGAGACGACCGGGAGGGACTTCTGAACACCGCTCATTGTTACCTGTGCTCACAGTGAGCGCCATCCTGTTAGGGTTCTTCGTATGAGCACCGCTTCCGACCTCCCCGGCGCGGACCCCGGGGACGGCTCCGACGCGCCCGACGGGATCCTCGCCGAGCAGCTGCTGCGGCTGACCCGGCGGCTGCACCGCATCCAGAAGCGCCACCTGGAGCCGCTGGGCATCACCCCGGCCCAGTCCCGGCTGCTGCGGGTGGTCGCGCACGACCACGGCGGCGCGCCGCCCCGGATGGCCGACCTCGCCGCCCGGCTGGAGGTCGTACCGCGGGCGGTGACCACGCTGGTGGACGGGCTGGAGGCGGCCGACTGCGTGCGGCGCGTGCCCGACCCGGCCAACCGCCGGGTGGTCCGCATCGAGCTCACCGACACCGGACGCGCCACGCTGAGGAGGCTGCGCAACGCGCGGACGCGGGCTGCGGAGGAGATCCTTGCACCGTTGACCGCCGACCAGCGCGAGGTGCTCGGCGACCTGCTGGGCGCCTTGTCCGGCGGGCCGGAGCGCTGCTGCTGAGACCACCGCCCGGGCGAGGGGGCACGGATGCCACTGCTGGAACCCAGGCGCGCCGCCCTGCGGCCGCGCGCCGTGCGCGGACCGGCCCCCGACCGGGTCCCCGAGCACCTGGCGGGCGGCACCCCGCTGCCGCTGCGCACCGCGCTGAGCGAGCTGCTGGGCCCGCACAAGGTGCTGTGGAAGGTCTCCGACCTGGTGCGCTACGCCTCGGACGCCTCCCCGTACCGGTTCGTGCCGCAGGTCGTGGTCCTCGCCGAGGACCTCGACGACATCTCCGCCGTCCTGTCCTTCGCCCGCGGCCGGCAGCGCGAGGTGGTCTTCCGGGCCGCCGGCACCTCGCTCAACGGGCAGGCCCAGGGCGAGGACATCCTGGTCGACGTGCGCCGGCACTGGGCGGGTGTGGAGGTGCTCGACGAGGGCCGACGGGCCCGGATCCGACCCGGCACCACCGTCTTCCGGGCGAACGCCGCCCTCGCCCGCTACGGCCGGGTCCTCGGCCCCGACCCGGCCAGCGCGGTGGCCTGCACCGTCGGCGGGGTGGTCGCCAACAACGCCTCCGGGATGACGGCCGGCACCACCCGCAACGCCTACCGCACCGTGTCCTCGCTCACCCTGGTGCTGCCCGGCGGCACGGTCGTGGACACCGCAGACCCGCTGGCCGACGAGGAGCTGGCCCGCGCCGAACCGGCCCTGTGCCGCGGGCTGCTGGAGCTCAAGCGGGAGATCGAGGCCGACGCCGGGCTGACCGCCCGGATCCGGGCCAAGTACACGATCAAGAACACCACCGGCTACCGGCTCGACGCCTTCCTGGACGGCACCACCCCGGTCGAGATCCTGCGCGGGCTCGCCGTCGGCTCCGAGGGGACCCTCGGGTTCATCGCCGAGACGGTCTTCGACACCCTGCCGCTGGACCGGCTGTCGCTGGGCGCCCTGCTGTTCTTCCCGTCGCTGCCCGCGGCGGCCGCCGCCGTGCCGCGCTTCACCGGGGCGGGCGCGCTCGCCGTCGAGCTGATGGACGGCAACACGCTGCGGGCCTCGGTCGGCGTGGCCGGCGTACCGGCGGACTGGGCGGACCTGCCGCCGGGCACGACGGCGCTGCTGGTGGAGTTCCGCGCGGCCGACGAGGCGGGCCGGGCGCGGGACGCGGAGCGGGCCGCCGAGGCCCTGGCGGGGCTGGAACTCGTCGCTCCGGTGCCCTCCGTCACCAACGCCTTCACCGCCGACCCGGCCGTCCTCGCGGGCTACTGGCGGGCGCGCAAGGCCTTCGTCACCGCCGTCGGAGGAGCACGGCCCGCGGGGTCCACGCTGATCACCGAGGACTTCGCGGTGCCGCCGGACCGGCTCGCGCAGGCCTGCGGCGCGCTGCTGGACCTCCAGGCGGAGCACGGGTTCGACGCGGCGGTCGCCGGGCACGCCGCCCACGGCAACCTGCACTTCCTCCTGGCCTTCGACGCCGCCGACCCGGCCGACGTGGAGCGGTACGCGGCCTTCATGGACGCCTTCTGCCGGCTGATCGTCGAGCGGTTCGACGGCTCCCTCAAGGCGGAGCACTCCACGGGGCGGAACATGGCACCGTTCCTGGAGCTGGAGTGGGGGCCGAAGGCCACCGACCTCATGTGGCGCACCAAGGCCCTGATCGACCCGGACGGGGTGCTCGCCCCGCGGATCCTCCTCGACCGCGACCCGCGCGCCCACCTGCGCGGGCTCAAGACCATCCCGCCCGTCGAGGCGGTGGCGGACCCGTGCATCGAGTGCGGGTTCTGCGAACCGACCTGCCCCAGCACGGACCTGACGACCACTCCGCGCCAGCGGATCGTGCTGCGCCGCGAGATGACGCGGCAGCGGCCCGGCTCCCCGGTCCTGGACGGGCTGCTGGACGCCTACGGCTACGACGCGGTGGACACCTGCGCCGGGGACTCCACCTGCAAGCTCGCCTGCCCGGTCGGCATCGACACCGGCGCCCTGATGCGGGACTTCCGCCACCGGCGGCACGGCCCGGGCGAGGAGCGGGCCGCCGAACGGGCGGCCCGGCACTTCGCGGTGGTGGAACGGGCCGTCCGGCTGGCGGTGGCCGCCGCCGACGCGGTCCCGGACCGGGCCGGGGACCGGCTGCTGGGCGCCGCCACGGGCGCGCTGCGCAGGGCCGTGAGCCCGGAGCTGGTGCCGCGGTGGCTGCCGCAGGTCCCGGGGGCTGCCGCGCGCCGGCTGCCGGACACCCGACGGGTCGGCGCGAGCGCGGTCTACTACCCGGCCTGCGTCAACCGGATCTTCGGCGGGCCCGAGGACGTACTGCCCCTGCCGGAGGCGGTGGTGGCGCTGTCCCGGCGGGCGGGCCGGCCGGTGTGGATCCCTCAGGACGTCACCGGGACCTGCTGCGCGACCGTCTGGCACTCCAAGGGCTACGCCGCCGGGAACCGGCTGATGGCCAACCGGATCGTCGAGGCCGCCTGGGGATGGACGGCGGGCGGCCGGCTGCCCCTGGTGGTCGACGCCTCCTCCTGCGCCCTGGGCCTGGCGCGCGAGGTGGTGCCGTACCTGACGGAGCAGAACCGGGAACTGCACGCGCACCTGACCGTGCTGGACCCGGTGGTGTGGGCGGCCCGCGCGCTGCTGCCGCGCCTCGGGGTCCGGCGCGCGGTGGGGTCGGCCGTGCTCCACCCCACCTGCTCGATGCGCCATCTGGGTGACGGGGCGGAGCTGCGGGAGGTGGCCGCGGCCTGCGCCCGGGAGGTGGTGGTGCCGGACGACCTGGGCTGCTGCGCCTTCGCCGGCGACCGCGGCATGCTCCACCCGGAACTGACCGCCTCGGCGACGCGGCGGGAGGCGGCGGAGATCCGACAGCGGCCCTACGACGTGCACCTTTCGGCGAATCGGATGTGCGAGGTCGGCATGGAGCGGGCCACCGGCCGCCGTTGGCACTCGGTGCTCCAGGAACTGGAACGGGCCACGCGGGACGACGGCCCGTAGCCCCCTCGCCCGGCGCTCCCGGGCGGTCGGCCCCCGGCCGCGGCGCGACGGCCTCCCGGCCGCCCAGCGCCGCGCCGCGGAAAATCGATTGTCGGGCGTCTTCCCGGCGGGCGAATCTGGAACGGTTCGGACCGACTCGTCGTGGGGCGCCATGCAGATCAGCGATCTACCGTACCGGGATCCCGGCGTCCCCGACGCCCGTTCCGGCCCCCGGTTCCTGTGGTGGCTCGGGAGGAACCAGCGGGCCAACCAGCTCGTCGCCCTGGGCTGGGGACTGCTCCACTTCTGCGGCATCGCCGGGCTCCCGTTCTGCGTGGGCCTGGGCGTCGAGGCAGTCGTGGACCGCGACGGCGGCCGGCTGCTCCGGGCCGGCGGGCTGCTGCTGCTGGCCGGTGCGGCCACTGCGCTCGGCGACACGATGCTCCACCGCGCGGCCGTCACCAACTGGATCACCGCCGCCGCCCGGGTGCAGCAGCTGCTCGCGCGCAAGACGGCCGAGTTGGGCTCGGCCCTGACCCGGCGGGTCGCGGCCGGTGAGGTGGTCGCCGTGTCCACCGGGGACGTGGAGAAGATCGGCTGGTTCGTGGAAGCGGTCTCCCGCTTCCTCGCCGCCGCCTTCGCCGTCGTCGCGATCTGCGCCGGACTGCTCGTCCTGTCACCGGCCCTCGGGGTGGTCGTGGCCGTCGGGGTGCCGCTGCTGGCCCTGGCCGTGCTGCCGCTGCTGCCGCGCGCCACCCGACGCGCCGACGCCCAGCGGGAGAAGGCCGGCCGGGCCACCGAGCTGGCCTCCGACACCGTGGCCGGGCTGCGGGTCCTGCGGGGCATCGGCGGCGAGGAACTGTTCCTGGGCCGCTACCGCGACGCCTCCCAGGAGGTCCGGCAGGCCGCCGTGCACAGCGCCCGGATGTGGTCGCTGATCTCCGCCGTGCAGGTACTGCTGCCGGGCGCGCTGCTGGTGACCGTGATCTGGTACGGCGCCTCGCTCGTCCAGGACGGCCGGATCGCGGTCGGTGAACTCGTCACCGTCTTCAGCGCGGTGGCCACGATGCTCTACCCGCTGCGGCACTTCGAGGAGATCGCCATGGCGTACTCCTTCTCGCGGCCCTCGGCGAAACGAGCGGCGCGGGTGCTGTCGCTGACCCGGGACGCCCACACCGCCGCGCGCTCCGCGGACGACTCCCCCGCGGCGGCGCCGGGGGCCGGCGCGGTGTCCGCGCCGGAGCCGGGGGGCGACCTGTACGACCCGGAGACCGGGGTGCTGGCCCCCGCGGGCCTGCTCACCGCGGTCGTGTGCGGCGACCCGGACCTGGCGGGCCGGCTGGCCGAGCGGCTCGGCGGCCACCCGGCCGGGGCCGACGCCTCCGCCTCGGTCCTGCTGGGCGGCGTACCGCTCGACGAACTGACGCTGGACCAGGCCCGCACGCTGGTCCTGGTGCAGGACAAGGACCCGGTCCTGCTGTCGGGCACGCTGCGCGAGCTGCTGGACGTACCGGCCTCCGGGCAGGTCACGGCGGAGCGGGCGCTGACGGCGGCGCGCTGTTCGGATGTGCTGGAGGCCCTGCTGCAGTCCGCGCCGGACGGGGTCACCGACCCGATGGACGCCCGGATCACCGAACGCGGCCGGTCGCTGTCCGGTGGCCAGCGCCAGCGGCTGGCCCTCGCCCGGTCGCTGGTCACCGATCCGGAGGTGCTCGTCCTGGACGAGCCGACCTCCGCGGTCGACTCGCACACCGAGGCCCGGATCGCCGAGGGCGTGGCGGAACTGCGGCGGGGACGCACCACGGTGGTGCTGGCCTCCTCACCGCTGCTGCTCGACCGGGCGGACCGGGTCGTGCTGGTGCACGAGGGCAGGGCGGCGGCCTTCGGCACGCACCGGGACCTGCTGCGCAGCGACGGCCGCTACCGGGCCGTCGTCACCCGGGAGACGGAAGAGGAACAGCGCCGGGCGGCCACGGAGCCGGTCCGGCGGGACACGGCCCGCCCGGGGGCCCTGGCCGAGGCGCTCAGAGGCGGGCACGGGGACGGGCTCATGGGCGAGCACGGGGACGAGCTCATGGGCGGACTCACGGACAGGCTCCCGGACGAGTTCAGCGAGATCGAGGAGTCGGCATGATCGGCGTGGCCCCACCGGAGCACGATCCGGCGGCCCCGGAAACGGCGGCCACCTTGCCCGTGGGCAGCCCCGCGACCGTGCGCCGGTACGTGGGCGGGCTGCTGCGCCGGCACCGGCGGGCGTTCGTGGTGCTGGTCGCGGTGAACGCGGTGGCGGTCATCGCTTCCATGGTCGGCCCGTACCTGCTGGGCCGGGTGGTGGACGACCTCGCGGCCGGGGCCCGCGAACTGCACCTGGGGCGGGTGACCCTCCTCTTCGCGCTGGCCCTCGCCGTCCAGACGGTGTTCGTCCGGCTGGTCCGGCTGCGCGGGGCGATGCTCGGCGAGGAGATGCTCGCCGATCTCCGCGAGGACTTCCTGGTGCGGTCGGTGGGCCTGCCGCCCGGCGTGCTGGAACGGGCGGGCACCGGCGACCTGCTGTCCCGGATCACGACCGACATCGACCGGCTGGCCAACGCGATGCGCGAGGCCGTGCCGCAGTTGGCCATCGGCGTGGTGTGGGTGGGGTTGCTCTTCGGGGCGCTCGCCGCGACCGCGCCACCGCTGGCGCTGGCCGCGCTGCTGGCCCTGCCGGTCCTGGTGACCGGCTGCCGCTGGTACTTCAAACGGGCGCCGTCGGCGTACCGTTCGGAGGCGGCCGGGTACGCGGCGGTGGCCGCGGCGCTCACCGAGACGGTGGACGCGGGCCGGACGGTCGAGGGGCACCGGCTGGGCCGCCGCCGGATCGCGCTGTCGGAGCGGCGGATCACCGAATGGACCGCGTGGGAGCGCTACACGCTCTTCCTGCGCAGCGTGCTGTTCCCCGTCATCAACGTCACCTTCGTCGTCATCCTCGGCTCCGTCCTGCTCATCGGCGGCTACTGCGTGCTGCGCGGGTGGCTGTCGGTGGGTCAGCTGACCACGGGCGCGCTGCTCGCGCAGATGATGATCGACCCGATCGGCCTGATCCTGCGCTGGTACGACGAGCTCCAGATCGCCCAGGTCTCCCTCGCCCGGCTGGTGGGCGTCCGCGAGATCGAACCCGAGGCGGGCGACCCCGGCCTCGCTCCCGAGGGCCGTGACGTCCGGGCGGACGAGGTCCGCTTCGGCTACCGCGAGGGCGTGGACGTGCTCCACGAGGTCTCCCTGTCCGTGCCGCCGGGTACCCGGATGGCGCTGGTGGGCCCCTCGGGCGCGGGCAAGTCCACCCTCGGCCGACTGCTGGCGGGCATCTACGCGCCCCGGGCGGGCGAAGTCACCCTCGGCGGGGCACGGCTGTCGCGGATGCCGGCCGAACGGGTCCGGGAGCACGTGGCCCTGGTCAACCAGGAGCACCACGTGTTCGTCGGCAGCCTGCGCGACAACCTCCGGCTGGCCCGTACGGACGCCGGGGACGCCGAGCTGTGGACCGCGCTCGCGGCGGTGGACGCCGAGGACTGGGCGCGGGCGCTGGAGGACGGCCTCGACACCGAGGTCGGCTCCGGCGGGACCGCGCTGACCCCGGCCCAGGCCCAGCAGATCGCGCTGGCCCGGCTGGTGCTCGCCGATCCGCACACGCTGGTGCTGGACGAGGCGACCTCGCTGCTGGACCCCCGCGCGGCCCGGCACCTGGAGCGTTCCCTGGCCCGGGTGCTGGACGGACGCACGGTGGTGGCCATCGCCCACCGGCTGCACACCGCGCACGACGCGGACGTGATCGCCGTGGTCGAGGGCGGCCGCATCAGCGAACTCGGCTCCCACGACCAACTCGTGGCGGCCGACGGCGCCTACGCCGCCCTCTGGCGCTCCTGGCACGGCTGACCGACACCGACCCAGGCCGCCACCAGGCCCACCACCGGGCCAGACAACACCCTGGCTCCGGTCCAGGGGGCCTCGCCCCGGGATCGGCCGGGGCACGCGGGCGGCTGACCCGGCCCCGATCCACGGGGCCTTCAGCCGGGGATCGGGCGTGGGCGGGGCTTGGCGGCCGACCCGGACCCGGTCCACGGGGCCTTCAGCCGGGGATCGGCCGTGGGCGGGGCTTGGCAGCCGACCCGACTCCGGTCCAAGGGGCCTCGGGCCCGGACCGGCCTTGACGGACGGCCGACTGGCCCGCCTCCGGCCCAGGGGTCCTCGGGCCCACGGCCGGGCGGGCGGGCACCTGACGCGGCGTATTGGCCCGGCCGCCGGGCGGGGCGAGCGGGCCGACGGGTGGCCTACGCCCTCCGAGGCCGGGCGAGGCCGGGGGCAGTGCCGCGCAGGGGCCTGGGCCGGACGCGGACGGCCCGAGCGGGAAAGCCGCCACAACACCCGGCGGGACAGGCGCAGGGCGCCTCGGCCCCGCAGGCGGCGGGACGCGGGCAGGTGGCCGGGGCCAGGGGCGGAAACCCGGGCCGGAGGCCGCGCCCGGCGGGCCCAGAGCCAGGACCCCGCCGGGAGGGGCCAGGGGGCGACGCCGGGCGGGCTCGGCCAGGGCCCGGTGGGGTGGGCCAGGGGCACCGCCCCGAGCGGCGGAGGTCCGAGGGTCGGCGGGACCCCGGCACTTCGCTGAGGTCGGGGCTGGACGGCGCAGAGCCGGAGGCGGCGGCGCGGGGCGAGGGCTCGGCCAGGACCCGGTAGGGCGGAGCAGCCTCGGCCGGAGTAGGCGGGGCGGGTGGGCTGGGCCGGTGCCCGGGGCCAGAAGCGGCGCCGGACGCCTGCCCGGGACAAGGCCCGCCGGGACGGGACAGGGGGCCTCAACCCCGGGCGGCGAACGCCCAGGGGCGGCAGACCCGTGGCACGTGACCTGGGCCGGGACCGGACGACGCGGGGCCGGAGGCGGCGCCGGGCCGGGGGATCGGCCACGGCCCGGTGGGGCCGAGGCGGCCTCGGCCACGGGGTCGGCGGGACGTGGGCGGGGGGGCGGACCTGGCGGGTGGCCTGGGCCAGGGCTCGGTAGGACGGGGCGCGGGCCTCGGCCCCGGAGTGGGCGGCCCGGGTCTGCCGGATCCAGGGAGGTGGTGGCCTGGGAGGGGCCGGAGGCGACGCCGGGCCGTGGCTCGGTGAAGGCTCAGCGGGGGACGGGGGCGGGTGCCTCCGGACCGGGAGTTGGCGGGACGTGGGCAGAGGGTCGCCGTGGGGCGGGCAGCGGCGTGGCTCGCCGTCCGGGGCGGGTGGGGTCTGTCTTCGGGCAGCGGGGTCGGCCTGGGTGGCTGGGGGCGGGTGTTGCGGGGGCGGAGAAGCAGGCATGCGCGCGCTGGGGCACCTCGCGGGGGTGGCCGGGGGCATCGGTGACCGGCGCGGGGCCAAGGTGACGCGGGGCCGGTGGGGTCCGGAAGACCGAATCTAGAGGAATCCGAGGGCGGAGGCTCCGCCCATGCCGCCGAGCAGCATGAACACGGGCATCAGCACCTTCAGCTCGACCCAGCTGCCGGCCCGGAACCGCATCCCCTTCGGCGGCCCCACGGGATACCAGCGCTTGCCGGCGATCGGGATCGGCCAGAAGATCGGGCACCCGGAGACGGTCAGCGCGTCCCCGATGTCGTGGACCAGGGCGCCCAGCACGATCGGCAGGCCGAGCCACAGGTACTCCTGGCCCGGGCCGGTGAACAACCAGCCCGCCCCTCCGCCCGGCTGGTCCAGGACTCCGGCCAGGATCCAGGCGCTGGTGGCCCCGAGCAGCCAGACGAGCACGTCGCTGGAGACCCGGGCGGCCCGCCACAGCAGGCCTTCGACGGCCAGCACCAGGTGGACGAAGAGCAGGGCCAGCACCCCCCACCGGTCGGTGGTGACCGCGAGCACGGACGATCCGGCACCGATCAGCACCGCCCACAGCCACGTGTGGGTGAGCGTGCGGTGGCCACCGGAGCGGCGGGGGTCGTGGGACGTGCGGGTCGCCTTGTAGACGGCGTAGGAGATCTTGTCGACCACCTCGCACAGGCCCCGCGAGAGCGGGCCGAAGGCACGCGAGATCGTCGCCGACTTGTGGTCGAGGTCGGGGGCCAGTGCGGCGCCCGCGCAGATCAGCGCCCCCACGACGAGCACGGGCCAGGGCATCGGCCGGTCCACGGCCGCGGCCGCCGCACCCACTCCCAGCCAGGCCGCCGCTCCGGACAGAGAATGCGCCGGACCCATCATGCTTGTTCCCGCCCCGGTGGTGTGGTGATCGTCGACGGCTCACCCTACCGTCCGACGATCTTCGATTCGGCCTCCGGTTCCCGCATCGGGCGGGAGGCCAGGCAAGATGGGGGGCGTGACACTCATCGATCAGCTGCCGCCGACCGCCGACCCCGACGCCCTCTTCGAGGCCTTCTCCTCGTGGGCGGAGGACCAGGGCATCACCCTGTACCCGGCTCAGGAGGAGGCGCTGATCGAGGTCGTCTCCGGCGCGAACGTGATCCTGTCCACCCCGACCGGCTCCGGCAAGAGCCTGGTCGCCGCCGGCGCGCACTTCACCGCGCTGGCCCAGGACAAGGTCACCTTCTACACCGCCCCGATCAAGGCGCTGGTGTCGGAGAAGTTCTTCGACCTGTGCAAGCTGTTCGGCACGGAGAACGTCGGCATGCTCACCGGCGACGCCTCCGTGAACGCGGACGCCCCGGTGATCTGCTGCACGGCCGAGGTGCTCGCCTCCATCGCGCTGCGCGACGGCAAGGACGCCGACATCGGCCAGGTCGTGATGGACGAGTTCCACTTCTATGCCGAACCGGACCGCGGCTGGGCCTGGCAGATCCCGTTGCTGGAGCTCCCCCAGGCGCAGTTCGTCCTGATGTCGGCGACGCTCGGCGACGTCACCCGGTTCGAGGAGGACCTGACCCGCCGCACCGGCCGGCCCACCTCCGTGGTGCGCTCGGCGACCCGGCCGGTCCCGCTGTCGTACGAGTACGTCACCACGCCGATCACCGACACCCTGACCGAGTTGCTGGCGACGAAGCAGGCGCCCGTCTACATCGTCCACTTCACCCAGGCGCAGGCGGTCGAGCGGGCGCAGTCGCTGATGAGCATCAACATGTGCTCGCGCGAGGAGAAGGACAAGATCGCCGAGCTGATCGGCAACTTCCGTTTCACCACCAAGTTCGGCAAGAACCTCTCCCGTTACGTGCGCCACGGCATCGGCGTGCACCACGCGGGCATGCTGCCCAAGTACCGGCGCCTGGTGGAGAAGCTGGCCCAGGCCGGTCTGCTGAAGGTCATCTGCGGCACGGACACCCTCGGGGTCGGCGTGAACGTCCCGATCCGCACCGTGCTCTTCACCGCTCTCACCAAGTACGACGGCAACCGGGTCCGGACCCTGCGCGCCCGCGAGTTCCACCAGATCGCCGGGCGGGCCGGACGCGCGGGCTTCGACACGGCCGGGTTCGTGGTGGCCCAGGCACCCGAGCACGTCATCGAGAACGAGCGGGCGCTGGCCAAGGCGGGCGACGACCCGAAGAAGCGCCGCAAGGTGGTCCGCAAGAAGGCGCCCGAGGGCTTCGTCGGCTGGACCGAGAACACCTTCGAGAAGCTGATCGCCTCCGAGCCGGAGCCGCTGACCTCGCGTTTCAAGGTCACCAACATCATGCTCCTGTCGGTGATCGCCCGCCCGGGCAACGCCTTCGAGGCGATGCGCCGGCTGCTGGAGGACAACCACGAGCCTCGCAAGAACCAGCTCAGGCACATCCGGCGCGCCATCGCGATCTACCGTTCGCTGCTGGACGGCGGGGTCGTGGAGCAGCTGGACACGCCCGACGCCGAGGGCCGCACGATCCGGCTGACCGTGGACCTCCAGCAGGACTTCGCGCTCAACCAGCCGCTGTCCACCTTCGCGCTGGCCTCCTTCGACCTGCTCGACCCGGAGTCCCCTTCGTACGCGCTGGACATGGTGTCGGTGGTGGAGTCCACCCTCGACGACCCCCGCCAGATCCTGGCCGCCCAGCAGAACAAGGCGCGTGGCGAGGCCGTGAACGCGATGAAGGCGGACGGCATCGAGTACGAGGAGCGGATGGAGCGCCTCCAGGACGTCACCTATCCCAAGCCGCTGGAAGAGCTCCTGCTGCACGCGTACGACCTGTACCGCAAGAGCCACCCGTGGGTCGGCGACCACCCGGTCTCGCCCAAGTCGATCATCCGCGACATGTACGAGCGGGCGCTGTCCTTCACCGAGTTCACCTCCTTCTACGAGCTGGCCCGCACCGAGGGCATCGTCCTGCGCTACCTCGCCAGCGCCTACAAGGCGCTGGACCACACCATCCCGGACGACCTGAAGTCCGAGGACCTGGAGGACCTGATCGCCTGGCTGGGCGAGATGGTCCGCCAGGTCGACTCCAGCCTGCTGGACGAGTGGGAGCAGCTGGCGAACCCGGAGATCGAGACGGCGGAGCAGGCCCAGGAGAAGGCCGACCAGGTCAAGCCGGTCACGGCGAACGCGCGCGCCTTCCGGGTGCTGGTGCGCAACGCCATGTTCCGCCGGGTCGAACTGGCCGCCCTGGACCACATCGAGGAGCTGGGCGAGCTGGACGGCGAGTCCGGCTGGAACGCCGACGCCTGGGGCGAGGCGATGGACGCGTACTGGGACGAGTACGACGACCTGGGCACCGGCCCGGACGCCCGCGGCCCGAAGCTGCTGATGATCGAGGAGGACCCGGCGCACGGCCTGTGGCGCGTCCGCCAGACCTTCGCCGACCCGAACGGCGACCATGGCTGGGGCATCAGCGCCGAGGTCGACCTCGCGGCCTCGGACGAGGAGGGCCGGGCGGTGGTCCGGGTCACCTCGGTCGGCGAGCTCTGAGCGGGCCGCCGCCCGCACCCCGACCGTACGGGCCGGCCGTACCGGTACCCCGCGTACCGGTACGGCCGGCCGTAGGGTCCGTACCGCCCGTAGCGTCCGCACCTCCGGAACCGACAGCAGTGGAGATCCCCTGATGACGAACCCCGCCGAGAGACTCGTGGATCTGCTCGACCTGGAGCAGATCGAGGTCAACATCTTCCGCGGGCGCAGCCCGCAGGAATCCCTCCAGCGCGTCTTCGGCGGCCAGGTGGCCGGCCAGGCGCTGGTGGCCGCCGGCCGCACCGTCGAGAGCGACCGTCCGGTCCACTCGCTCCACGCGTACTTCCTGCGCCCCGGCATCCCCGGGGTGCCGATCGTGTACCAGGTGGAGCGGGTGCGTGACGGGCGTTCCTTCACCACGCGCCGGGTCACCGCGGTCCAGCAGGGCCGTACGATCTTCAACCTCACCGCCTCCTTCCATCACCCGGAGGAGGGCAGCATCGAGCACCAGCTGCCTCCCCGCCTCGACTTCCCCCACCCGGACACGCTCCCGAAGGTCGCGGACGAGATCCGCGAGCACCTGGGCGCCCTGCCCGAGGCGCTGGAGCGGATGGCCCGCCGCCAGCCCTTCGACATCCGGTACGTGGACCGGCTGCGCTGGACCCCGGAGGAGCTCAAGACAGCCGATTCCCGCAGCGCGGTGTGGATGCGCGCCGTCGGCCCACTGGGTGACGACCCGCTGGTGCACACCTGCGCGCTCACCTACGCCAGTGACATGACCCTCCTCGACGCCGTGCGCATCCCCGTCGAACCGCTGTGGGGGGTGCGCGGTTTCGACATGGCGAGCCTGGACCACGCCATGTGGTTCCACCGTCCCTTCCGGGCGGACGAGTGGTTCCTGTACGACCAGGAGTCACCCATCGCCCACGGCGGCCGGGGCCTCGCCCGCGGCCGGATCTACGACCTGGAAGGCAGGCTGCTGGTCTCCGTCGTCCAGGAGGGCCTCTTCCGCCCCTACACGGCGTCCGCGCCGGAGCCCGGGCCCGAGCCGGCCGGCACGGGCACCTCCACCGTCCCCTCGACCCCCAAGAGCTGAGCCGTCCCCATGCCGACCCCGGCCACCCCCTGCCCCTGCGGGCTGCCCGCCTCGTACGCCGACTGCTGCGGCCGCTTCCACTCCGGCGCGCAGCACGCGCCGACCGCCGAGCTGCTGATGCGGTCCCGGTTCAGCGCGTTCGCCCTGGGCGACACCGCGTACCTGATGCGTTCCTGGCACTCCTCGACGCGTCCGGCCCGGCTCGACCTGGATCCCGGCCAGCGCTGGGAGCGCCTGGACATCCTGGGCACCGAGAGGGGCGGGATGTTCGAGACGGAGGGCTCCGTGGAGTTCCGGGCGCACTACCGCGAGGGCAAGCACACCGGCTCGCTGCACGAGAACAGCAGCTTCACCCGCGAGGGCGGGGCCTGGGTCTACGTCGGCCCCCTCTCCCCCGTCGTCTTCGACTGACACCGGGCGCCGGTCAGGGTGAATTCCAGGCCGGTCCGGTAGGAGTCGATCTCGTCCGGCGCGTCCGCCCGGAGCAGCCGCTCGGCGACCTGCGCGGCGGCCGGGGCCTGCGGATGCCCGTAGGGCGGGGGCGGGGCCAGCGCGGACAGCAGCACCCGCTCGGCCTCGTCCGGCACCGACTGCCGGACCACCTCCTCGGGCAGGACGGAGGCGAGCACCGCGGCCCGGTCCCAGGGGTCGGCGGTCCGTCTCAGCAGCAGCTCCACATGCCGCTCCCGCCAGCGCCGGGGCCGCAGGTCGGCCCCGGCCAGCACGAGCTCCCGGTCCTCCGGGGGCGCGCTGCCCTTCAGCAGTCCGGGCCGGCTCCGGGCGAAGCCCCGTAGCTCCGCGGCGAGATAGAGCCAGACGACGGCACGGTAGCGATTGATCCGGTAGCCGACCGGCACCAGGTGCCCGCAGCGGGCGAGGCGGGTGAAGCGGCTCGGGCCGACCCCGAGCACCTCGGCCGCGGCCGCCGCTCCCACGGTCTCGACCTGCTCCCGCAGGTCGTCCGGGAACCCCGCGACCGCCCGCACCCGGTCCAACTCGGCGCGGGCGAAGCGCACTCCCGCGCCCGGAGCCCGAGGCCCGGCCCGCACGAGCCCCAGCTGCACGGCGCGGTGGAACTCCCCGCGCCGTAACCCCAACTCCCCTGCCGCCTGGGTGACTCCTACCAGGGCCGAGGGCGAGGGCGCCCGCGACGGCGTGCCGCCGAGCGGCGGCCGCGCCGCGCCGACCCCCGGGTCCGCGCCGACCCCCGGGTCCGCGCCGACCCTCGGGGCCGCCCCGGCGCCCGGGTCCGCCCCGATGCCGGAGTCCGCCCCAGCGGCCGCATCTGCCCGAGCGCCCGGGTCCGTGCCTGTGCTCGTACCCGGGGACTTGCCCGTGCCCGTGCCCGTGTCCGCGCCCCTGCCCGCTGACGTCTCCGCACTCGTGCCCTCGGGCTCGGCCCTGCTCTCGCTCGTGCCGGCCCTCGGACTCGGGCCGGCGCTCGCGCGCGTGGTGTCCGTGGTCCTGCTGTGGGCTTCCATGACCTTCATGACGTCCTCCCCGCATCCGAAAACTACGTTGCGTGAAGAACGTAACCGAGCGTCACAACACCCGGCCAGGCCTGTGGACAACTCCCCCTACTCCCCCTACTCCCCGGTGAGCCGCCGCTCCGCGACTCCCAGGTGCTCACCGACCCGGTTCACCAACAGCGTCATCTCGTAGGCGACCTGGCCGATGTCGGCCTCGGAAGCGCTCAGGACGCACAGGCAGCTGCCCGGGCCCGCGCCCATCACGAACAGCACGCCGTCGTCGTACTCGACCATCGTCTGGCGGACCTCACCGGCCCGGAAGTGCCGGCCCGAGCCCTTGGCCAGGCTCTGCAGGCCCGCGGAGACCGCGGCCAGGTGCTCCGCGTCCTCCCGGGCCAGACCGGCGCTCGCGCCGGTGACCAAGCCGTCGTTGGAGAGCACCACCGCGTGCCGCACCTGCTGGACCCTGCGCGTCAGATCGTCCAGCAGCCAGTCCAGCTGCTTGTCGAGTGCCATTTCCGCCCCTCCCCGTCGTCCCCCGTGGCCTTCGTTCCGCCAGCCTTCCCCACCAGTGGCTTCCCGGCAAGCACGATGTACCCATGGCGAGGAAGATGACTCAAGAGGAATGGCGGGCCTTCGTCTCCCATTCCACGCGCACGGCGAAACTGGCCACCGTCCGCGCGGACGGCAGCCCCCACATCGCTCCCGTCTGGTTCGTCCTCGCCGGGGACACGGTCGTGTTCACCACCGGCAAGGCGACCGTCAAGGGACGGAATCTGGCCCGTGACGCCCGTGTCGCCCTCTGCGTGGACGACGACCGGCCCCCGTTCTCCTACGTCTCGCTCCACGGGCGCGCCGAGACCAGCGAGGACATGGCGGAGCTGCTCGCCTGGGCGACCCGGATCGGTGCCCGCTACATGGGCGAGGAGCGGGCCGAGGCCTTCGGGCGGCGCAACGCCGTGCCGGGTGAACTCCTGGTACGGGTACGCATCGACAAGGTGGTCGCCGAAGCCGGCATCGCCGACTGACCCGCACCGGGCCCGGTCACCGCCCACGCCTAGACCGGGCCCGTCTGCGGCCCCACCGCGTCCAGCAGCCGGGCGGTGTGCACCCGCCCGGCATACTCGACCAGCCTGATCAGCACTTCCTTCCCGGAGTCCTTGTCACGCGCGTCGCACAGCACCACCGGCGTGCCCTGCTCCAGGTCCAGGGCCCGCGCCACATCCTGGGCGCCGTACGTCCGCGCTCCGGCGAAGCAGTTGACGGCGACGACGAACGGGATGCCGCGGTGCTCGAAGTAGTCGACCGCCGGGAAGCAGTCCTGAAGGCGCCGGGTGTCGGCGAGCACCACCGCGCCGAGCGCGCCCTGCGACAGCTCGTCCCACAGGAACCAGAAGCGGTCCTGCCCGGGCGTTCCGAACAGGTACAGCGCCAGCCCGGAACGGATCGTGATCCGGCCGAAGTCCATGGCCACGGTGGTGGTGGTCTTCTGGTCCACGCCGCCGGTGTCGTCGACGAGTTCGCCCGCCTCGCTGAGGAGTTCCTCGGTCCGCAGCGGCCGGATCTCGCTCACCGCCCCGACCAGCGTGGTCTTGCCGACCCCGAATCCGCCCGCCACCAGGATCTTCAGCGCGAGCGCAGCGAGTTCCGGCTCCGGTTCCGGCTCCGGCTCCGGTTCCCGTTCCGGCTCTGATGCCGGGGCCGGAACCGGCGCCGGAGCCCGGGCCGGCGCCGGAACCCGGGCCGGTGTCGCGCCAGGTCCCGGCTGCGCCCCGCGTGCCGGCTCCGGCAACTCGCCCGGCCCCGCGTCCGATCCGTACCGTCCCATCACAGTGCTCGCAATCCCTCGATGACTTCCCGCAGAATCCGCTCGTCCGGCAACTGGGCCGCCGGTACGGGTCTGCTGACGCGTACGTGTCCCGCCTCCAGCAGATCCCCCAGCAGTACGCGCACGACCCCGACCGGCAGGTCGGCGTCGGCGGCGAGTTCGGCGACCGACTGGGTCTCGGCCCGGCACAGGCCGAGCAACGACCGGTGTTCGGGCCCGAGCAGGGACTCGGTCGCCGCGTCGGCCCCGCCTGGCTCCACGGCCACGAGGGCGATGAGGTCGAACCGTACGCCGTGCGGTCCCGGTTTCGTCCGCCCGCCGGTCATGGCGTACGGGCGGACGAGCGGGCCCGCCTCGGCGTCGTACCACTGGACGTTCATGTGCCGGACCGCCCTCAACCCGCGGCCGGCGGGCGCCCGGCGAACCGCGGTGGCGCGTACAGGTGCTCGCCCACGCGCTTGACCAGGCGTGCCATCTCGTAGGCGATCAGGCCGATGTCGGCGCTGGCCGCGCTGAGCACGGCCAGGCAGGAACCGTCCCCGGCGGCGGCGACGAAGAGGAATCCCTCGTCCATCTCCACCATCGTCTGGCGTACCTTGCCGACCTGGAAGTGCCGGCCCGCGCCCTTGGCGAGGCTGTGGAAACCGGAGGCGACGGCGGCGAGGTGCTCGGCGTCCTCGCGGCCGAGTCCGCTGGAGGAGCCGACGGACAGGCCGTCGTTCGAGAGCACGACGGCGTGCCGGACCTCGCGGACCCGGACCACGAGGTCGTCCAGCAGCCAGTCCAGTTCGCCGGACCGCCGGACACGGTCCAGGTCGACGCCCGGGACCGGGCCGGCGCCAGGGCCGGCGCCGAAGCCCGGGCCTGAGACGGGACCTGGCCCTGGACGTGGACCTGGGCCTGCGGGGGCTGCGGGGGCTGCGCCGGCCCCCACTCCGACGCCTGGGCCCGGGGCGGGGCCGAGGCCGCCGATTCGCTGGTGCTCGATCATCCTTCTTCTCCTTCGTTGCCTGGGCGGCGGGAGTCCTGCTGCGCGCCGCGTGCCCAGCCGGCGCGGTAGGCGGCCATGCGCTCGCGGGCCTCCTCCGGACTGCGGCCGACCGCCGTGGCGGCGGGGCCGGGGACGGGTGGCGCGGCGGGTGCTTCCCGCAACTGCGGGACGAGGCTGGCTTGCCGGACCCGGCGGGGCAGCTCGGTCACTTCGGCGAGGGCGGGGGGTGGGGCGGTTGCTCGTGGGGCCGAGGCCGGGGTGGGGGCGCGGTGCGGCTCGGGTGGGGGCGGGGCGGGCGAGGCCGGAGGAGCAGGCGGGACGGGTGGGGCGGACCGGGTGAGGGGTGCGCGGGGCCGCAGGGTCGCTACGGGGGCCGGACGCGGCGGTTCCGTACGGCCGGGCCGGGCCGGCTCGGGCGACGGCTCGAAGCGCTGCTGCGGCTTGTCCGCCTCCGCCGGGCTCCGGGTCGGAGCGGAGGAGCCCGTCGGCTCCACGAGCCGGGGGGCCGGGTCGTACGGGAGCTCAGGTACGGGGGAGGTTGGTGCGGAGGCATGTGGTGCGGAGGCATGTGGTGCGGAGGCATGTGGTGCGGAGGCATGTGGTGCGGGGGCTGACGTGTGCTGGCGCCCTGGCTCGCGTTCGCGTTCCGGGTCACGCCCCTGCTCGTGCTCGGCCTCTCGCTCACGGCCGTACTCGTACTCGTACGCGTACGCGCGCTCCCGTTCCCCCTCGTGTTCGGGTCGGCGGGGCGGTCGACCGGCCGTGATCGCCCCCTGGAGCAGGCTGGTGGGCAGCAGCACGACCGCCGTGGTGCCGCCGTACGGCGAGGTCCGCAGGTGCACCTTCACCCCGTGCCGGGCCGAGAGCCGGCTGACGACGAACAGACCGAGCCGGTCGCTGTCGAACAGGTCGAGCGCCTCGGACTGCTCGATGCGCCGGTTGGCGTCGGCGAGGGTCCGCGGGCCCATGCCGAGCCCCCGGTCCTCGACCTCCAGGACGTAGCCGGCGCCGACAGGCTCGCCCGTCACCCGGACCTTGGTGTGCGGGGGCGAGAACTGGGTGGCGTTCTCGATGAGTTCGGCGAGGAGGTGGGTCAGGTCGGCGACCGCGGCGCCGACGACGGCGGCCTCCGCGAGCCGGTGGACCTCCACCCGGGGGTAGTCCTCGATCTCGGACACGGCGGCGCGGACGACGTTGGTGAGCGGGACCGGCATGCGCCAGGCCCGCCCGGGGACGGCGCCGGAGAGGATGATCAGGCTCTCGGCGTGCCGGCGCATGCGGGTGGTGAGGTGGTCCAGCCGGAAGAGGTCGCCGAGCTCGGCGGGGTCGTCGACGCGCCGTTCCATGGAGTCGAGCAGGGTGAGCTGGCGGTGCACCAGGACCTGGCTGCGGCGGGCCAGGTTGACGAACACCCCGGAGATTCCGCTGGCCAGTTCGGCGCGTTCCGCGGCGGCTGCGAGGGCGGCCCGGTGCACGGTCGCCAGGGCCTCGCCGACCTGGCCGACCTCGTCCTCGGCCGGCGGCCCGGGCGGGGCCTCGGCGGGGAGGTCCAGCTCCTGGCCGGCGCGCAGCCGTTCCATGGCGGCCGGGAGCTTGCGGTGGGCGATCTCCAGGGCGCTGTTGCGCAGGGAGACGAGTTCGACGACGAGGCCGCGGCCGATCCGGACGGAGATCACGAGGGAAGCGGCGACCGCGACCAGGCCCAGGAGGACGGCGGCGCCGGCGGGGCTGAGCGCGGCGTCGGCCAGCGGGGAGGTGCGGTCGAGCGCGGCGGCGTGGGCGGCGTTCTCGATCGCGCGCAGGGAGTTGGCCACGCTCGTGTACGACGCCTCCCAGGTGGGCGGGATGCCCCGGGCGTCCTTGCCGGGGGTGGTGGGGTTGCTGGTGGCGTTGCCGGGGCTGGTGGCGTTGCTGGGGCTGGTGCTGCTGGCGTTGCTGGTTGTGCCGCTGGCGTTGCTGGTGGCCGGGGTGGGGCCGGCCGCGAGAATGCGGTCCTCCGCCGCGGTGAGGTCGGCGTACGCGGCGCTCTTCGCCACGGCCTGCCAGGCTGCGGCCTGGGCGGGAGGAAGGTCACGGGCGGCGGCCTCGGTGAGGGTGCGCCGGGCTTCGACGGTGCCGGTCAGTTTGCGCAAGGTGTCGGCGGTCCGTGGGCCGGGGAAGGCCAGCAAGGCGTCCTCGCGGGCCAGGAGTTCGGCGGCGCGGGCGAACTCCAGCGGCACCCGGCCGACGCCGCCGCCGTCGCTCCGCAGACCGCCGGAGTCCGCTTGCCCGGCGGCGGAGAGCGCGCCGCCGACGGCGAGGGCCGCGTCGACGACCTTGGTGTACGCGTCGTACGCGGCGTCGGGCGTGGCGCGGCGCTCGGCCACGTCGGTGCGCGTGGCGGCGAGGGCCTCGGCCGCGCTGACGAAGGCCCGCAGCCGTACGGCGACCGCGGGGGGCCGGTCGCCGGCGTCGGCCACGGTGTGCCGGTCGCCGAGCCGCAGCCGGGCGACGGCGGCGTCGGTGCGGCCTGCCTGCGCCTGGAGGCCGCCGGCCTGGTCGGGACCGGGATCGGCCAGGTAGCGGACGGCGGCGCGCCGTTCGGCCTGGAGCTCGGCGAGGGCTCGCCCGATCGGCGTGCGGATCTCGGAGTCGGCCTGCTGCGCCCGGCTGAGGCGGGCCACGTCCTGGGCGGTGCTGAGGGTGGCGAAGGCCCAGAGGCCGAGCAGGGAGACGACCGGGACCATCAGCAGCGAGACGATCTTGGCGCGGACGGTGCGGGGGCGCAGGCGGATCCGGTGCGGCGTGCGGGGGTGGGGGCCGGGGCGCGGGCGGCGGCCGGGGTCCCACGCGCCGTGGGGACGCGGGGTGTCGGGTCCCGCCTGCGGGGTGTCGGGTCCCGGATGCGGGGCGTCGGCTTCGGGCCGTCGGTCGTCGGCTCCCGGCTGCCGGTCGTCGGAGCCGGGCCGTGCGGCGTCGGAGCCGGGCCGTCGGTCCTCGGAGCCGCGCCATGGGTCGCCGGAGCCGGCCCGTCGGTCCTCGGAGCCAAGCCGTGGGTCGTCGGAGCCGGCCTGGACGCTGTCGGCCCGGGCCTGCCGGGTGTCGGACCCGGCCCGAGCGGGGCGGGGTCGGCTCCACGCGGCTTCGGCGGGGGCCGGGGCGGCGGCCGTCGGTTCCTCCTCGGCGGGCTGCCCGGCGTGCGCGCGGCGACCGCGCGCCGGGGGCGCGGGCGGCCGGGACGCCGCGTTCAGGCGGGCGTCGGCGGCGTCCGGGGTCCTGCGGGGTATGCGCATGGGCTCCTCGTTCCGGGGCGGTGGGGCAGGGTTCCGGGCCGGGCTGGGCGTGGGTTCCGGGGGCGGGGCGGGCTGGGTTTCGGAGGCGGTGCTCCGGGGCGGCGCGTGGACAGCAGGTGGTGCGGGCAACCAGAGCGGGCAGGCCCAGCCGAGCGGGGCGAAAGGCCAGGGCGAGCACGGGCGGGGCAGCGGCGTAAGGGAGGCGCGGCGCAGGCGGCGCAGCAGCGCGGCCTGGCGTGGAAGGCAGGTTCAGGGCACGGTAGTCGGGGGCAGGGGCGGCAGCCGAGCGACGTAGCACCGTCGTCGGGGCGGAAGGCAAGGACAGGCGAGGTAGTCGGGGTGGCAGGGGCAGAGGGCGGCAGCGCTGCCGCGACGGATGCCAGGACGGCAAGCGACAACAGCGGGGCACCGTCGCCACGGTGAAGAGCAAGAGCAGCCTGGGCAGTTGGGAAGGCAGGGCGGCCAGGGCGGCAGGTGTAGGAGCGGGGCAGCTCCCGCGCAGCGGATGCCGGGACGGCAAGCGCAGACGGGGTGCCACCGTCGCCGGGGCGAAGAGCAAGGACAGGACTCGGCATTCGGGGACAAGGACGGCAAGGACAGGCCGTGTGGCGGCGCCGTCGGGCGGTGGCAACAGACGGCGACGGCAAGCGGCTGCCCCTGGGGGCAACAGTCGGGCACGGCAGACCCGGGCAGCCGGTGGCACAGCAGGCGGGAGAGCCCGCCGGGAGGCAGGACCGGCACGTAGGCGGTGCCGGAAGGAAGGCAACGGACGGGCAGGACGGGCAGGGCGGGCAAGGCGGGCAGGGCGGGCAGGGCGGGCCGGGGCAGTGAGCGGCCCAGGAGGCGGCGGGGGCGGACGGGAGGCGACACACGGGCACGGCAGGCGAGGACAGCGGGTGGCACGCGAGGCAGCGGTGCCGGACGGGAGGCGACACACGGGCACGGCGGGCGGGGGCAGCGGCAGCGGCAGCGCGGGGGGCGGCGGGGCCGGACGCGGGGAGGGAAGTGGGTGGCACGGGAGGCAGGGGGTGGGGGCTTCGATGGTTCAGTTCGCCGCGGCGCCCGCCGTCGCGCCCAGCCTCCGGGCTGAGGCCGAGGCCTCGCGTTCGTCGGCGGTCGGGGACAGGGCGACGAAGGCGGAGGTGATGAACAGGTACGAGCCGAGGCCGACCGCGAGCGGGAAGATGAACTGCAGGGCCGTGGCACCCGGGAGGCCCGCGTCGGAGGGGGTGACGCGTACGGCCACGGCCAGCATGCCCGTGTAGTGCATGCTGCTCACGGCCGCGCCCATGACCAGGGAGGCCACGGCGACCGCGGCCGGGGACTTGATGTTGAGGGCGGCCCACAGCGCCGCCGTGGCCGCGACCACGGCGATCACCACGGACAGGCCGACCATGAGGAGGTCGTAGGTGATGCGGCCGTGCAGGCGCAGCGCGGCCATGCCGAGGTAGTGCATGCTCGCGACCCCCAGGCCGGTGGTGAGGCCGCCCAGGACGAGGGCCTTGCCCCGGTCCCGGGCGTGGCCGTGGCCGACGGCGAACACGCCGGCGCCGACCACCACCATGGCGACGAGCAGGCTGAGGACGGTCAGCGGCACGTCGTAGTGGATCGCGGTGCCGGTGACGTGGAAGCCGAGCATCGCGACGAAGTGCATCGTCCAGATGCCGGTGCCGATGGCGGAGGCCGCGGTGAGGAGCCAGTTGCGGCGCGAACGTCCGGTGGCGGCGAGCGCGCGGACGGTGCAGCGCAGCCCGAGGGCGGCGCCGATCGATGCCATCACGTACGACAGTACGGGGGTCAGCCAGCCATAGGCGGCGTGGTCCAGGTGTCCCATGGCCCAGGGACGCTAGTCCGGGTGAGGGCGCGAACAAGGGGCGCATTTCGAAAGCTGCTGGAATATGACAGAAGGACGTTCGACTGCGACACATCCGATCGCACACGTGGCACCGGTTGTACGCCGAAGCCCGGCCGCGACGCGGATGCGGGATCATGGGCACATGAGCGACGACCCCACACGTGTGCAGGAGTTCTTCGGCCCCCGCGCGGCGGACTGGGACACGAAGTTCCCCGACGACGGCCCCGCCTACGCCGCCGCCGTCGCGGACCTGGGCCTGCGCCCCGGCGACCGGGTCCTGGACGCCGGCTGCGGCACGGGCCGCGCCCTGCCGCCGCTGCGCGAGGCCGTGGGCCCGGGCGGCACGGTCGTCGGAGCCGACCTCACGCCCGAGATGCTCGCCATGGCGGTCCGGGCCGGGCGGGACCGCGACGGGGCGCTGCTGCGCGCCGACGTCGGTCGGCTGCCGCTGCGCGACGGCTGCCTGGACGCGGTGTTCGGCGCCGGGCTGATCTCCCACTTGGCCGACCCGCCCGCGAACCTGCGGGAGTTGGCGCGCGTCGTCCGCCCCGGCGGGCGGCTGGCGCTGTTCCACCCGATCGGGCGCGCCGCGGTGGCGGCGCGCCACGGCCGGGCGATCACCCCGGACGACCTCCGGGCCGAGCCGAACTTGCGTCCGCTGCTGGAGGGTTCGGGCTGGGAGCTGACCTCGTACGTGGACGAGGACGCCCGCTTCCTCGCCCTCGCCGTACGCCGCCGGGCCTGACGGCCGACCGCCAGGGCCCGGGCCGACGGCCGGGGCCAGGTGGCCCATGGCCAGGGCCGGGGCCAGGGGCCGACGTCCGGGGCCGGGGGCCGACGTCCGGAGCCGGGCGCCGACAGCCGGAGCCGGGCGCCGACAGCCAGGGCCAGGGGCCGACTGCCGGCCGGAGCCAGGGGCCGGAGGACCGTAGGCGGGGGGCTACTGCTGGGCGTCGGCGCCCGCCGCCCTGCGCGGGTGCGGCACGGGGCAGCCGCCCTTGCCCGGGACCGGGAAGGTGCCGAGCTCGCCGACGTCGTAGCCGCCGGGGTAGCTCTTGATCTCCCGGTTCTGGCGGGCGTAGTGCGGCTCGGTCCGCGGCGGCAGCAGCCGTACCGCCCGCCCGCGCAGCCGGAGGGCCCCGCGGACCAGGCGGCGTACCCACGGGCCGGGCGGCGCGAACCGCAGCGCTTCCAGCAGCGGCCGGTCCAGCAGGGCGAGGGCGGCGCCGCGCACGAGCGGGGCGAGCGGGGCGGGGTACCAGGAGGCCATCAGGTCGAGGGTCGCGTCCGCGACCTTCCTGCCGCCCTCGTCCCAGCCGAAATGCTCCCGTTCGTAGGCATCGACGGTGGCTTCGAACTCCTCGTAGGAGCCCGGGATGTCCTGAATGCCCATATGGCGCCCCAGAGTCGCGTAGTAGCGGGCGGCGGCGCGCTGCTCGTGGGGGGTCAGCGGGCGCCAGCCGTAGGCGTCCAGCCAGCGCTTGGGAATGACCACGAACGTGCACAGGACGTAGCGCATGTCCGCGTTGCCGATGTCGTAGCTGCGGTGCATCTGGTTGACGCGGCGGATCGCGGTCCGCGCGACGTCGCTGTCGAAGCCGTGCTCCACGACGGCGTCGAGCAGCAGGGCGGTGTCGTCGTAGCGCTTCTGGGCGTGGCCGGTGAACTCGCCGGTCTCGGCCAGGAGGCGGCCGATGGCGGGGACGGCGTACGTGCGGTAGAGGGCGAGCTCCAGGGCGCGGGTGATGTCCCAGGGGAACTCGTAGGTGCTGGTGAGCCGGTAGATGGCGAGGAAGTCCTGGTCCGGATCGAGGCGGAGGATCTCCTTCAGCCGCTCGTAACGCTGCACCGGGCATCCCTTTCTGTGACGGGTTGCCAACTGTCCGTGGCGGGCTGTCAACTCTACGTGCAGGCGGCGGGCTTGGAAATCGCCGCCCGCCACCTCTCGACGCGCGGGTTACCGGCTGGTTAGGGTGCGCCGACGAGAGTGCACCAGGAGGTCCCGTGTCCGATGACGAGGCCGGCGGTTCGCTGTACGTGCTGTCCGCCGTACTGCTGACCCCCGCGCAGTTCCCGAGCGTCCTCGGCGACGACTATCCGGAGGCGTGCGCCCAGCTCGGTGTGGAACCGGTGGCGGACGGCTACGGGCTGGTGCTCGGGCAGGACGAGGACGGCGCCCGCTGGACGGTGGTCGTGGACGACGTCTCGCTCGTGGCGATCGCCATCGCCTCCTGGGACTGCGGGATGGAGTACGACCTCTCCCCCGACGAGCGCAGCATCGTGGTGTCGCTGGGCGGCTGGCCGCTCGCTCTGGCGGTGTCCGCGCCGGGTGTTCCGGACCCGCACGATCCGGAACAGGGAGCCGACGGGACCGGCCGGGTGCCGCTGTCGCCGCCTTCGGCGGACGTCTGGGGTCCGGTGCAGCGGCGGCTCGGCGCGGACCAGGTCGCGCAGCAGTGGGGCGAGTGGCGGGAGCGGTTCGCGGCCGCGGGGGCGGCTGCGGCCGGAGCCGCGGCCGAGGCGGGGACCTCGGCCGGGGCCGGGGGCGCAGTGCCTTCGCCGGTCGGGGCCGGGGAAGGGACGGCGGCGGGTGCCGGCGCGGCGACACCGGCGGGGGCGCCCGCCGGGCTGCACCGGGCGCTGGCCGAGGCCCGGGCCTACGCGCAGGAGCCGCCTCCGCCGGGCCGGGTGCGGTCGTCGTTCGCGGGCGAGGACTCCCGCCTGCTCCGCGCGGACGGCCCCGGCTGGTCCCTGGTGGCCCGCACCGACGACCTCGCCTTCGTCCTGCTGGACGAGGCCCCGAGCACGGTCATCCCGGTCCCCCGCGAGGGCGACACGGACCTGCCGGGCCTGCTGGCGGCCCTGGACGCGGTGGCGGTACGCCCGGCGTAGGGCCAGGCCCCTGCCAGGGGGCGCCGGGCCCGGCGGTGCGGTGGCGCGGCCGCCGACCCGCGGCGGCGCAGCGGACCGCCCCCCTGCGGCCGGGGGCCGCCGGCCCGCCCGGCGCGGCGCCGAGAGCCCCGCCGGGCGCGGCGGGAACGCGACGGGAGCCGCCCCGCCGGAGCTGCGGCTCCGGGGTGGTCAGACCTTCGCGAGGGGGACGTGGGGTTCGGCGGGGAGGGTGAGCGTGATCGGGTCGCCCGGGCGGACCGTGCCGCCCCGGCGGACCACGCCCATGATCCCGGCCTTGCGGACGATCCGGCCCTCGTCGTCGCGGCCGACGACCCGCTTGAGCAGACCGGCCTGGAAGTTGTCGATCTGGGCGCAGGGGTTCCGCAGGCCCGTGACCTCGACGACGGCCTCCTCGCCGAGGCGCAGCAGGGTGCCCGTCGGCAGCGCCAGCAGGTCGATGCCGACCGTGGTCACGTTCTCCCCGAGCTGGCCGGGGGCCACCGTGAAGCCGGCCTCGGCGACCTCGTCGAAGAGCTCCTGGTGGATCAGGTGGACCTGGCGGAGGTTCGGCTTCGTGGGGTCCTGCGCGACCCGGGAGCGGTGCTTGACCGTGACGCCCGCGTGGACGTCGCCCTCCACGCCCAGCCCGGCGAGCAGGGTGATGCTCTCGCGGTTGGGCTTGGTGAAGGAGTACGCGGCGTTGCTGCTCACGGCCAGGACCTGGCCTGCCCCGACCCCGGGACTCCCCTCTGCCGAGAGGTCTCCCCGGGCGACCGTAGGAACCGCCGTGGGTGCCTGGTCCGCCGTAGCCGTCGTAGACGCCGTAGACGCCGTAGACGCCGTAGCCGCCGTGCGGTCTCCCTCGGTCGGCATCTGGCCCGCTCCGTCGCTCATTCCTGCTCGTCCCCCCGCTTCACCCGTTCGTTCCCGCTCCGCACCGCCGCCCCGCGCCGACGACCCGCGCCGCCGACCCGCGATGCCGCCCGGCCGCACCGCGGCCTAGCGGCCCAGCTGTCGTCTGGAGGCGCCGCGCAGCCGACGCCGCTGGGACCGGTCCAGCAGCAGGTACGCGGCCACCGGCACGCCGATCAGGACCGCCAGACCTGGCCAGAACCCGACCGTCCAGAACAGCACCACCGCGGCCACGACACCCGCAACCGCGATCTTCCCGCTCGTCGACATCGTACGGACACCTCCCATTGCGCCGGCCCTACCCCCTCAACGCGCGCGGCCGGCGGACCGTTCCCGGCCGCCCGCTCCCGTTCCCGGCCGAAGGCGTGCTTGTCGTCGCTGCCCGCCGCGACGACGATGAGCGCTCCAGGAGCCGCGGATGCCAGGGAGGCGACATGACCGGTCCGTCGGTGGCGCTGCCGGACGGGGTGGATCCCGCCGCCCGGACCCGGGAACTGCGCGGCGCCCACGACGCGTTCACCCGGCACGGACGCGTCCAGGGCCGGGTGCGGACGGTCATCGCGCAGTCGTGGCGGCGCTGCGCGCGGGCCCGCGTCAGCCCGGAGTCCACGGCCCGGGTCGAGCTGCCCGGGCCGGAGCTGCGGGAGTACCGGGAGGAGCATCCGCTGGCCCGGGTGATGCCGGTGTTCCGGGAACTGATCGGGGCCTACGCCGCCCACCAGGAGCACCTGCTGGCGGTGTGCGACGCCCGCGGCAGCCTGCTGTGGGTGGAGGGCGACACCGGCACCCTGACCCGGGCCGAGGGCCTCGGCTTCGTGCCGGGCGCCCGCTGGGCGGAGTCCGCGATGGGCACCAACGCGCCGGGGACGGCGATGGCGGTCGGCGCGCCCGTCCAGGTCTTCGGCCCCGAGCACTTCAGCCGGCAGGTGCACCCCTGGACCTGCGCCGCGGCCCCGCTGCGCGATCCGCGCACCGGGGAACTGCTGGGCGCCGTGGACATCACCGGCGGCGACGGTCTGGCGCACCCGCACTCGCTGGCGTTCGTCCAGGCCGTGGCGCGGGCGGCGGAGTCCCAGCTCGCGCTGCTGGAACCGGCCCCGCCGCCGGCCCACGGCACCCTGCGCGCGCTCGGCCGGGACGAGGCCCTGCTCGTGCTGGGCGGCCGGCGGCTGCGGCTCGGGCGGCGGCACAGCGAGATCATGGCGTTGCTGGCGCACCGGCCCGAGGGCTGGTCCGGGGAGGAACTGGCGATCGCGCTCTACGAGGACGAAGCGGTCGCCCCGGTGACGCTGCGGGCCGAGATGTCCCGTCTGCGGAACCTCCTCGGGCCGGGGGTGCTGCTCTCCCGCCCGTACCGCACGGCGGCACCGCTGCGGGCGGACTTCACCGCGGTGACCCGGCGGCTGGCCACCGGCGCGGTGTCTGCGGCGCTCAGCGGCTACGCGGGCCCCCTGCTGCCCGGCTCCACCGCGCCGGCCGTCGTACGCCTGCGCCGCCGCATCGAGGACGCCGCGCGCGCCGCCGTGATCGCGCGGGCGGACTGCGGCCTCCTGGCGGACTGGGTGTGCAGCCCGTGGGGCGAGGACGACCCGGCGGCGTGGCAGGCCCTGGCCGCGGCCCTCCCCGCGCACGCCCGCCCGGCCGCCCTGGCCCACGCCCGCACCCTGGACAAGGAACTGGGCGCGGAACCGGGCGCGGAACCGGGCGTCGAACGGGGCGCGTGGAGCTGAGCGACGCCGTGCGGGGGCAGGGCGCGGTGCAGGCAACGTAGGTGCAACCCGGGGCTCCTTAGGCTCGCCCGCGGCGCTGTCCGGTGGGCGGACGGCGGACGGCGGACGGCTGACGGCGGACGGCGGACGGCGGACGGCCGGTGGAGGACGCATGACCCGGTACGCGGCACCTGGCACCGAGGGCGCGCTCATGGCGTACGCGCCCCGCTACGGGCACTTCATCGGCGGCGCGTACGTGGACCCGGTGCGCGGGCGCTGGTTCGCCAACCCCTCCCCGGTCGACGGCCAGGTGTTCACGGAGGTGGCACGCGGCACGGCGGAGGACGTGGAGCGGGCGCTTGACGCGGCCCACGCCGCGGCCCCCGCGTGGGGCCGCACCCCGGCCGCCGAGCGGTCCGCGGTGCTGCTGCGCATCGCCGACCGCACGGAACAGCACCTGGAGGCGCTGGCGGTCGCGGAGACCTGGGAGAACGGCAAGCCGGTCCGTGAGACGCTGGCCGCCGACCTACCGCTGGCGATCGACCACTTCCGGTACTTCGCCGGTGTGTTGCGCGCCCAGGAGGGCAGCCTCAGCGAACTCGACGGGGACACCGTCGCCTACCACTTCCACGAACCGCTGGGAGTGGTGGCGCAGATCATCCCGTGGAACTTCCCCCTCCTGATGGCCGCGTGGAAGCTGGCACCGGCGCTGGCGGCCGGCAACACGGTCGTGCTCAAGCCGGCCGAGCAGACCCCGGCCTCGGTGCACTACTGGCTGGGCCTGGTCGCCGACCTGCTGCCGCCGGGCGTGGTGAACGTCGTCAACGGCTTCGGCGAGGAAGCCGGCAAACCCCTGGCGTCCAGCCCGCGGGTGGCGAAGATCGCGTTCACCGGGGAGACGTCGACGGGCCGGCTGATCATGCGGTACGCCGCGGAGAACCTCAAGCCCGTCACCCTGGAACTGGGCGGCAAGAGCCCGAACCTCTTCTTCGACGACATCTGGGCCGTCGACGACGACCTGCGGGACAAGGCCCTCGAAGGCTTCGCCATGTTCGCCCTCAACCAGGGCGAGGTGTGCACGTGCCCCTCGCGCGCCCTGATCGAACGCGGCCGCTACGGCGACTTCCTGGACGCGGCCGTCGCCCGTACGCGGCTGATCGTGCCGGGGCATCCGCTGGACACGGACACGATGATCGGCGCGCAGGCCTCGGAGGAGCAGCTGAAGAAGATCCTGTCGTACGTGGAACTCGGCCGGAAGGAGGGCGCGAAGATCCTCACCGGCGGCCGGCGCCAGGAGCTCGACGGGGAACTGGCCGGCGGTTACTACGTCCAGCCGACCGTCTTCGAAGGCGACAACCGGATGCGGATCTTCCAGGAGGAGATCTTCGGCCCGGTGGTCTCGGTGACGTCGTTCGAGGACTTCGACGACGCGGTCCGCATCGCCAACGACACGGCCTACGGCCTCGGCGCGGGCGTGTGGACCCGCGACGTGAACACCGCCTACCGCGCCGGCCGCGCCCTCCAGGCGGGCCGCGTCTGGCAGAACACGTACCACGCCTACCCGGCGCACGCCGCCTTCGGCGGCTACAAGCAGTCGGGGATCGGCCGCGAGGGGCACAAGATGATGCTGGAGCACTACCAGCAGACGAAGAACCTGCTGGTCAGCTACTCGCCGAGGAAGCTCGGGCTCTTCTGAGGGCCTTGGAGGGCGTGTCGTGCGGCAGCCGGGGCGGAGTGGGCCAAATCTTGCTCAAGGCCGGGCCCGCGCCCGCCGCCCGGGCAGGGGAGGCGTCTAGCTTGTCCGGACATGAGCGTCGATCGTAGCTGTGGGGCAGAGGTGTCTGTCGCGCGTCGCCGACTGGTGCGCGCGGGGTTGAGCGGGGCCGCGGTGTTAGGGGCGGGGCTGGTGTGCGGGGCCTCGGCAGCCTCGGGAGGGCGAGCCGGGGCGGCGGCCGTGGGCGGGTCGCGGCCGTGCGCGCCGGGGCCTGCGTGGCGTGAGCTGATGGCGGGGAACCGGCGGTGGCGAACGTTTCACGAGAGCCGTCCGGACCGTGCCCGGAGTGTCCGCCGGGCGCTGGTGGGCGGGCAGCACCCGTTCGCGGTGGTCCTGGGGTGCGTGGACTCGCGGGTGCCGCCGGAGCTGGTCTTCGACCAGGGCCTGGGTGATCTGCTCACCGTGCGGTCGGCGGGCGAGGTCCTGGACGAAGCGGTCCTGGGCAGCATCGCGTACGGGGTGCTGGAACTGGGCGTCCCGCTGATCGTCGTCCTGGGTCATCAGGGGTGCGGAGCGGTCGCCGCCGCCGTGCACTCCGAGGCCGGCGGCGCGCTCCCGGCACACATCCGCTACTTGGCGGAGCGGATCCGGCCGGCGATCGATCACGCGCTCGAGGGCGAGGCCCGGATCGACGCGGCGGTCACCGAGAACGTGCGCCGCGTCCGGGCGCGCCTGACCGCCGAGCCGGACCTCGCCGCCCGGATCGCCGACGGTCGCCTGGCCATTGTCGGCGCACGCTACGACCTGACCAGCCAGCTCGTGCGCAAGGTGCCCTGATCTCCCCTGGTCGGTGAACTTCCCGACGGACCCTCACCGGCTAGACTTGCAGAGTTATGCAATTTATTAGTTGCGGATGTGGCGGACGGGGGTGCGGTGTGGCCGGGTTCGAGGAAGCGGCGCTGGAACGGGTCCGTGCGGCGCGGGCTCGCCTCCAGGCTGCGCAGGAGGCTGGCGATGCCTTCGACGAGGCGCAGGCCGCGGAGGAGTTGGAGGACGCGCTGCGCGTGGCCCACGATCACGGCGTGGCCACCGGCACCGGGGACACCCGATGAACCTCGGGGTGCCCTCGGCGGGTCCGGGATGTCGGTGACGGCCGGGCACCGGCGGGCAGGCGGCCGCCGCGAGACGCCAGCACGTGGGGACGGTGCCGCTGGTGCCGGGCCGCGGGCGGGCCGCGCGCGGGTCGCGCGCAGGTCGCACGTGAGCGCGGCGAACGCTCTCCGGTCCTCTTCGGGCTGGAGGGCTCCTCGGCGCTCTTCGGAGCCGTGCTCTCGGTGGTCGGCGAGCTCGTGACCGGCGTCGTCCGGTGTTCGGCGGTGACGTCCGTGTCGAGCGCTTCTCCGGTGGGTGCGGCAAGACGGTCGTCGTCCGCCTCATCCTGCCGGAAGACGGCCGCCGCACGGGGGGTGCGGGCCCCGTAGGGCCGGCTCCAGGTGCGTGGGGTGCAGTCAGGTGTGGCGGCCGGCCTTGAGGTCGGCCAGGAGTTCGGCCTGGCCTTCCAGGACGCCGGAGAGGATGCCGCGGGCGACCCGCAGGAGCTCGGCGATCTGCGGGTGGGTGAGGCTGTAGAACACGTTCGAGCCCTCCCGGCGGGTGACCACCAGGTTGGCCTTGCGCAGGACGGCCAGCTGCTGGGAGAGGCTGGCGGCCTCCACCCCGACCTCGGGCAGCATCTCGGCGACCGCGTGCTCGCGCTGGGACAGGAGCTCCAGGACGCGGATGCGCACCGGGTGCCCCAGCGTCTTGAAGAACTCCGCCTTCAGCTGGTACAGCGGCGTACTCACCTGGATACCTCTGCCCTGATTGCCCATCTCGTCCACCCGGAACCGTTCCCGCGCCAGAGGCGTCCGTTCGCCCCTGGTCACACCTTGCGACCTCCACCCTTGCAGATCCCTGCAAGTCATTGCTTCACAAGGGCAGGGTGATCCAGATGGCCTTGCCACGCCCGTCCGCATCCGCCCGCACGACAGCGGTGCCGCCGAGCTCCATCGTCATCTCCACCACCATGGCCAGGCCGCTGCCCGGCGCGGTGGCGAGCGCACCGAACAGGGCGGGCCGGCAGGGGTGACGGTCGTGGACGGCGAACGCAAAGGCGCCGGGTCCGTGGGCGTAGGTCACGGTGATCATCGGTGAGGCCGCCGCGGCGTGCCGGACGGCGTTGGTGACCAGCTCGGCCACGATCAGCAGGGCCGGTCCCACGCTCGGATGGCGAAGGCCCACCCCGCATTCCACGAGGACCAGCTCGGTGGTCTCCCGGGCGATCCGCACGGCGGAGCCCACGGCCGGCACGTCCAGCACGTGCCGGTAGGGCATCGCCTCGACCTGAACACTCATCGGTCGGCCTCCGACGCCGTACGGGCGAGCCGGAACCCGGACACGGACTGCGGATGCAGGCGCAGCAGGGTGTCGTGCGGGCCGTGACTCCAGCCGGGCAGGGTACGCCGGTAGTGGGCGGCCTCGTCCGGGTCGGTGATGACGTCGGCCGGCCCGTGGGCGCTGACCGTCCAGCCGGTGCCCACCGGGGTGCGGATCTCGTCGACCTGGTAGGTCAGCAGTGCCCGGCCGGGAATCGCGGCGGCCTGCACGGGGGCTCGGACGACGAGGCGCCCGTACTCCATCACGTGCGCGGCGGGCCGTACGACGGCCACCTCCCGCTGGACGTAGACGAGGCGGCCCTGAGCGGATCCTTCCAGGAGCCACAGGGCTTCGGTGCCGGAGACCTCGATCATGCGGAGGTCGGCTGGGACGGTCATGGTGCGGCCTTCCGGATGCGGTGCGGTCGGTGATGCGGACGGGGCAGCAGTCCCGCCTGCTCCAGGTGCTTGCGGGCCCCGGCGATCGCCTCCGGGGTGGTGGCGTACTCGCGGCCCTCCAGGCGCAGCAACTCCAGTGCGCCGACGGCGTCCAGGGCCTGGCGCTGGCCGGGCCGGATGCCGGAGGTCATGACGGCGATGCCGCGCCGGTTCAGCTTCTCCACGGCATCCTTCAGGACGAGGGCGCCGGTGGCGTCGAGGGTGGTCACCCGGGCCATCCGGAGGATGACCACCTTCACGTCGGCGACCTCGGAGAGTTCGAGGAGGAAGCGGTGCGCGCCGGCGAAGAAGAGGGGGCCGTCGATGCGGTAGGCCACGATGTGCTCGGCGAGCAGGGCGTGTTCCTCGTCGCTGTGCTCGCCGGGCAGGTCGGGGCGGAAGTCGACCTGTTCCATCCGGGCCTGGCTCGCCACCGCCTTCAGGGCGAGGGCGCCGGCGACGACGAGGCCGATGATCACGGCGTACACGAGGTCGAGGAGCAGGGTGGCGGCGGCGGTCAGGACGAGGACGGCGGCGTCGGAGCGGGTCGCCTTCGCCATCGCGCGCAGCGAGCCGACCTCCACCATGCGGATCGCCGTCGCCAGCAGCACGCCGGCCAGCGCGGCGAGGGGGATCTTCGAGACCAGAGGGGCTGCGGCGAACACGATCACCGCGAGCACGGCGGCGTGGGTGAGCGCGGCCAGCCGGGAGGTGGCGCCGGTGCGGACGTTGACCGCCGTGCGGGCGATGGCGGCGGTGGCCGGGACGCCGCCGAACAGCGGGGCCGCGAGGTTGGCGATGCCCTGCCCGAACAGTTCCCTGTCCGGGTCGTGCCGCTGCCCCACCGTCATCCCGTCCGCCACGGTCGCCGACAGCAAGGACTCCAGCGCGGCGAGCGCCGCGACCGCGACCGCCGGGGCGAGCAACGAGCCCCACGCGGAGGCGTCGAGGAAGGCGAGGGAGGGCGCGGGGAGCCCGGGAGGCAGGTCACCGATCGGGGCCGCGGCGTCCAGGCGGAAGAGCTGCGTGACCGCGGTCGCGGCGATCACGGCGACGATCGAGAACGGGACCGTAGGCTTCCATCGGGCACCGGCAAGCATCACCGCCGCGACGCCGACGGAGAGGCCGACGGCCGTCCAGTTCGGGACGGCCGTGAACTCCACGAGCGCCCGCCATGCCACCAGCAGGACCTTCTCCCCGTCCGGCTTCTCGACGCCGAGGGCGTTGGGTATCTGTTGGAGGCCGATCACGCACGCGATCCCCAGGGTGAAGCCCTCCACCACCGGGGCCGGCACGTACCGCATGTACTGCCCGGCCCGCAGGAGGGCGAGAGCGATCAGAAGGACACCGGCCATCAGACCCACGGTGAGGACGCCGCCGGGTCCGTACCGGGCGACGATCGGCACCAGGACCACGGTCATCGCCCCGGTCGGCCCGGACACCTGGAGGTTCGACCCGCCGAACAAGGCGGCGAGCGCGCCCGCGACCACGGCCGTGGCGAGCCCCGCCTGCGCACCCAGGCCGGAGGAGACGCCGAATCCGAGCGCGAGCGGAAGGGCGACGATCGCCACGGTCAGACCGGCCAGCAGGTCCCGGCGGGGGTTGCGGGCCATCACCGCGTAGTCCGCCCGGGCGGGCAGGACGGAGCGAACCCGGGCCATCCCGGCCGCGACCGCAGTGTTCACGCTCACGAGGCCGCAACCTCGGACTCGCGCAGTTCCTCCAGCAGCACGCTCCGCCCCGCCAGGACCTCGGTCAGGATCCGCCGCGCCGCCAGCATCAGCTGCGCCACGTCCCCGCCCGCCAGCTCGTAGACGACCGTCGCGCCGTTACGGGCCGAGGTGACGATCCCCGACCGGCGCAGGACCGCGAGCTGCTGGGACAGGGCGGAGGGCTCGACCTCGATCGCGGCCAGCAGGTCCCGCACCGGCATCGGCCCGTCCTGCAGCAGCTCCAGGACCCTTATCCGCACCGGGTGTCCGAGCATCCGGAAGAACTCGGCCTTGGCCTGATACAGCGGAACCGGCACGGTCTCGCACCCTTCTTGCCGCCCCGGACGGGGCACACGCCTGGTGCCGTGCCCGCGGACAGCTACGGACGCAGCACACGCAGCATCTATGAAATTGCAGAATTTTGCAATTTGCTACTATGGCTACCCATCGCGCGGGTGCCCGTCGGTCGGCCAGCCGGCCCACCCCAGGGCGCTCTCGCTTCCCGACGTCCAGAAACCTGCGTGAATGAGCGACAACCTGCCTCCGTGTCCGAAGTGCTCCGGTGAGTACACCTACGCGATGAACGATCTGGTGGTCTGCCCGGAGTGCGGCCACGAATGGGTACCTGCCGAGAGCACCGAGGGCGACGCCGGGGCCACCGGGGAGCGCGTGGTCAAGGACGCCGTCGGCAACGTGCTGCGCGACGGCGACAGCGTGACCGTCGTGAAGGCGTTGAAGGTCAAGGGCAGCCCCTCGGGCATCAAGGCGGGCACCAAGGTCCGCAACATCCGCTTGATCGACGGCGTCGACGGCCACGACATCGACTGCCGGATCGAGGGCTTCGGAGCCATGCAGCTCAAGTCGAGCGTGGTCAAGAAGGCCTGACCCGCGGATCGCGCACGCCCGATGGCCGTCTCGGCCGCCTGGAGCACAGAACGCGCTTCCCCGCCCCCTCGGCGGGCCTGGTGACGAGCACCTCGGCTTCCCCTAGGGGCCCGGGGAAAGGCGCCGGACGCCGGCCGGCTGCCGAGGGGCGCGGGTTCGGTGGTCGGTGATCCAGTGGGCGGCGAGGAGTCCCGAGGCGGCGGTCAGGACGGCGGCGGCGACGACCGTGGCGTCGAGGCCGAAGGCGTCGGCGAGGACGCCGGCGACGAGGGCGCCGGCCGCGTAGCCGATGTCCCGCCAGAAGCGGTAGGCGGCCAGGGCGTTCACCCTCCAGGCGGGGTGGGCGTGGTCGGAGACGGACGCGATGAGCGCCGGGTAGACCATGGCCGTGCCCAGCCCGAGTGCGACGGCGGACAGGGTTCCGGCGAGCAGCGGCCGGTCGAGCAGGGCGAGCGCGAGGAGGAAGCCGACCGCTTGGACGAGCATGCCGTGGACGATCAGCGGCTTGCGGCCGATGCGGTCGGCGAGGTGGCCGGTGGGGATCTGGCCGAGGCCCCACAGGACGGGGTAGAGGCCCTTGATCAGGCCGACGGCGGCGAGCCCGAGGCCGTGGTCGGTGAAGAGCAGCGGAAAGACGCCCCAGGCCAGGCCGTCGTTGAGGTTGTTGACCAGGCCGGCCTGGCTGGCGCCGCGCAGCGAGCGGTCGTGCCAGGAGGTGCGGGCGAACGTGGCCTTGAGGCCGGCGTCCTGGTCGGCGGGCAGGGGCTGGGGGTGCTGGGCCAGTTCGAGGGCGACGTGGGCGGCGGTGTCGCGCACGACCAGGGCGAGGGCGAGGCCCGCGGCCACGAAGACGACCCCGACGAGTTCCGGAACCGGCCGCAGGCCGTGGCTGGTGGCGAGGTAGCCGGTGAGCAGGGCGGTGACGCCGACGGCGGTGTAGCCGGCCGCCTCGTTCAGGCCCGTGGCGAGCCCTCGGCGGGAGGGGCCGACGAGGTCGATCTTCATGTTGACCGTCATCGACCAGGTCAGGCCCTGGTTCAGGCCGAGCAGGACGTTGGCGGCGACGATCCAGCCCCACGAGGGGGCGTACGCGAGCGCGAACGGGACGGGGACGCCGATCAGCCAGCCGGCCACCAGCAGCTGCTTGCGGCGGAAGCGGGCGGTCAGGGCGCCGGCGGCGAGGTTGGTGAACGCCTTGGTGAGGCCGAAGGCGATGATGAACGAGAAGACGGCCAGGTCGCTGGTCAGGCCGAACGTCTCGGTGCCGATGAGCGGGACGGTGGTGCGTTCGAGGCCGACCAGGCCGCCGACGCAGAGGTTCACGACGACCAGCAGGGTGAACTGGAGCCGGTTCTGCCGCAGCCCCAGCCGTACGGGCCGTCCGGCTGGGGCGGCCGGTGGGGTGGGGGTGTTCACCGGTGGGCGCCCTCGGTGAGGGGCGTGTCGTGGGCGGCGGCGTAGTCGGCCGGTCCGCCGTCGAGGACGGTGAGGTCGTGGTGGCCGGCGCGTTCGAGGAGGCTGGCCGCGGTCATGGCGCGCTCGCCGTGGCCGCAGCCCACGACCGCGCCCCGCGGGGCGTCGGCGGCCACGGCGGCGAGGGCGCCCAGTTCGATGTGCACGGCGCCCGGGACGTGCCCGGCGGCGAACTCCGCTTCCTGCCGGACGTCGAGGTAGGGGCGGCCGCCGGTGCGGTCGGCGGTGACGAACGCGGTGGTGGTCTGCGGATTGCCGTCCGCGAGCCAGGCGGCCGTCCCTCCCGCGAGACGGCCGGCGAGGCGCTCGTAGCCGATCTTGTACGCCTGCCAGACGATCTCGTCCGCGTCCTGGTCGTCGTTCACGACGAAGGCGAGGGGCACGGTGTCGGGCAGGAGCCAGCCCAGCCAGGTGGCGAACTGGCCGCGCAGCGCGATCGACAGGGAGCCGGGGACGTGTCCGGCGGCGAAGTCGGCGGCCGGGCGCACGTCGACGACCTGACCGCCGTCGGCCAGCAGGTCCCGGACCTGCCGAGCGGACAGGTCGGGCAGCAGCGGCTGCGCGGTCAGCACGGCCGGTCCGCGGCGGTTGGCCTCTGCCAGCCGGTCGAAGTACGCGGGGTAGCTGCCCGTACTCGCGAGGAGCCGGGCCACGAAGGTGTCCTCGTCGGGTGCGCCGAGCAGCGGGTTGGCCCGCTTCTGGGCACCGATGGTGGTGGTGCGCTCGGCACCGGGCGGGGCGGAGCAGAAGGAGCCGGCGCCGTGGGTGGGCCATACCGCCGTGTCGTCGGGCAGCGTGGCGAGCCGCCGCAGCGAACGGTGCTGGGCGCGGGCGAGTTCCTCCGCGCGGGCCGCTCCCAGGAGGTCGGTGCGGGCCGCCGAGCCGACGATCAGCGACCCGCCGGTGAACACGCCGAGCTCGCGGGCGCCGTCCAGCAGGAGGAAGGACAGGTGCTCGTCGGTGTGGCCGGGGGTCGCCAGCGCCCGCAGGGTCGGTCCGCCGAGGTCGATCTCGTCGCCGTCGGCGAGGCCGTGATGGTCGAACGCCCGGTTCCCGGCGGCGGAGGCCAGGATCGTGGCGCCGGTGTCATGGGCGAGCTGGACGGCGCCGGAGAGGAAGTCGGCGTGCAGGTGCGTGTCGGCCGCGAAGGCGACCGTGAGGCCGCGCCGCCGCGCCGCCGCGTCGAGGGCGCGCAGATCACGGCCGGCGTCGACGGCCAGGGCGCGGCCGTCACCCAGGTCGACGAGGTAGGCGCTGTTGCCCAGACCGGGGTCGACCAGCGGCACGAGGTGGTCGTCGGCGAAGCCCATCGCATGTCCTTCCCCTGGGGAGGGTCGGGCGGCAGGCGCGGCCGGCCCGGCCGCGGTTGCCTCAGTTACCACCATCCATGGATTCATGGAGGAAGCAATGCGGGATGCCGCCAGGCGCCCGCGCCGGTCCACGACGCCTCCGCGGCCGGCGCGGCAGTGCGCCGGCCGGCGGGAGGCGGCTGGAGGTGGCCCCACGACGCGGTGCGGCTGCTGACCGGCCTGGGCCGCCGGGCGGTCCGCCTCACCGACGGGATGCTGGAGTGGCGCCTGTCCGAGCTGCCGGTCGAGACGGCGGACCGGGTGTGAGCGTGCCGGGGGCCTGCGGGCCGCCCGCCCGCGGGGGTGCGGGAAAGCTGCCCGCGCGCACGAACCGGTCCAGGGTCGTGGTGAACAGCGTCCGGTCCAGCGGGGTCGGGCGGGTGGTGGGGAGCAGGGCCCGGGTCGGGGCGGTGTCGTAGCGCAGGGCGGCCTCGCCGGGGCCGCCGCGGAGGGCGCCGAGGAGGGTGAGCCCGGCCGGCAGTCGGCCGTCCTCGACGCGGGCGCGCCAGGCGGCGGCGGTGGCGTCGCCGATGGGATGGCCCAGGTCGCGCAGCCAGCCGATGGCGGTGGCGAGCGGCAGACGCGCGTCGGCGGCGATGTGGAAGGTGCGGCCGACGGTGTCCGGGCGGCGGGTGAGGGCCACGAACGCCTCGCGGACGTGGTCGACCGGGACGAGGTCGAAGTCGGGTCCGTCCACGGTGGGCGCCAGTCCGGCCTCGACGCAGGCGGCCAGCAGCAGCCAGAAGAAGTCCGTGCGGGGGCAGATGCCGGTGGTGGTGTCGGCGGAGATCCGGGTGGGCCGGTGGACCGTGACCGGCAGCCCGCGGGCAGCGGCCTCGGCGACGAGGGCCTCGGCGACCCACTTGCTCTGGGCGTAGCCGTGGCGGAGCCGGTCCGGGGCGGGCAGGGGCGCGTCGGGACGCACGGTGGACGGGGCGCGGCCGCCATCGTCACCACCGTCACCGCCGTCGCCGCCGTCCCCGTCGCGCGGTTGCGGGGCGAGGACACCGACCGTGGAGACGTGGTGGAAGGCGACGGTGCGGTGGCGGGCCGCCAGGCGCAGCAGCTCGGTCGTCGCGTCGACGTTGACCGGCTTCAGGCGGGCGTACGGGTGGGCCAGGTTGACGGCGGCCGCGCAGTGGTGGACGGCGTCGGCGAGGCGGGCGAGGGCGTCGTAGCGGTCCTCGGTCAGCCCCAGGCGGGGCGCGGCCAGGTCGGCGGGCACGGCCTCGATCCGCTCGGCGAAGCCGGGCCGCCACAGCGCGTGCGCGCGCAGCGCGCAGACCAGGCGGGCTTGGGCCGCGGGGGCGTCCGCGGCCCGCACGAGGCAGTGGACGCGGGCGTCGGTGCGCACGAGGAGCTCGTACAGCAGGTGCACGCCGAGGAAGCCGGTGGCCCCGGTCAGGAGCAGGTGCCGCGGGGCCGCGACCCACGGCTCGGTCGTCGCCGCCGGGCGGATGTCGTCGGGCAGGACGGCGTCCCGGAGGAGGGACGGGGGGAGGTCCCCGGCGGGGGCCTCCCCGGGGCGGGCCTTCCCCGGGCGGGCCTCCCCGAGGGGGGCGGTACGGCCGCCCGTGGCTCCGGGGTCCGCGCCCGGAGCGACGGCGGCCGGGTGTTCCTCCGGGCCGGTGGGCCGCCGGTCTGCCCCGTCCCGGGCCAGTTCCGCCAGGTGGGAGGTCAGGGCCGACACCGTCGGGGCGCTGAAGACGGCGTGCGGCGGGACGGGCAGGGCGGTGGCCGCGCGGAGGGTGAGGACGAGGCGGACGGCGAGCAGCGAGTCGCCGCCCGCGTCGAAGAAGTTCTCGTCGGCGTGGGCGGGCCGTCGGCCCAGCACCTCCGTCCACGCCGCGGCGATCGCCCCGCCGGCCGGGCCGTCGGCGGCGTCGGCGTCGCGGTCGTCAGCGGCGTCGTCGGCGGTGTCGGCGTCGTCGGCGGCGGTGCGCCGGGCGTCCAGGGCCAGGCGGTCCAGCTTGCCGGTGGCCGTACGCGGGAAGTCCTCGTGCAGCACCACCAGCGACGGCACGCACGGCGCCGGCAGTACGGCGGCCAGTGCGCGGCGGATCTCCTGCGGCGAGGGCCCGCACGCGGCGTCCCCGGCCGGGGCCGGGCCCGAGCCTGAGGCCGGGCCTGAGTCCGGGGCCGGGCCTGAGTCCGGGGCCGGGCCTGAGCCCGCGGCAGCGGCCGGGGCCCGGGAGGGGACCACGTGGGCGTGGAGGCGGGGCCCCGTGGGGGTGGGGAGCACGGTCACCGCGGCTTGGGTGACGCCCGGGAGGGCGCGCAGCGCGGCTTCGATCTCGGCCGGTTCGACGCGGTGGCCGCGGATCTTGACCTGGTCGTCGTCGCGGCCCAGGAACTCCACCCGGCCGTCCCGGTCGAGGCGGGCCTTGTCGCCGGTGTGGTAGGCGCGTTCGCCGGGCAGCAGGGCGAGCGGGCGGAAGCGGCGGGCCGTTTCCGCCGGGCGGCCGAGGTATCCGGCCGCGAGGGGGACACCGCTGACCACGAGTTCGCCCGGCACGCCCGGCGGGACAGGCCGGCCGGAGCGGTCCAGGATCTGCACGCGGGCGTTCTGGATCGCGCGGCCGATCGGGGGGCGGGCCGGCCAGTCCGCCGGATCGCCCGACAGGCGGTGGGCGGTCACGACGTGGGTCTCCGAAGGGCCGTACTGGTTGTCCAGCACCGCGCCCGTGCCGGAGAAGAACTCCCGCACGGCCGACGTCACGTGCAGCTGCTCGCCCGAGGTCACCACCTCCGCGAAGGGGCACCGCCGTCCCGTGGCCGCCGCGTAGTCGGCCAGTTGCTGGAGTGCCACGAACGGCAGGAAGACGCGGTCGGCCTTCAGCGCGGTCGCCCGCGTCAGCAGGCGCTCGGGGTCGCGGCGGGTGTCCTCGGGGACGGCCACCAGGGTGCCGCCGGCCGCCCAGGTGGCGAAGAGTTCCTGGAAGAAGACGTCGAAGCCGATCGGGGTGCAGCTCAGGGTGCGGGGCGGGGCCCCGGCGCCCCAGCGGGCGCGCTGCCAGTCCACCAGGTTGGCCAGGGCGCGGTGGGGCATCGCGACGCCCTTGGGGCGCCCTGTCGAGCCGGAGGTGTAAACGACGTAGGCCAGGTCGTCGGGCGCCGACGGCCGGTCGGCCGCCCGGTGCGCCGGCTCCCCCGCCCGCTCCCCCGCCCGCTCCGACGCCCGCTCCGGCGCCGGCTTCCGCGTCGGCTCCGCCGGCGGCGCCTCGTCCAGGTGGAGGATCCGCACAGCGGTCCCGGTGGACGGGACCGGGCCCGGGGTGTCGGTGCGGGTCAGGAGGACGTCGGCGCCGCTGTCGGTCAGGACCAGGGCGGTGCGGGCGGGCGGCAGGGACGGGTCCAGGGGGACGCAGCACGCGCCGGTGCGCAGCACCGCGAGGACCGCGAGGGGGACGTCGGTGCCGGCGTCGCGGTCCAGGCGGACGGCGACGCGGGTGCCGGGGCCGGCGCCCAGCGCGGTGAGCCGGCTCGCCACGTCGCGCGAGGCCGCGTCCAGTTCGGCGTACGTCAGGGTGCGCGCGCCGTCGGTGACGGCCGGGCGGTCGGGGGTGCGGGCCGCCTGCGCGGCGAACGCCGCCGCGGCGCAGGGGAGGTCCGCCGCCGGTACCGCCTGCGTCGGCGTCTGCGCCTGCGCCTGCGTCGTCTGCGCCGTCTGCATCGTCTCGCCGGTCGGCGGGAGGAGCGGGCCGGTCGCCTGCGCCCGTTCCGCCTCCGACAGCATCCTCAGGTCGTGCAGTGCCGTCTCCGGGTGCTCCGCCGCGTCCGCCAGGAGTGCGGTGAACCAGGCCGCGATGCGCCGCGCGTACGGCTCGTCGTAGAGCGTGTCGGCGTACGTGAGCATGCCGAGGTAGCCGCCGTCCTGCGGGACCAGGTGGAAGAACAGGTCGAACTTGGCCGTGCCGTGGTCGGCGCGCACCTGCTCCGAGGAGATGCCCGGCAGGTCCAGCCCGGGGGCCGCCGCGTCGTCGACGGTGAGGACGACCTGGAAGAACGGGAAGCGGGCCGCGCTGCGGTCGGTGTCGTACGCGCGGACGAGGTGGCCGAAGGGGATGTCGCGGTGGGCGACCGCGGACCAGAGCGTGTTCTTCGTGGAGTGCAGCAGGTCGGTGAACGGGCGGTCGCGGTCGAGGCGCTGGCGCAGGGGCAGGACGTCGGTGAGGCAGGCCAGCAGCGGCTCCAGGGCCGGGTCGTCGCGCCGGGAGACGGGGGTGCCGATGACCAGGTCGTCCTGGTCGGCGGTCCGCGCGACGAGGGTCGTCAGGGCGGCGGCGATGACGCAGAAGGTGCTGGTGCGGTGGTGCCGGGCCAGCGCGCGGATGCGCCGGCCCGTCGCGGCGCCGATGCGGAACCGGACCTGGCCGCCGCGGTGACCCTGGGTCGCCGGGCGGGGGTGCAGCGGGGGGACGGTCGACTCGGCGGGCGCGTCGGCCAGCAGCGGGCGCCAGTGCTCCAGCAGGGCGTCGAGCTCGGCCGCCGGGCGGGAGCGCCGGTCACGGGCGTAGTCGGTGAAGTCCAGTTCCAGCGGGGGCAGTTGCGGGTCCGTGCCGACCAGTGCGGCCCGGTAGCGGGCGGTGAACTCCAGGTCCAGCAGGCGGAAGCACCAGCCGTCGACGAGCGCGTGGTGCAAGGTGACGGCCAGCACCGCGTCGTCCGGGCCGAGGTGCAGCAGGGTGGCCCGCAGCAGCGGCGGGCGGGTCAGGTCCAGGGGGCGCGAGACCGTCTCCGTCAGCGCCCGGTCCAGGTCCCGGGGGTCCACGGTGCGCTGCTCGACCGCGACCGGGCAGGGCGGGCCGACGTACTGCACGGCCCGGCCGTCCACCAGGGCGAGGCGGGAGCGGAGCGTGGCGTGCCGGGCGACGATGCCGGTCAGGGCGGTCTCGACGGCGCGGTGGTCGACGGGGCCGCGCAGGCGGTGGTTCCAGGACTCGGTGTAGCGCGACGTCCCGTCGTGGAGCTGGTCGTTGAGCCAGATCGACTCCTGCTCGTACGTCATCGGGTGCGCCTGCGGCGCGGCCGGGGTGGGGCTCGTGGGGGTGGTGGGAGTGGCGGAGGGGTTCACGCGGTGCTCCGGGCGGCGGTGGGCGGGGCGGAGGAGGCGGCCGAGGGCGCGGCTGAAGGGGAGGCCGAAGGGGAGGGAGCGGACAAGGACGAGAGCGACGACAGGAGGGCGGCCGGGTCGACCTTGCCGTGGGGGGTGACCGGGAGGTAGGGGACCCGGTAGACGGCGGCGGGGACGCTGTAGTGGGGCAGCCGCTCGGCCAGCGCGCGGCGGATGTCGGCGGCGGTCAGGTCCTGGGACCAGGAGGTGTAGAAGAGCGCGAGGTGGTCGGGGGCCGCGGCCGGTCCGCTGCCGGGGACCGGCAGGACGTGGCAGTGCCGGATGCCGGGCACGGTGGCGGCCACGCGTTCGATGCCGGCGGGCTCCAGCCGGTGCCCCGCGATCTTGACCTGCCGGTCGGAACGGCCGAGGAAGTGCAGGACGCCGCCCCGGTCGTACGCTCCCCGGTCGCCGGTCCGGTAGGCGCGCCGGCGGACGCCGTCCTCGGTGAGGGCGGTGAACGCCGCGCGGGTGGCGAGCGGGTCGGCGAGGTAGCCCTCGGCCAGCCCGTCGCCGGTCAGCCAGATCTCGCCGTCGACCAGGTGGGTCCGGGTCCCGGGGACGGGCCGGCCGATGGGGATCCCGTGCGGCAGGTCGCAGTCCTCCGGCCGGACGGTGTGCGTGGTGGCGAAGACGCAGCTCTCCACCGGGCCGTAGCCGTTGACGAGGACCGTGTCCGGGTGGCGGGCGAGGAAGGCGCGCACGTGCGCCGGGGAGAGCGCCTCCCCGCCGGTCAGCACCGTCCGCAGGCCGCGGAAGGAGTCGACGTCCTCGTCCACGAACAGGTTGAACAGCGCGGACGTCAGCCAGAGCGTGTCCACGCCGTGGTGGCCGCGCAGCCGCCGGAGGTCGTCGGGCAGCAACCGGTCGGTCCCGGCCAGGACGCAGGTCCCGCCGGTGGTCAGCGGGCCCCACACCTCCAGGGAGAACGCGTCCCAGGCGGTGGGCGCGGCCTGGGCCATGACCCGGCCGGGGCCGAGTCCGGCGATCGGGCGGTCGCCGAACAGCCGCAGGGTGGCGGCGTGCGGGGAGAGCACGCCCTTGGGCCGGCCGGTCGTGCCGGAGGTGAAGAAGACGGAGGCGACGGAGGTGGCGGGCACCTCGGTGCGGACCGGGCCGGTACGGCGCCGGGCCGCCTCGGCGAGGGTCTCCTGCGGCGGCGCCCAGCGGGCCCGGCCGGCCCCGGCGCCCGCGGTCTCGGCCAGGGCGCCCGAGGCGACGAGGACCGGACCGCCGAGCCTGCTGACGCTCTCCCGCAGGCGGTGGCCCGGCTGCGCCGGGTCGAGCGCGGCGTACCCGGCGCCGCACTTGAGGACGGCCAGCAGGACGGCGATCAGCCGGGCGCCGCGCGGCAGGCCGACGGGAACCAGGTCGCCGGGGCCTACGCCGAGCGCGCGCAGGGCGGTCGCGTAGGTGTCGGCCGCGTGGTCCAGGGTGCGGTAGTCGACACGTTCGGCGCCGTCGACGAGGGCCGGGGCGTGCGGCCGGATCCGGGCCTGCCGGGTGACCGCGGTGTGCAGCAGGCGGGCCCCCGCCGCCGGGTCGTTCTCAGGCGGCACGGCGCACACCTCCGCACAGGCCGGCGGTACTGTCCGGGGCGGGCGTCCGGCCGCGGAGTTCGCCCTCGGGGAGGACCTCGTACGGGCGGCCGCGTCCGAGGCCGTTTGCACCGTCGTGTCCGCCCTCATGTGCGCCGTCGTGTCCGCCCTCGTGTGCGCCGTCGTCCGCACCGCGGTATTCGGCGGTGTGCTCGCCGCCGAATTCGTCGCCGATTTCACCGTGGACGCCGCCACCGGATTCGCCGCCGCCGAATTCACGGCCGAAGAGGCCGCCGAGGAATTCACCGAGGGTCGCGCTTTCGAAAAGGGCCTGCGGCAGCAGGGGAACGCCCGTCCGCCTGCGCAGGCGCGCGCAGATGCGCATGGCCTGGAGTGACGTTCCGCCGATGTCGTGGAAGGCGTCGGCGAGGGAGAGCCCGGACCGGCCCGTCACGTCCGCCACGACGGCGAGGAACTCCGCCCCCGTGACCCGCCCGCCGGCACCGGCGGCCGGGTCCCCCGCACCGGCGCCCCGCTCGACCGCTGCGGCGTGGAACAGGGTGCCGCACGGCCGGCCGGCCAGGGCGTCGGCCACCCGGGACGCCGCGGTGAGCCGTACGGTGATCCCGGCCCCGGTCGCCGTCCGGGCGGCGGCCACCTTGGTGGCCATGCCGCCGGAGCCGAGGCCCGAGCCGGGGAAGGACAGGTCCAGGCCGTCCAGTTCGCGGCCGGTGCGCACCTCCGGGATGCGCCGGCTGCCGGGCAGCCGGGGGTCGGCGTCGTACACCCCGTCGACGTCCGAGAGCAGCACCAGCCGGTCGGCCCGGACCAGCCCGGCCACCAGTGCGGCGAGCCGGTCGTTGTCGCCGAAGCGGATCTCGTCGGTCGCGGTGGTGTCGTTCTCGTTGACGACCGGCAGCACGCCGAGCGCCAGCAGCGCGTCCAGGGTGCGGCGGGCGTTGCCGTACCGGTCGTCCTGGGCCATGTCGTCGTTGGTGAGCAGCACTTGGCCGACCCGGATCCCGTAGCGGGCGAAGGAGGCGGTGTACCGGGCGATCAGCAGGCCCTGGCCGACGCTGGCCGCCGCCTGCTGGTGGGCGAGGTCCTCGGGGCGGGCGGCCAGGCCCAGCGGGGCCAGGCCCGCCGCGATGGCGCCCGAGGAGACCAGCACCAGCTGCTCGCCCCGGGCGCGGGCCGCCGCCAGCGCGTCGACCAGCGCGTCCAGCCGCTCGGCGTCGAGGCCGCCGGAGGCCGTGGTCAGCGAGGACGAGCCCACCTTGACGACGCTCCGGCCGGCGGCGTCCGCACCGGCACCGGCCCGGTCGGCGGCGTCCGGTGTCCCGACCGTCCCCGCGCCCTGCTCCCACGGCGTCGTCCGCTCACGTGTGTGCACGACCGATTCCCCCCTCACGAGGCGTGTTTCCCATTGGAGTTGGCCGGTGATCACCGGCGTGTTTCTTTCTATCAGCGGGCCGCCGCGGGGCCCGGCGGACGGCTGACAGGAAACTGCCGGTGGGGGTGCAGCTTCCTGATCCGGACCCCACTGGTGACGTCCCGCCGCCGGTGCGAGATTTCTTGCGTCGCCTCCAGCGGCCGCCACGTTCCGGTGCGGAGAAAAGAGGAAGTCGTGACCACCACCATTCATTACGAGGACCCCGTCGAGGGATTCGAGGGCTGGCTCGTCTACGACGGCCGCACCGCGGACATCGCGGCCGGCGGTTTCCGGGTGCAGCCGGGAGTCACCGAGGAACTCGTGGCCTCGCTCGCCGCCCGGATGACGCTCAAGCAGCGGGTCCTCGGCCTCGGGGTCGACGGCGCCAAGGCCGGCATCGACTACGACCCGGCCGCGCCGGGGAAGGCCGCCGCGGTGCGCCGCTTCCTGGCCTTCCTGCGCGAGGAGCTCGCGGGCCGGTTCAGCATGGGCTGCGACATGGGCACCCGCTGGCACGAACTGGAGGAGCTCGCCGCCCTGGAGGGCATCCCCTCCATCAAGTACGTGGTGAAGCGCGCCCAGGGCATCAGTGACCAGGACTTCTTCGGCCGGCTGCGCACCTTGGACGCGCCCGTCGGCGCGCTGACCCTCGGTCAGCGCCGGGCCGGTCACGCCCTGGCCCACGCCGCGCTGGCCGCGGCCCGGCAGCAGGGCCGCCGGCCCGAGTCGCTCACCTGCTCCTTGCAGGGCTTCGGCAACATGGGCCGGGCCGCCGCCTACTCGCTGCTGGAGCACGGCGTACGGATCACCGCCGTGGCCGACGCCCACGCCTGTGTCGTGGACCCGCGCGGCCTGGACATCGCCCGCATGCTGGAGACCGAGCAGAGCCGGGCCGTGGACTCGATCGCCCCGGGTGCGCTGCGGCTGCCCCGCGAGACGCTGCTGGACCTGCCCGCCGACGTGCTGGTCCTGGCGGCCGGGGAGGACGCCGTCACGCAGGAGCAGGCCCGGGTGCTGCCGTGCCCGGTGGTCGTGGTCGGCTCCAACCACGGGCTGAGCGCCGCGGCCGAGCAGTGCCTCGCCGACCACGGGGTGCTGGTCGTACCGGACTTCATCGGCGGGATCGGCGGTTCCGCCTCGATCGACGCCCTGTTCGGGCCGACCGCCGCACCCGATCCGCAGCAGGTCCTGGACGGGGTCGCCGCGATGATGGACGACCTGCTGGACGACCTCCTCAGCCGCGCCCGCAACCTCGGCACCACCCCGCGGCAGGCAGCCCTCGACTTCGCCGCCGTGGCCGTGGACAAGCGCGGGCAGCGCCCCTACGGCACCGGCCCGTACGCCCGGTCCGCCCTGCGCCGCGCGCAGCGCGCCCGCCGCGCCGCCGCCACCACGGCTCCGGCGCCGGCCGCCGCCCCCTCCGGGGACGCCCGGTGACCAGCCGCACCGCCCTGCCCGGGGCTCCCGCCTCCGCGCCCATCCCCAGCTCGTACGCCTCGTACACCTCGTACGCCCAGGACCCGACGGACACCATGCACCCCACGCACGCCGCCCACGCCTCGCTCGCCTCCCGGGCACCGCACGCCCCGACCGCCACGCACACCCCGACCGCCACGGCGGACGCCCTGACCGCCCCGGACACCGCACCCGCCCCGGACGCCGCCCCCGAGTGCGGGCACGAGCGCGGTCACATCACCGACTCCCGTTTCTACGGCCACATCTACGCCACCGAGACCAGCCGGGCGGTCTTCTGCGACATCTGCCGCTTCCAGAGCTGGCTCGACATCGAGGCACAACTCGCCCTCGCGCAGGCCGAGCTCGGCATGATCCCGCAGTGGGCGGCCGACCGGATCGCCGAGCGGGCCCAGGTGCACCTGCTGGACCTGGACGGCGTGCGGGCCGAGATCCGCCGCACCGCGCACTCCCTGGTGGGGCTGCTGCGCGCCTTCCAGGCCGTGTGCGGCCCGGAGGCCGGCGAGTACATCCACTACGGCACCACCACCCAGGACATCCAGGACACCGGCCAGGTCCTCGCCATGAAGCGGGTGCTGGACAGCCTCCAGGGGCTGATCGCCGGCATGGTGCGCCGGCTCGTGGAGATCTGCGACGAGCACGCCACGACCGTGGTGCTCGGCCGTACGCACGCCCAGCCGGCCCTGCCGATCGGCTTCGGCCTCAAGGCGGCCGGCTGGATCGACGAACTGCTGCGCCACGACGAGCGCATCGAGGCCCTGCGGCCGCGCGTGCTGGTCCTCCAGCTGTTCGGCGGGGCCGGCTCCATGGCCGGTTTCGACGGCCGCGGCCCGGAGCTGCTGGAGCGGCTCGCCGACCGGCTCGGGCTGGCCGTGCCGGTCACCGGCTGGCACGCCGCCCGGGACCGGATGGCCGAGTACGTCTCGACCCTGGCCATGGCGGCGGGCACCCTGGGCCGGATCGCCGACGAGATCCGCACCCTGGGCCGGCCCGAGATCGCCGAGGTCCAGGAGGCGTGGTACCTGGGCAAGGTGGGCAGTTCCACCATGCCGCACAAGCGCAACCCCGAGGGCTGCGAGCAGATCGTGGTGATGGCCCGGCTCGCCGCCGCGCAGGCCGCTCCGGCCCTCGCCGCGATGGGCGGCGACCACGAACGGGACGGGCGCACGCTGCGCATGGAGTGGGTGTGCGTGCCCGACGTCTCCCACTACACGCTGACCGCCTGCGAGATCATGACGCGCGTGCTGAACGGGCTGACCGTCCGCACGGACCGGGCGCTGGCCAACGTGCTGGAGGTGCGCGACCAGGTCGCCACCGAGGGCCTGATGCTGGCCTTCGCCGCGCACCTGGGCAAGCAGAGCGCCCACGAGCGGGTCTACCAGCTGATCCAGCGCGGCATCAGTGAACGCCGGTCGCTGCGCGAGCTGATCGAGGCCGACGAGCAGCTCGGCGGGGTCCTGGGCCGGGACGAGCTGGACCGGCTCTTCGACCCGGCCCGCTACCTGGGCGACTCGGCCCTGCTCACCCGCCGCGTCACGGACCGGGCCCGCGCCTGGCTGGCCGCCCGGCCGACCCCGTAGCCCCGGCCCGACGCCTGGCCCCGCACTCCCCCTTCCACCGCCCCGTATGAGGACCGAACGATGACCTCCGCCTCCGTCCCCCTGACCGCCGGCCAGCAGGCCCTGTGGCTCGACGAGTCGCTGCGCGGCGAGTCCGCCGTCTACAACGTCCCCGTCGCCTACGAGATCCACGGCGCGCTCGACACCACCGCCCTGGCCCAGGCCCTGGCCTCGCTGGTCGCCCGCCACCCGTCGCTGCGCGGCACCGTCGGCGTGAGCGAGGGCCGGCCGGGCCTGTGTACGGCGGCCGCCGACGCGGCCGAGGTACCGCTGGAGGTCCGCGACTTGCGGGAGCTTCCGGCCGGGCAGGCCCGGGAGCGGGCGCGCGCCGCCGCCCGGGTGTTCGCCGCCGAGCCGCTGTCGCTGTCCCGGCTGCCGCTGCTGCGGGCCCTGCTGCTGCGGACCGGTGACGACGAGGCGCTGCTGGTGCTGGTCGTGCACCACGGCTGTTTCGACAGCTGGTCCGTCGAGGTGCTGCGCGGCGAACTGACCGCCGGGTACGAGGCCGCCCTCACCGGCCGTCCGCTGCCGGCCGAGGACCTCCCGGCGTACGCCGCCCACCGCGCCCCCGTCCCGGGCGCCGGGGCGGACGAGCACGCCGCCGAGCTGGAGTTCTGGCGCGAGCGGCTCGCCGGCAGCCCGGCCGAGAGCACCTGGCCGCACGACCTGAACCGTCCCGAGCGGCCCACCCAGCGCGGCGAGGTGACCGCCTTCGACATCCCCGGCGAACTCGCCGGCGCCCTGCGCCGACTGGCCCGGACCCGGCGGACCACCCCGTTCGCGCTGTTCACGGCCGCCGTGCAGCTCCTCCTCGCCCGGGTCGCCCAGGACACCGACGCCGAGGAGCACACGGTGGACGTGGCCATCGGCACGCCCGTGGCCCGGCGCGAGGGCGCCGCCGCCGAGCAGCTCATCGGCTACCTCGCCAACACCGTCGTCCTGCGCCGCCGGATCGCGTGGGAGGAGTCCTTCGCCGACCTGGTCGGGCGGACCGGCCGGGAGCTGCGCGCCGATCTCGGCCGCTCCGCCCTGCCCTTCCCCACCCTCGTCAGCGAGCTCGCCCCGGGCCGCGCGCCCGGCCGCTCCCCGCTGTTCCAGGTGATGCTCGTGGTCGAGGACGCGCCCGCGCAGGAGCTGCGGCTGGGTCCGGCCGTCGGCCGGCCGGTCGAACTGCACACGGGCACGGCCAAGTTCGACCTGACCCTCACCCTGGCCCCGCACGGCGACGGCTACCGCGGCACGCTGGAGTACGCCACCGACGTCTACACGGCCGCGACCGCCGAGGAGATCGGGCGCTGCCTGGTCACCCTGCTGCGCGGGGCGGCCGCCGACCCCGCGGCCCCGGTCGGGCGGCTCCCGCTGACCGCTCCCCCGGCGCCCGTCCCCGGCGCGGCCCCGGCCGCCGCCGAGGAGGCCCGGCAGCCCTTGGCGCACGAGCTGTTCGACCTGACGGCGGCCCGGATCCCGGACGCGCCCGCGCTGCGCTGGGACGGCGGCGAACTCAGCTACGCCCGGCTGCGTCACGCCGCGGACCGGCTGGCCCGCCGGATCGCCGGGCACCACGCCGTGGCCCTGTGCGCGCACCGCTCGCCGGAGCTCGCCGTCGCGCTGCTCGCCGTGCTCAAGAGCGGCGCCGGTTACGTGCCGCTCGACCCGGCGTACCCGCGTGAGCGCCTCGACCACATGCTCGCCGACAGCGGGGCGGGTCTGCTGCTGGTGCACTCCGACGCGGCCGAGGGCCTGACCGTCCCCGAGGGCGTGCGGGTGCTGGCCCTGGACGACGTCCTGCAGGACCTCGACGGGACACCGAGGCAGGAGCAGCGGGACGGGCACGAGGACGTGCGGCGGCAGCCGCTGCCCGCCGCCACCCCCGAGGGCCTCGGCTACGTCATCTACACCTCCGGCTCCACCGGCCTGCCCAAGGGCGTCGAGATGCCGCACGCCCCGCTCGCCAACCTGATCCACTGGCAGCTGGCCCGCTCCGGCTCCGCCGAGGGCTGGAACACCCTGCAGTTCGCGGCGTTCAGCTTCGACGTCGCCTTCCAGGAGCACTTCTCCACCTGGGCGAGCGGAGGCACCCTCGTCCTGGTCGACGAGGACGTGCGCCGCGACCCGGCCCGGCTGCTGGCCCACATCGACGCCCAGCGGGTGCACCGGGTGTTCGCGCCGTTCGTCGCGCTCCAGCAGCTCGCGGACGCCGCCGCCGAGACCGGCGTCTACCCGCAGTCGCTGCGCGAAGTGGTCACCGCAGGCGAGCAGTTGCAGGTGACGGACGCCCTGCGGACCTTCTTCACCCGGGTCCCGGCCTTCCTGGAGAACCAGTACGGGCCCTCCGAGACGCACGTGGTGACCGCCGAGCGGCTCACCGGCGCCCCGGCCACCTGGCCCGACCTGCCGCCGATCGGCCGCCCGGTCGACCGCACCTGCGTGGAGGTCCTCGACGACCGCCAGCTCCCGCTGCCCGCCGGCGTGCCCGGCGAGATCTGCGTGGCGGGCGCGGCCCTGGCCGACGGGTACCGGGGCCGGGCCGACCTGACCGCCGAACGGTTCGTCGTCCGCGACGGCCGGCGGCTGTACCGGACCGGCGACTTCGGCCGGGTCCTGCCCGACGGGCGGATCCAGTGCCTGGGCCGCCGCGACGGCCAGGTCAAGGTCCGCGGCTACCGGATGGAGCTCGGCGAGATCGAGGCCCAGGTCCGCCGGCAGGACGGCATCGCCGACGCCGTCGTGGTGGTCGACGACTCCCCCACCCGCGGCAAGCGGCTCATCGCCCACTGCCTGCCCGCCCCCGGCGCGGACTTCGCCCCGCAGCGGCTGCGCCGCGCGCTGCGCGCCGTCCTGCCCGACCACATGCTGCCGTCCGCGTACGTCCGGGCCGACGCCTTCCCGCTGACCCCGAGCGGCAAGGTGGACCGCAAGACGCTCGCGGCCCGCCCGCTGCCCGGCTCGGCCGGCACCGCCGGTGCGGCGGCGGCGCGCGACGGGGTGGAGTTCGAGATGTGCGACCTGTGGGCCAAGGCCCTCGGCCGCGCCTCGGTCGGCATCGACGAGGACTTCTTCGAGCTCGGCGGGGACTCCCTGACGGCGGTCCGCCTGATGGCCTCGGTCCGCGCCCACTTCGGCACGGACCTCCAGCTCGACGAGCTGTTCCGGGCCCCCACGGTGGCCGCGCTGGCGCGCCGGGTCCGCGACGGCGGGGACGGCGAGGCCACCGGCCCGCTGGTCCGGCTCCAGGCCGGTGACGGCACGGCGCCGCTGTACCTCTTCCCGCCGCTCGCCGGGACCGTCGTCCGCTACGCGCCGTTCGCCCGCGCCCTGGGCAGCGGCCGGACCGTGTACGGGCTCCAGTCGCCCGGCCTGCAGCCCGGCGAGGAGGCCTGCGCGACGATCTCCGACATGGCCCGCGTGTACGTCGAGCACATGCGCAAGGTGCACCCGGGCGGCCCCTGGCACGTGGGCGGCTACTCGATGGGCGGTGTGATCGCCTTCGAGGCGGCCCGCCAGCTCAAGGAGGCCGGCGAACAGGTCGGCCTGGTGGCCCTGCTGGACACCAACCCGCGCATGGACCTCGACCCGGCGGAGGACTACGCCACCCGGATCCTGGTCACGATGGGCCTCAAGCTCGACCTGGACCTCGCCGCGCTGGCCGCCCTGCCGGAACCCCGGCGGATCCAGCTGCTGCTGGAGCAGGGCATCGCCTCGGGCGCGCTGCCGCCGGACTACGACGAGGACCGGCTGACCCGGATGCTGCACGCCTACCGCCACAACGGCAGCGCGCTCGAACGGCACACCATCGCGCCCTTCGACGGCGAGGCCGTGCTCTTCCGGGCCCAGGACCGCAGCGCGGACGTGGTCGAGGAGCCGTACGACCTGGGCTGGGGCGAGCGGTGCGGCGGCCTCACGGTCCGGGACACCCCCGGCACCCACTTCACGATGCTGGACGCCGGCGGCCCGCTGGAGACCCTGTGCGCCCTGGTGAACGCCGAGCTGGAGGCCCGCGGATGAGCGCCGGGACCGCACAACGGGAGCGGGGCGCGGACGGGCTGCGAGCCCCCTTGCGCCGACGCCGGTTCCGGCTGCTGTACGCCGGCCAGTGCCTGTCCCGTACCGGGGACTTCGTCTTCCAGGTCTCGCTGGCCGGGTACGCCGTCACGGCGGGCAGTCCCGCGCTGCTGGCCTACACCCTGTTCGGACAGGCGACCGGCACGGTGCTGATGCTGCTGGTGGGCGGCGCTCTGGCCGACCGGTTCGGGGCCCGCCGGGTGATGCTCGGGGCCGATCTGGCCCGGGTGCTGGCCACGGCCGGGGTCGCGGTCCAGGTGGCGGCGGGTGGTCACGAGGTCTGGGCGGTCGCGGCCTGCGGGCTGCTGCTGGGGCTGGGGGACGGGGCGTTCGAGCCGGCGTTCACGCTGGCCTTCACCGAACTGCTGCCCAAGGCCGAGCTGCTGGCGGCCAACGCCCTGCAGTCCATCGCCCTGCGCACCGCCGGTATCGCCGGGGCCGCGCTGGGCGGGGCGCTGCTCGCCGCGGTCGGGGCCGGTGGGTCCCTCGCGCTGGGGACGGCCGGTTTCGCCCTGGCCCTGGCCCTGGTCCTGGTCGCCGGCCGCTGGCCGGTGCCGGACCGGCCCGCCTCCGGCGAGGGCCTGCTCAAGGAGGCCACCGGCGGCATCCGGTACGCGTGCGCGAACCGCTGGCTGTGGGTGTCGATCGCCAGCTTCGGCGTCAGCGTGGCGCTGGTGGTGGCCCCGGCCAAGGCCCTGCTGCCGCTGGCCTCCGCCGATGTCCTGGGCGGCGGTGCGGGCACGTACAGCCTGCTCGTCGGCAGCCAGGCCGCCGGGGCGCTGCTCGGCGGACTGCTGGTGGCCAGGCTGCGGCGGATCCCGCCCGGCGTGCTGGTCTTCGGCGGGATGACGCTGGTCTGCGGCGGCTTCGCCGTCCTGGCCGTGTCCTCCGCCGTGGTCGCCTCGGTGGCGGTGGCCGTGGCCGTGGGGGCGGTGCTGTCCGCCGCGACCGTGGCCTGGGCGGCGACGCTGCAGAGCCGGGTGCCCGGCGAGCTGATCGGCCGGGTGTCCAGCGTCGACTGGCTGGTGTCCCTGGGGGTCTCGCCGCTCGCGCTGGTGGTCGTACCGCAGCTGCTGGCGTACGCGACGGCCACCACGGTGCTGCTGACGGCCGCGGTCGTGGCCCTGCTGGTCAGCGCGGCCACCGTCCTGGTGCCGGACGTCAGACGACTGGCCTGGCCGCTGACCGCACCCGCCTCCTGACCGGCCTGGCGACCGGCCCGCACACCCCTGGCTCCACTGAATCTCCCGCTTCTCCCACATCTCCTGCTTCTCCCGCTTCTCCCGCTCTCTCCTCCCTTCTCGCTCTCCCGCCCCTTCCTCTCCTTCCTTCGCCCTACGACACTCTGGAGCACCTCATGGACGACCGTTCGCTGTTCACCGACGCGCCCGCCGTGCCCGCCCTCGACGAGACCGAGGCCGCCGTGGTCCGGCTGTGGGAGGAGGCCCTCCAGGTGCGCCCGCTCGGCCGCGACGACAACTTCTTCGAGATGGGCGGCACGTCGATGCTCGCCGTCCGGATCTGCGGCGGGGTGGAGCGGCTCCTCGGCTTCCGGCCGACCGCCGACCAGGTCTTCGACACCGACACGCTGGCCGAGTTCGCCGCGCTGGTCCGCGCCGCCGCCCCGGTCGCGGCCCCCGCCCTGGTACGGGCCGCCTGATGGCCCGCGTCCTGATGGTGGACCCGATCCACCCCGAGGCACTGGCCGACCTGCGCCGCCGCTACCAGGTCGAGCTGAGCCCCAGGCCCGCGCCCGAGCAGCTGGTCCGGCTGGCCCGGACCGCCGACGCGCTGGTGCTGCGGGCCGGTGTCCGGGTCACCGAGGAGGTGATCGCGGCGGCCCCGCGGCTGCGCGCGGTGATCCGGGCCGGGGTGGGGCTGGACAACATCGACCTGGCCGCGGCCGCCCGGGCCGGGGTGGAGGTCCGTAACGTGCCGGGCGGGTCGAGCGACGCGGTGGCCGAGCTCGCGCTCGGGCTGATGCTGGCGGTGTGCCGGCGGATCGTCGTGGGCGACCGGCACACCCGGTCCACCGTGTGGCACAAGCAGGGCCTGCTGGGCTGCGAGCTGCGCGGGAAGACCCTGGGGCTGGTCGGCTTCGGCGGGATCGGTTCGCGGATCGCCTCCCTGGCCCAGGGGTTCGGCATGGACGTCGTCGTCGCGGTCGCCCGTCCCGGGGAGGACCGCGCCCGGCAGCTGGCCGCGCGGGGCATCCGGCTGGTGCCACTGGCGGAGCTGCTCCCGGCGGCCGACGTCGTCTGCCTCTCCGTACCCCTGACGGCGGGCACCCGGAACCTGATCGGCCGGCGGGAGCTGGCCCTGATGAAGCCGCAGGCGTACCTGGTGAACGTCTCGCGGGGCGGCACGGTGGACGAGGAGGCGCTGCTGGCCGCGCTGCGCCGGGGCGAGCTCGCGGGCGCGGCCACCGACGTGCTGGCCCGGGAGGGGGCGCCGACGGAGCTGGCCGCGCTGGACAACGTCGTGCTGACCCCGCACATCGGGGCCCTGACCCGGGAGGCGCAACGGCGCATCGGGGAGCGGGTGGTCGAACTGCTCGACCAGGTGCTCGCCCCGGTGGACCGGCTCCGGCTCACCGCCTGACTCGAATTCCACGATGCGGAAACAGATATCCGAAAATCGCCTCCTTCGGGTAGCATGACGCCGCATCAACGGCGTCGTGTCAGGGGGAGAGCACACCGTGAGTTTGATGAGCCTGGGCCTGAGCCCGAGGGAGGAAACCGTCTACCGGCACTTCCTGCGCAGCCCGCGCGGACGTCCGGAAACGCTCGGTCAGCGCCTCGGCATCAGCCGGGAGGAGGCGGACGAGGCCCTGCGCAGCCTGTGCCGGTACAAGCTGCTCCGGGTGGCGGCGGAGGGCCGGGTGGTGCCGATCGACCCGGTGCTGGGGATCGAGCGCCTGATCGAGCAACGGCTGGAGGAGCTCAACGAGCAGCTCCGGCAGGTCGCCTCGGTGCGCTCGGTGATCCCCGAGCTCGTGGAGCAGGCCCGGGCCGGGGACGCCCCCGCCGACACCCCGCCCAGCGGGATCGAACGGATCGACGGGCTGGACGAGATCCGGGCCCGCCTGGACGACCTGGCCTTCTTCGCCCGCAAGGAGATGTTCGCCCTCCAGCCCGACGGGCCCCTCACCCCCGCCTTCATCGAGGCGGCCCGCCCGCTCGACCTTCGATGTATCAGGCGCGGGATCACCCTGCGGACGGTGGTCCTGCGCACAGCCCTGGAGGATCCGGCCACGCGCGCCTATCTGCACGAAATGGCCGAACTGGGGGCGGAGTTCCGCACGGTGGAGAAGGTCATGGACCGCATGGTCATCTACGACCGGGCCACCGCCGTGGTGCCCCTGGACCCCTCGGACAGCGCCCGCGGGGCGCTGCTGGTCCGGCAGAGCGGGCTCGTCTCCAACATGGTCGCCCTGTTCGAGAAGGTGTGGGCCTCGGCCGAACCGCTCCCGGGCCGCGACGCGCAGGACACCGCGGACGGCATCACCGACACCGAACGCGAGGTCCTGACCCTGCTGACCCTGTTCGACAAGGACGAGATCGCCGCCCGGGAAATGGGCATCTCCATCCGCACCTTCCGCCGGCACGTCGCCGAACTGCTGCTCCGGCTCGGGGCGTCGAACCGCTTCCAGGCCGCCGTCCTCGCCAAGGAGCGCGGCTGGATGTAGCCGGATCCGGCTCCCGCACCGCGCGCACACGACAAAGAGGGCCTGACCACTGTCACCCAGTGGGTCAGGCCCTGTTCCGTTCACCGGCGCCGCGTGCGCGGTCACGCGCCGTCGTCGCGGGCGCCGCCGTCGCGGACATGGTCGCCGCGGGCGCCCCCGGCGCCGACCTCGCGGCAGGCCACGAGTTCCCAGCCGTCCAGCGCCGGATCGTCCAGCGCCCGCCGGGCGTCCGCGCACGCGCGGGCGACCGGCACCTCCCGCTCCCGCGAGAAGCGCAGCGCGATCGACAGGCCGTCGTCGGCGAGCCCGTGCAACTCCGCCCGCCACTGCGCCGGCAGCAGCGCCAACCAGCGTACGGCGCTCAGCAGGGCGCCCTCGGCGGCCTCCGGCGAACCCGCGCGCGCCACCAGCTCGATCTGCCGGGCCTCCACGGACGCGCGGTGATCCAGGCCGGCGGTCACTGCCAGCCGTTCTCGGTCTCGTCCAGCGTGGCGGACTGCCAGCCGTTGTCGGCGAGGACGACGGTGGCCGGGGCGTTCTGCCAACCGTTGTCGGCCTGTACGCCGGCCCGCTCGGCCCCGGCCACCGCGAGGGCGGCTGCCGTACACAGGCCGAACAGCGTGGCGGCGGCCTTGGCGCGGGCGCTGAGCTGGGCGTTCATCGGTTTCCTCCGAAGTGGTGGGCGCTTGCGGTGACAGACAGAAATCTGCCAGCCGGACGGGCGCGCACCAATGGCTGCCGATGCCAGCTAGCTGCCCGGCCCGTGCAGTTTGCTGCCACGCCCCGGCGGCGGGGAGGTGGTCCGCGGCAGGTGCCGCCCCGGCCCGGCAGGTGGGCCGCGGCCCCGACGGCCGTATCCTGGGCCGCGGCCAGCGAACTCCACGACTCACCCAGGCGAGGACTGCCGTGCACCGGACCGTCACCGAGCTCGCGGACGGCCGCGAGCTCATCTACTACGACAGCGCCCCCGGCCGGGACCGCGAGGCCAAGGACGAGCGGCCGCTCGACCGCGTCGAGAGCCTGCCCGAGCTGCGCCGCGACCCGGCCACCGGGGACTGGGTGACGATCGCCGCCCACCGGCAGACCCGGACCTACCACCCGCCCGCGGACGACTGCCCGCTGTGCCCGTCCCGGGCGGGCCGGCCGACCGAGATCCCGGCGGCCGACTACGAGGTGGCGGTCTTCGAGAACCGTTTCCCCTCCCTCTCCGGCGCTGCCGGCCGCTGCGAGGTCGTGTGCTTCACCCCCGAGCACGGCGCGGGCTTCGCCGACCTCGGCCCGGAGCGGGCCCGGCTGGTCCTGGACGCCTGGACCGACCGCACCGCGGAACTCTCCGCCCGGCCCGGGGTGCGGCAGGTCTACGTCTTCGAGAACCGCGGCAGCGAGATCGGCGTGACCCAGCCCCACCCGCACGGGCAGATCTACGCCTTCTCCACCGTCACCCCGCGCACCGCCAAGCACCTCGCGGCGGCGGCCGGGCACCGCGCCGCGACCGGCCGGAACCTCTTCGAGGACCTGCTCGCCGAGGCCCGCGCCGCCACCGCGCGCGTGGTCCTGGCCGGGGAGCACTGGACCGCGTTCGTGCCGTACGCCGCCCGCTGGCCGTACGAGGTGCACCTCTACCCGCACCGCCGGGTCCCGGACCTGACCGCGCTGGACGAGGCGGAACGGGCCGAGTTCCCGGGCCTCTACCTGGAGCTGGTGCGCCGCTTCGACCGGCTCTTCGGGCTGGCGGACCCCACCCCGTACATCTCCGCCTGGCACCAGGCCCCGGTGACCGGCGGCGAGGAACTGGCGCTGCACCTGGAGCTGTTCACCGTCCGGCGGACCGCCGACAAGCTCAAGTACCTGGCCGGGACGGAGTCCGGCATGGACGCGTTCATGAACGACGTGGCCCCGGAGGCGGCCGCGCAGCGCCTGCGGGAGGTCCGATGACCCCGGCCGCCCCCTCGCACCCCTCGCGTCCCTCCCGCCACTCGGACCCCGCGCCCCGGCAGCCGGCGGCGCCCGACACCACCGCCGTCCGCCGGGAGTTCGAACGGATCCACGGCCGGGCCCCCCACGGCGTCTGGGCCGCGCCGGGCCGGGTCAACCTGATCGGCGAGCACACCGACTACAACGACGGCTTCGCCCTGCCCATGGCCCTGCCGCAGCGCACGGTGCTGGCGGCCCGCCGCCGCGCCGACGGCCTGCTGCGGCTGCACAGCGCCCAGGGCGACGGCCGGACCACCCAGCTGCGGGTGGCGGAGCTCGCCCCGGGTGCGGTGCCCGGCTGGGCCCGCTACCCGGCGGGCGTGGTGTGGGCGCTGCGCGAGCGGGGGCTGCCGGTCGGCGGCGCCGACCTGTACCTGGACAGCACGGTCCCCACCGGGGCCGGCCTCTCGTCCTCGGCGGCCCTGGAGTGCGCGGTGGCCGTCGCCTACGACGAGCTGTACGGGCTGGGCCTGGAGCGGCCGGAGCTGGCGCGGGTGGCCCAGTACGCGGAGAACGCCTTCGCCGGGGTGCCGTGCGGCGTCATGGACCAGATGGCCTCGGTCTGCAGCGCCGAGGGCCACGCCCTGCACCTCGACAGCCGCAGCCTGGAGGTCCGCCAGGTCCCGTTCGACCTCACCGGCCACGGGCTGCGGCTGCTGGTGCTCGACACCCGGGTCCAGCACGACCTGGCCGACGGGGCGTACGCCGCCCTGCGCGCGGGCTGCGAACGCGCGGCGAAGCTGCTGGGGCTCGGGGCCCTGCGGGACCTGACGGAGCCGGAGCTCCCCGCCGCCCTGGCCGCGCTCCCGGCCGAGCTGGTCCCGCTGGTGCGGCACGTGGTCACCGAGAACGCCCGGGTGGAGCAGGCCGTCGCCCGCCTCGCGGCGGGCGAACCGGAGGCCCTGGGCCCGGTGCTGACCGCCGGGCACGCCTCGCTGCGCGACGACTACCGGGTCTCGTGCCCGGAGACCGACCTCGCGGTGGACACGGCCGTGGCCGCGGGCGCCCTGGGCGCCCGGATGACGGGCGGCGGCTTCGGCGGCTCGGTGATCGCCCTGGTCCCGGCGGCGGCCGCCCCGGCGGTGGCGGCGGCCGTCGCGGAGGCGTTCGCGGCGGCCGGTTTCGCCGCGCCCGCCGTGCTGGAGGCCGTCCCCTCGGCGGGTGCGGGCCGCCTGGACCGAGCCGGGCCGGGTCCCGTCGGGGGAACCCGGCCCGGCCCCTCGGATCAGTTGCCGGGCGCCATCTCGTAGGCACCGGACAGCGCCTCGACGCGGGCCCACACCCGCGCCGAGCGCGCCTCGTCGACGACCGGGCGGCGGACCGCGCCGAGGGCCCAGCGCTGCTGGTCCTCGGTGGCGGAGTCCTTGCCGTGCAGTTCGACGGCGTGCCCGGAGAAGTCGCGGACGAGGACGGCGAACAGCTCGTCGAGGACGTCCTGGTCGAGGTCCGTCAGGCGGGCCTGCTCCAGGATCAGCTGGGCGTGCACCACGAGGGCGAACAGCTGGCCGACGGAGAGCAGGAAGTCCAGGTCGCGGCTCTGCGCCTCGTCGGGCGCCATGGTGGTGACGAAGGCGCACAGGGCGTCGGCCTGCTCACGGAACCGGGCCACGTTCGGCACGGCGGCGTACGCGTCGAAGGCGGGGCGCCAGTCGTGGAAGCGGACCGAGCCGAGGCCGCGGGCCGGGCCCTGGCGGAAGAGGAAGTCGTCGTCGGCCGCGTCCAGCCGGCTGGGCACGGCCGGGTACTCGACCGGCTCCAGCAGGTGGTTGCGCATGAACTTGAGGATCAGCGCCAGGTTGACGTGGACGGTGCCCTCCAGCTTGGGCAGGCCGCGGATCTCGACGGCCGCCTGGGCGAAGTAGTTGTCCTTCTCGAAGCCCTTGGCGGCGATGACGTCCCACATGAGGTCGATGACCTTCTCGCCCTCGGTGGTCACCTTCATCTTCGTCATCGGGTTGAAGAGCAGGTAGCGGCGGTCGTCGGGGCCGGCCGAGCGGAAGTAGTCCACGGCGCGGTCGCTGAAGAGCTTCATGCCGACCAGCCGGACGTAGGCGTCGGCCAGCTCCCGGCGCACGTGCGGGAAGGCCGTGACCGGGCGGCCGTAGAGGACGCGGTTGTGGGCGTGGGTGACGGCCTCGTACATCGCGTGCTCGCAGATGCCGATGGACGCGGTGCACAGGTTGAACTTGCCGACGTTGACGGTGTTCAGGGCGGCGTCGAAGGCGGCGCGGCCGGTGTGCAGGACGTCCTCGGCGGCGACCGGGTAGTTCTCCAGCCGGAACTCGCTGACGTACTTGGAGGAGTCCACGACGTTCTTGACGAGGTGGTAGTCCGGGTGGCGGCTGTCGGCGGCGAAGAAGACGTACGCGTCCGGGCCCTCCATGTCGGTGCGGCGGCCGAAGACGGAGACCAGACCGGCCGCGTTGCCGTTGCCGATGTAGTACTTGGAGCCGGTGGCGCGGAAGCCGCCGTCGCCGTCGGGCTCCAGCAGCATGTCGGTGGAGTAGATGTCGGCGCCGTGGGTCTTCTCGGACAGGCCGAAGGCGAACACCTCGCCCTGGGACAGGAGTTCGGCGGCGCGCTCGCGGGCGGCGGCGTTGCCGCTCTGCCAGACCGGGCCGAGGCCGAGGATCGTCACCTGCCAGGCGTACCAGTAGTCCAGGCCGTAGAAGCCGAATATCTCGTTGAGGGCGGCGATCCGGGCGGTGTCCCAGCGCTGGTCCTTCTCGCGCGCGGCGGAGGCCGGGGTGAGGAAGGTGGCGAACAGGCGCTCCTCGGCGGCGAAGGCGAGGAAGTCGGCCAGCCAGGCGCGGGAGCGGTAGTCCTCGATCAGCCGGCGCTTGCCGCGCGCCTCGAACCAGTCGACGGTGGCGCGCAGCAGCCGGCGGGTCTCCGCGTCGAAGTGCGCCGGGTCGTAGGTGTGCGGGTTGAACAGGAGGGGGTCGGCCATGGGAGGTCCGCCTTTTCGCAGGTAGAGGGGTGGGCAGGGGTGCCGCGCAGGGGGCGGTCAGGCGTCCGGTGCGGACGGGCCGCCGATCCGGCGCAGGGTGGCGAGGACGTCGTCGAGCCAGGCGACGGTCATCCGCTCGTACGCGATGCCGCCGCGCAGCACCGCGTGCTGGAGCTCCTGACCGGCGTCGAGGGGGGCCGGGGCGTCGGGGCCGGTGAAGTCGCGGTGTTCGCCGGCGAGGTAGTGGGCCAGGCGGTCGCTGTGCACCTGGCGGTGCCGCTCGACCTCGCCGATCAGCGCGGCCGGGTCGTCGAACGCCGCCCCGCGGATCTTGACGGCCAGGTCGTGGCGCAGGCTCTCCGGCTCGACCGGCTCGTGCAGCCACCGGGCGAGGGCGGCGCGGCCGGGTGCGGCGACGGAGTACTCCTTCTTGTCCGGGCGGCCCTGCTGGGGCACGGCGCGGACGGCGAGCAGGCCGTCGCGCTCCATGCGCGCCAGCACCCGGTAGATCTGCTGGTGGGTGGCGGTCCAGAAGTAGCCGATGGACCGCTCGAACCGCCGGGCCAGCTCGTAGCCGGAGCCGGGCTGCTCCAGCAGGGACACGAGGATCGCGTGGTCGAGCGCCATGCCCCCGATCCTGCTATGCAACTCGTTGCATAGACAAGCGCCCGCGCCCCGGTGAGACACGGCTCACCCGGGTGGCGGCGGCACCGCGCGGGCGGGTCGGTCCGCTCACGCCGGCGGCGAGGTGCGGGCGGCGCGCCAGGCCCGGACCCTGGCCTCCACGTCGAACGGCGCGAGCCTCAGCGGCGGGCCCGGGGGCGGGCGGCGGAGCGCGGCGGCGATCTTCTCGTTGACCTCGGCGAGGATCTCCCGGACCCGGGCCTCGGTCCGGGCGTGCGCCACCGCCTCGACCGCGTCCTCGGCCTCCTTGCGCAGCGCGAGCGCGGGCGGCAGGACCGAGACGCCCTCCCGGTGCAGCTTGCCCCTGACCCACCACAGGTCGTCGTAGGGGGCGGTGTCGTCGGGGAGGGGCTTGCCGAAGCCCGGCAGGTTGCGGAAGTCGCCGCGCTCCTCGGCCTCGCGGATCTGCTTCTCCACGAATGACTCGAAGCTGACGCCCGGGGGTTTGCGCTCGGTCATGCCTCCAGGCTACCGAGGCGGGCGCCGGTCAGGGCCGGGCCGCCGGCCGGCCGCCGGGGCCCATCGCCTGGCCGCCGATGCCCGCGGCGCCCCCGAGCTGGTCCTGCCACCAGGACGCGGCGGCGCGGGGGTCCAGCGCGGCCCAGTCGGGCGTCCGCTCGACCTGGGCCCGGCCGAGCCGGCGGGCCAGGGCGACCATGTCCCGGCCTACGGGGCCGCGCGCGGCCCGGTAGGCGGCCGTCAGCCCGGCCCAGGAGCCGGCGCCGCGCCAGGCCGCCTCGAAGGCGCCGGCGTCCTGCAGGGCCTTGGCGGCGCCGGCGGTGTTGTGCGGGCGGACCACGGTGGCGGCGTCGCCCGCGAGCAGCAGCCGGCCGCCGGCGGTACGGGAGACCTCCAGGTCGTAGATCGGCTGGACGAAGGTGTCCTCGGGGGGCGTGAGCCCGAGCACCCGCGCCCAGTACGGCGGGAACTCCCGTGCGAGCAGCCCGGCGAGGCGGGCGGCGAGCTCCGGGCCGAGCGAGCCGGGCGGGAAGCTCGTCGGGTCGTCGAAGCGCAGGCCGCCGCCGTGCGGGGGTGCGGCGTAGAGCACCCAGTTCACGCGGGTGCCGTCCGGGCCGGGGATGCGGTAGACGACGCAGCTGCCGCCGGGGAAGCAGACGGTGGTGACGGCGTCGGAGGGCCAGACCTGCTCGGGGCGGCCGGCGCCGCCGTCGGGGAGGCCGTCCAGGAGCCGGGCGTCGAAGTTGCCGCGCCAGCAGACGTAACCGGCGTAGCGGGGGCGGGAGCCGGGGCTGAGCGCCTCGCGGACGACGGACCGGTAGCCGTCGGCGCCAACGACCAGGTCGTAGCGGTCGGTGCTGCCGTCCGCGAGGGTCACCTCGGCCGGCTCCCGGCCGTCGCCGTCCCCGCGGACGGCCATGACCGCCACGCCCTGGCGGTAGCGCACCGCCGCGGGCGTCGCCGCGCGCAGGCCCTGCCAGAGCAGTCCCCAGTGGTACGAGTGGAAGGGGAACGGCTGCTCCCAGAACAGCCGCCCGGCCGGGCTCGCGCCGTCCCGGCAGACCCAGCGGCGCCGGGTCAGCCGGTGGGCGGCGATCCCGTCGGGCAGCGTCCCGACCGCCGCGAGCTCGGCGGCGCGGTCGTCGTGGATGCACAGCCCGACGCCCCGGTCGGCCAGCCGGCCGGCCGTCCGCTCCAGCACCACGACCTCGTCCGCCCCGCCCCGCACGGCGGCCGAGGCGAACGCGCACCCGGCGATGCTCCCCCCGACGACCCCCACCGCTCCGCCCCGCACGCCCGCTCCTCTCCCCCGCACCACCACCGCCGTCTTCCAGCATGCCCGACCGGGCCGCGAACCCCCCTCGCCCACTGGCCGGTTCGGGGCGGTCGGCGCTCGGCGTCAGCGCTCCGACAGCTCCGAGGGGGCCTCCTGGACCACCCAGCTGTTGCCGTCCGGGTCCTCGAAGGTCATGAACGAGTTCCAGGTGTCGCCTTTGCCGTCCTCCCAGCCGCCGGCCCCCATGTGCCGCACCGGCGAGACGTCCACGCCCCGGCCGACCAGCTCGGCGCGGGCCGCCTCGATGTCGGTGACGCACAGCTGGAGTCCGTGGAGCGTGCCGGGGGCCATCGTCTTCGCGCCGGGGCTCGGCGGCATCCCGGACAGCATCGTCACGGAGCAGCGGGATCCGGGCGGGGTGAGCTGCACGACCCGCATGCCCGGGGCGATCTCGGTGTCGGTGTCGACACCGAAGCCGACCCGGTCGACGTAGAACTCCTTCGCCCGGTCCACGTCGGTGACGGGGAGCGTGACGACTTCGAGCGTCCAGTTCATGACGGCCTCCTCGGGGACGGGCCGGTGGCCGGGGGCCGGGCCGGCCCGTCCACCGTCCCGCACCCGGGCCCCGCCGCGCACGCCGCAACGCCGCACCCGCCGCAACGCCGCGCACGCCGAAACGCCGACACGCCGCCCGTGACGGCGCGTACGCCCCCCGTGCCCCCACGCCCCCTGGAGATCCGGCAGCGGGGGAGCGATGATGGGCACAGCCGTACGAATGATCGCGGAGTCGGGTCCGCATTCCTTCGGGGAGGGACGGCCGGACATGAGCGATGCCATCGACGCACCCTTGTACCTGGAGCCCCGGCTCGCCGCGGGACCCGCGGCCCTGCTGCGTTCCGGGCCGTCCCTGCACGCGCTCGTGGACGCGCTGGGCTCCCCGCTGAACGTGGTCCTGCCCGGGCAGGTCGAGCACAACCTCGCGGAGTTCGGCGCCGTGCTGCGCCGCCACCACCTCTCCGGCCGGATCTACCTCGCCCACAAGGCCACCGGCTCCAGCGCCCTGGTCCGGCACCTGGCCGCCACCGGCGCCGGGATCGACGTGGCCTCCCTCGGCGAGTTGCAGCACGCCCTCGGCGCCGGTTTCGTACCCGGCCGGGTGATGGCGACCGGGCCGAAGGACCCGGCGTTCCTCTGGCTGGCCGCCCGGTGCGGGGTCACCGTCAACGTCGACGGCCCGGCCGAACTCCAGGCTGCGGCCCGGCTGGTGCGCCGGTACGGGCTGCCGCGGCTGCCGGTGGTCCTGCGTCTGTCGGAGTTCGGCACGACCGGCCCCCGCACCCTCTCCCGCCGCAGCCGCTTCGGCACCTCCGTCAAGGAGCTCGGTCCGCTGCTGGACCTGCTCGACCGGTACCCGGACGCCCTGGAGCCGGTCGGCGTCGGCTACCACCTGGACACCACCAGCGCCGACGAGAAGGCCGTGGCCCTGGAGGGCTGCTTGCGGGCCGTGGAGGAGCTGCGGTTACGGGGCTTCGCCCCGCGCGCGATCGACGTCGGAGGCGGCTTCGGCGTCAGCTACCTCGCCCACGCCGCCCAGTGGGAGCACTGGACGAGCGCCCTCACCCAGGCCGTGCTGGGCCGCCGGGAGCCGCTGACGTGGGGCGGGCACGGCTACGGGCTGCGCGTGGAGCACGGCACCCTGAAGGGCGCGCTCGCCCTGTACCCCGCGCACCGCCCGGTCGCGGGCGCCGCGTACCTCGACGAACTGCTGCTGCGGCCCGCCCCCTCCCTCGGCCGCCCGCTGGGCACGCTGCTGCTGGAGAGCCTGTGCGACCTGTACGCGGAGCCGGGCCGGGCCCTGCTGGACCAGTGCGGCCTGACCCTGGGCCGGGTGCTGGAGGTCCGGGCCGACGGGGCGGGGGGCCCGCCGCAGGTCCGGCTCGCCCTGAACGCCGGTGACGTGGGGCTGGAGGACCACGGCGTCCTGGTCGATCCGCTGCTGCTGCCCCGCGGCGCGGGCACCGGCCCGCACCCCGGCCCCGGCCGCGGGGCCGACCCCGGCCCGGACCGCGGTCCCGTAGGCGTGTACCTGATGGGCAACCTCTGCCTGGAGGCCGACCTGATCACCCGCCGGATCGTCTGGCTGCCCCGGCTGCCGCAACCGGGCGATCTGCTGGCCTTCCCCAACACCGCCGGGTACTGCATGGACTTCACCGCCACCCGGGCCCAACGGCAGCCCGTCGCCCGCAAGATCGCCGCCGGAGAGGAGGGCGGAACCTGGCGCTGGTGCCTCGACGAGCAGTACTGGCCGGTCACTTCAGACGGGGGAACGTGAAGCATGAGGTACGACAGCATCACCGAGGCCATCGGCAACACCCCACTGGTGCGCATCGATCCTCAGGTGCACGGGCTGCGGAACATCGATCTCTACGCGAAGCTGGAGATGCTCAACCCCTTCGGCTCGCTCAAGGACCGGGCGGCCTGGAACATGGTCCGCGACCGGCTGACCGGCGCGGCCGAGCGCGGCGAGACGGTGGTCGAGCTGTCCAGCGGGAACACCGCCAAGGCCCTGGCGCTGATCGCCGGCCTGCACGGGCTGCCGTTCAAGAGCGTCACCAACCGGATGCGGGTCCCCGAGATCAAGGACCTGCTCCTGCTGCTGGGCGCCGAGATCGAGGAGCTGCCCGGGCAGAGCGAGTGCCTGGACCCGACCGACACCTCCGATCCGCTGACGGTCTTCCACCAGCGGCTGAGCGCCCCCGGCAGCGGCGCGCACCTGCACACCGACCAGTACTTCAACCCGCTGAACGCCGACGCCCACGCCCGGGGCACCGGCCCGGAGATCATCGCCGACCTGGACGGGCGCGCACCCGACTACTTCATCGCCTGCGTCGGCACCGCCGGTTCGTCCACCGGTGTCGCCCGGGCCCTGCGCGCCCACGACCCGGCGGTCCGGCTGATCGGCCTGGTCGGCGCGAAGGCGGACTTCGTCCCCGGCATCCGGACGGCCGACGAGGTGCAGGAGGTGGGCCTGTTCGACCCGGCGGCGTACGACACGGTCGAGGTGGTGAGCTCCGCCCAGGCCCTCGACGGGATGCTGGTCCTGCTGCGCCGCTGCGCCCTGCTGTCCGGGCCCACGGGCGGGGCGGCGTACTACGGCGCCGTACGGCACCTGCGCGAGGTCGACGCGAGCTTGACGGAGCGCCGGACGGCCGTGTTCATCGTCTGCGACCGGGTGGAGAGCTATCTCGGGTACGTGCGGCTGCGCCGGCCCGAGCTGCTGGGCCGGCCGGCCGCGCCCAACGCCGTGACCACCGTGGGCGAGGACGAGCTGGCGGCCGCGCGGACCGTGGAGGTGGACGAGGCCCGCAAGTGGATCGAGACGGGTCAGCCGCTGGTGGTCGACCTGCGCGGTCCCTTCGCGTACGCCGCGCTGCACATCGACGGTTCGGTCAACATCGTGGACGAGCTCTTCGAGGAACTCGTCCGGGGCGGTCTGCCGTTCAGCACCAGCCGGCCGGTGCTGCTGGCATGCCCGGTCGGGGAGAAGTCCCTGCGGTACGCGGCCCTGCTCACCCGGATGGGCCATCCGGACGTACGGAGCCTGGCGGGCGGGATCATCGCCTGGCGGGACGCGGGCGCGCCGCTGGTGCGTGACCGATGACCACCGACCCCTGGGCGGAACTGCGGGACCTGGCCGCGTGGCAGCGGCCGCTGCGCGCCCAGTTCCCCATCGTGGCCGACCGCCTTGAGCCGGCCTACCTGGACAGCGCGGCGACCGCGCAGAAGCCGTGGGCGGTGCTGGACGCCGTGCGGGCCTACCTGACCACCACCAACGCCAACGCGGGCCGGGGCTCGTACCCGTGGGCGAACGCGACCACCGCGCTGGTGGAGGGCACCCGGGAGCGGGTCAAACGGTTCCTGGGCGACCCGCGGCCGGAGCGGTCCTCGGTGCACTTCACCAGCGGCGCCTCGGAGGGCCTGCGGACGGTGGCCCGGGACTGGCTGCCCGCCCTGCTGGCCGACGGGGACGAGATCGTGGTCCCGTTCGGCGACCACCAGGCCAATCTGCTGCCGTGGTGGGAGGCCCGGGACCTGCTCGCCCGGCAGGGCGTGCGGATCACCGTGCGGGAGCTGCCGTGCCAGGCGGGCTCCGGCGACTACGACCCGGGGGCGCTGGCCCGGATCGTCGGCCCGCGGACCCGGTTCGTGGCGGCGACGCACGTCCACCACGTCTACGGCGCCGACATGAACGTGCACCGGATCCGCGAGGTGGTCGGCCCCGACGTGGTGATCTGCCTCGACGCCGCCCAGAGCGTGGGCCACCAGCCCGTGTCGGTGGCCGAGCTGGACGTGGACCTGCTGGTGTTCTCCGGCCACAAGGCGCTCGCGCTGCCGGGCACCGGCGCCGTGTGGGCCCGGGGCCGGCGCGGTCCGGCCTTCGTGCCCGGCGGCTGGCAGGGCACGCCGAACACGGTGGGAGTGGCGAGCCTGGCGGCCGCCCTCGACTGGCTGGACGCGGCGGGGGTGGAGCGGATCCACCGCTGGACCCGGGCGCTGGCGGCCGTGCTGACGGACGGGCTCGCCCGGATGCCGGCGTACGAGGTGCTGGGGTGCGCGACGAGCCTGGCGGCGGACTCCCCGGTGCAGCGGCGCGGCAGCATCGTCACGTTCCGCCACCGCGGGATCAGTGCGCAGGACCTGGGGTTCGTCCTGTTCAGCGAGGGGTTCATGGTGCGCGCGGACGACCAGTGCCAGGCGGGGCGGAGTGTACGGGACTCCTCCGTGCGGGTCAGCCTGCACGTCTACAACACACCCGAAGAGATGCAGGGGTTGCTGACCGCGCTCGCCAAGCTGCAATGATTTTCACTATGGGTTCAGGGGCTTCGAGTCCGGTGCGCGCCGCCGTGAGCGCCACGACGGCCGCGCGCTGGGTGGAACGCTGGGAGTGCCAGCAGCAGCGGTACGCGGTCGACCGCGAGGAGCGCTGCACGGTGATCGCCGACGTGGTCGAGCACGCCGGCCGGGGCCGGCCCGGTCAGCTGGTCCTGGACCTGGGCAGCGGGCCGGGCGCCCTGGCGGCGCGGCTGGCCGCCCGCCTGCCGGGGGCCGAGGTGCTGGCCGTGGACGCCGATCCGCTGCTGCTGGAACTGGGCCGGGCCCACTACGGCGACGAGGACCTGCGGTTCGTCCGCGCGCTGATCGGGGCGCCGGACTGGGTCGACGCGCTGGGCCTGGACCGGCCGGTGGACGCGGCCGTCTCCACCACCGCCCTGCACTACCTGGGCCGGGACGCGCTGTGCGCGGTGTACCGGGACCTGGCCGGGGTCCTGCGGCCGGGGGGCGTGTTCGTCAACGGCGACCACATCGGGCCCGACTCCCCGGCGATCGCCGATCTCGCGCTGGACCTGGCCCGCCGGCACGCCGAGCGCACCATGGGCCTGCTGCACGAGGACTGGGAGTCCTGGTGGTCCGGCGCGGCCGAGGACCCCGAGCTGGCACCCTTCCTCGCCCGTTCCGGCGGCCCCGGCCACCCGCCCTGCGCGGACGCGGACCTGCCGGTGTCCGGCCATGTGGCGCTGCTGCGCGAGGCGGGGTTCGCGCACGTCGGCACCGTCTGGCAGCACGGCAACAGCCGGGTGCTGGTCGCCGTGCGCTGAGCGCGCCCCCGGGCGGCGCCGTCAGGTGAGGGGGTGGCCCCCGAGCCGGTTGTGGCGGTCCACGCGGTCGGCGACGATGACGGCCACGTCGTCCACGAGCCGGCCCCCGGTGTGCGCCAGCAGCCGCCGGCGCAGTCCCTCCAGGAACTCCTCCCGGGGCCGGTCGGCCATCGCCGCGATGGCTTCGGGCAGCTCGAAGAACGCCTTGTCCTGGTCGCGGGCCTCGATGACGCCGTCGGTGTGCAGCAGGAGCCGGTCCCCCGGCTCGAACGCGTACCGGTCGGGCGCGGCGGCGGGGCCGGCGAGGAACTCCTCCAGTCCCAGCGGTGGCAGCGGGTGCCCGGGCGTGAGGTCCTGCACGCGGCCGTCGCGCAGCAGCAGGGGAGCCGGGTGGCCGCGGTTGACCACCTCGACCGTGTGCGCGTCCGGGACCTGCACCACGACCGCCGTGACGAAGCCCTCCAGCAGGGCGTCGCCGCCTGCCCCGCCCGCCAGGACGGCGTCCCGGCGCAGGGCCTCCCCGCAGTGGACGACGACCTCCGCGAGGTCGGCCTCGTAGTGCACGGCCTCCCGGAAGGCGCCGAGGACGACGGCCGCCGCGCGCACGGCGGGCAGGCCCTTGCCGCGGACGTCCCCGACGATCATGCGGACCCCGTACCGGGTCTGGACCGCCTCGTACAGGTCGCCGCCGATCTGCGCCCCCTTCTCCGCCGCCAGGTACATGCTGGCCGCGCGGACCGGGCCCAGCCGCGAGGGCACCGGGCGCAGCAGCACCTCCTGGGCGGCCTCGGCGATCCGGCGGACCTGGCGCAGTTCGGTCTCCCGGCGGGTGCGCACGGCCCGGCTCATCACGAAGCTGGCCAGCGACACCAGGGACAGGGCCAGCAGGTTCGTCCACACCTGCTGGCCGCCCCAGGCCGCGTTCCAGGTGGCGGTGACGATGCTGACGGCCACGGCCAGCACGGTGGCGGCGACGACGCCCCTCGGCCCGGTGGTCAGCGCGGCCAGCGCGGGCGTGGCCACCAGCAGCGGGCCGGTGTAGACGACGTGCGCGGGCGTGAGCTCGATGGCCACCACCAGCAACGCGATCGCGAAGGGCACGGCCTCCGCGAGCGCGAACAGGACCTGGTGGTGCCCGCCGTCCCCGGGCCGGGAGGGCGTGCGCGAGGACGCCCGCATGGAACCAGACTGCCCTGCCCGCTGCCCGGCTGCCAGCCCCCGGGGGTCGGCCGCGGCCGTCGCACCCGGTACGGCCGCGGCGGCCGCGCCCGTGCGAGGCAGGCGCCGGACGGGCGCCGGACGGGCGCCGGACGGGCGGATCCGGAGCGGACCGCGCGTGGCGTCCGGCGCACGGGGGCATGCGCTTGCCGTGACCCCGCACCCCCCGCAGGAGCCGGCGGCGCGCCCGGCGGCCGTCTCCCGCCAGGAGTTCGACGCGCTCTTCGAGCGGCTGCGCACCTGGGGACGCTGGACCCCCGCCGACCGGGGGGCCTGGAACCGCGTCACCCCCGAGCACGTACGGCGGGCCGCCGCACTCGTGCGCACCGGGACGACCGTCCCCCTCGGCCTGCCCTGGAACACCCGGCCGGCGCCCGACAACGCCCGGCCCGCCCTGCACCACATGACCGACCTCGGCGACGTGGAGCCGCCCGAGCCGGCGACGTACAAGGACTTCCTCGGCGCGGACTACCACGGCAAGGGCGTGACCCATCTCGACGCGCTGGCGCACGTCGCGTACCGCGGGCGGCTCTACGACGGCCGGGCCGCCGGGGAGCTCACGGGTGCCGGCGGCGCCCGGTTCGGCGCGGTGGCGGCCCTCGGCCCGCTGGTCACCCGTGGGGTGCTCCTGGACCTGCCCGCCGTCCTCGGCGTCGACTGGCTGGAGCCCGGGCACGCGGTGCGGGCCGCGGACGTACGGGCGGCGGAGCGGGCCCTCGGGGTCGAGGTGGAGGAGGGCAGCGCGGTGCTGCTGCGCACGGGCCGCTTCCGGCGCCGCGCCGAGCTCGGTCCCTGGGACGTGGACCGCGCCAGTGCCGGGTTCCACCTGGACGCGCTGCCGCTGCTGGCCGAGCGCGGGATCAGCCTGCTGGGGGCGGACGGGGACAGCGACGTGCGGCCCTCGCCGGTCGAGGGGGTGCACTCCCCCGTGCACGCCCTGGCCGTCGCCGCCCTGGGCGTGCCGCTGCTGGACAACCTGGAGCTGGAGGCGCTGTCGGCGGCGTGCGCGCAGGCGGGACGCCACGCGTTCCTGCTCGTCGTCTCCCCCCTGGCCGTGCCGGGCGGTACGGGTTCGCCGGTGGTCCCGGTCGCCGTGCTGTGAGCCCTCGGCGCCGGTGGCTCGTAGGGATCGCGCGCACCCAACAGGGTGAATCGCCCGGAATATACTCGAATGAACTGATTCAGCTCACCACCATCCCGGCACGGCCCGCGGCCCGCGGCCCACGCGCCCGGGCAAGGGGAAGTGATGCAGATGGGGCCCTGGGGAGAGCGGCTCGGCCCCGCCCGTTCCCGCGAGCGGTTCCTGCTGGGCGAGCCGGTCGAGGAGGGCGTACGCGGCGCCATCCTGCACTCGTGGGAGCGCTGCCGGCTGCTCGGGCTCTCCCCCGACCAGTCCGAACTCCCGTGGACCGACGAGTACGACCCGGACAGCCGGCTCGTCCGGGCGGCCACGCCCGTGCTCGACCGGCTGGCGAACCGGTTCGCCGGCAGCCGGATGAACATCTGCCTCGCCGACGCGAACGGCACGGTCCTGGAGCGCCGCTTCGGCGAGCCGTCGCTCGCCCGGAGCCTGCCCCCCATCCAGACCGTGCCGGGCTTCGTCTTCGCCGAACGGGTCGCCGGGACCAACGGCATCGGCCTGGCGCTGGCCGAGCGCCAGCTGATCCGGGTCCACGGCGCCGAGCACTTCGCCGAGCGCTCCCAGGCCAACGCCTGCGCCGCCACCCCGGTCCGCGACCAGCTCAGCGGCCGGATCCTGGGCGTGCTGTGCTTCGGCTACCCGCGCGACGACGACGATCCGGCCCTCGCGGTCCAGGTCCGCCGGGCGGCCGAGGCCATCGAGCGGCGGCTGATGGAGCAGAGCTCGGCGCGCGAGCGCGCGCTGCTGCGCACGTATCTGGACGCCGCGCGGCGGGCCCGGGCCGGGGGCCCGGCCGGTGTGAACGGACGGCCCGGGCCCGTCGGCCTGGACGAGTTGGCGGGCGGCCTCCTGGCCGGGCGCCCGCTGGACCCGCACGACGAGACGATCCTCAAGGAGAAGGCCGCCGAACTGATCGGCTCGCCCCAGCGGTCCACCCTGGAGGTGGTCCTCCCGCACGGCCGGGGCGCCACCCTGCTCAGCCATGCCGTCACCAGCCCGGCCGGGGTGGCGGGCGTGGTCGTGGAGGCCGTGCTGACCGGCGACGCCGCACCCCCGGCGCACTCCCTCGCCACCGGCCCGGCCACCACCGCCCAGCCCACCGCCGCTCCGGCCCCCGCCCCTGCGACCGCCTCCGCCCCTGCGACCGCCCCCGCTCCCGCCGCGGGCTCCGCCCCCACCGGCGGCGGGTCCGGGCGCGGCGACGTACGCGGGCTGGTGCTCGTGGGCGAGCCCGAGGTCGGCCGGTACGCCGTGGCGGCACGCCGCCGCCTGGAGCTGCTGGCGGAGGCGAGCGGCCGGATCGGCACCACGCTGGACGTCAGCCGCACCGCCTGGGAACTGGCCGAGGTGGCGGTCCCCCGGGTCGCCGACTACGTCACCATCGACCTCCCGGAGGCGGTGCTGCGCGGCGAGGAGGCCGCCGACCCCACGGCCGGCCTGTACCGCACGGTGGTCCACGGGATCCGCGACGACTGCCCCTTCTACCCGGTCGGACAGCGCGTGGAACTGCGCCCCGAGACCCCCCACATGCGCTCCCTGACCAGCGGCGAGGCGGTGCTGGAGACCGATCTCACCTCGGCCACCGGCTGGATCGCCCAGGGCCCCGACCACGCCCGCCGGATCCTGGCCCACCAGGTGCACTCCCTGATCTGCGTGCCGCTGCTCGCCCGGGGCGTCCTGCTGGGCATCGCCACGTTCTACCGCTCCGAGGACCCCGAGCCGTTCGGGGAGGACGACAGCCGGCTCGCGCAGGAGCTCGCCGCGCGGGCCGCGCTGTGCATCGACAACGCCCGCCAGTACACCCGCGAGCACACCCTCGCCCTGTCGCTGCAGCGCAGCCTGCTCCCGCGCGGCCTGCCCGAGCTGGCGGCCGTGGAGGTCGCGCACCGGTACCTGCCCGCCGAGTCCGGGGTCGGGGGCGACTGGTTCGACGTCATCCCGCTGTCCGGCACCCGGGTCGCCCTGGTCGTCGGGGACGTCGTCGGCCACGGCCTGCTCGCCGCCGCCACCATGGGCCGGCTGCGCACGGCCGCCCGCAACTTCGCCGAGCTGGAACTCGCCCCGGACGAGCTGCTCACCCACCTGGACAACCTGCTGGTGCGGCTGGACCGCGAGGAGAGCGGCGACGCCGAGGGCAGCTCCGGGATCGTCGGGGCCACCTGCCTGTACGCGGTCTACGACCCGACGACCCGGCAGTGCACCATGGCCCGGGCCGGTCACCCGCCGCCCGCGCTGGTCCGGCCCGACGGCTCGGTCAGCCTGCTCGACCTGCCGGCCGGTCCACCGCTGGGCCTGGGCGGGCTGCCGTTCGAGACGGCCGAGGTCGTGCTGCCCGAGGACAGCACCCTGGTGCTGTACACGGACGGACTGGTCGAGGACCGCGAGCGCGACATCGAGGCGGCGCTCGACGAGCTCCAGCACGCGCTGGCCCGGGCCGGCCGGACCCCCGAGGACACCTGCCAGGCGGTCATCGAGGCGATGGCCCCCGCGCACCCCTCCGACGACATCGCCCTGCTGGTGGCCCGGACCCACGGCCACCCCGCCGAGCGGATCGCCACCTGGGAGCTGCCCGCCGACCCGGCCCGGGTGGCCGGCGTCCGGGCCGCCGTCACCCGGCAACTGGCCGAGTGGGGGCTGGACGAACTCGCCTTCGCCGCCGAGCTGATGCTGAGCGAGCTGGTCACCAACGCCGTCCGCTACGGCGGCGAGCCCATCCAGGTGCGGTTGATCCACGACCGCGCGCTGATCTGCGAGGTGGCCGACGGCAGCAGCACCGCCCCGCACCTGCGGCGGGCGGCCAGCGAGGACGAGGGCGGGCGCGGGCTGTTCCTCGTCGCCCAACTGGCCCAGTCCTGGGGCACCCGCTACACCCCGCGCGGCAAGGTGATCTGGGCCGAGTGCGCGCTGGACGCGGCGTGAGGCGCGCCGGCGCACCGCCGGGAACGGACGCCCCAGCATGCCGACATGTCAGGAATATCGCTGAATGCTGGTGCGGCTCCCGTAGCATCCTCAGCAGCAGTCGCACCGCCCCCGTTCCGTGCGGGTACCCCTCCCCGGCCGGCCCCGGAGACGTCCGTGCATGACACTTCCGCCCCTTCGACGAGCCCGACCGGCGGCCCGGGCGCGCAGCCGCTCGTGCGCGTCCGGGATCTGGCCAAACGATTCGGCGGGACGGTCGCCCTGGACTCCGTCAGCTTCGACCTCGCCGGCGGCAGCGTCCTGGCCCTGCTCGGGCCCAACGGGGCCGGGAAGTCCACCCTGATCAAGGTGCTCGCCGGGGTCCACCCCGCCGACGCCGGCGAGGTGACGGTCGCCGGGCACCCGCTCGGCTCCGAGGCCGCCTCCGGCGCGATGTCCTTCATCCACCAGGACCTCGGACTCGTCGGGTGGATGACGGTCGCCGAGAACATCGCTCTGGGCACCGGTTACCCGCGCCGCCACGGCCTGATCTCGTGGCGGCGGACCCGGGAGCACGGCGCCGAGGCCCTGGACCTCGTCGCCGGGCACCTCGACCCGCGGACCCCGGTCGCCGATCTCGCCCCCGCCGAACGGTCCCTCGTGGCCATCGCCCGGGCTCTGGCCCGCCGGGCCAGGGTGCTCGTGCTGGACGAGCCCACCGCCACCCTCCCGGCCGCCGACGCCGCCCGCCTCTTCGACGTCCTGCACGCGCTGCGCGACCGGGGCCACGGGATCCTCTACGTCAGCCACCGGCTGGACGAGGTCTACCGGGTGGCGGACTCCTTCGTCGTCCTGCGCGACGGCCGCCTGGTCAGCCAGGGCCCGCTGGCGGGCTACGCCCCCGCCCGCCTGGTCCACGACATCGCGGGCGCGCACCTGGCCCGGCGCGGCCGGGGCGCCCCCGCGCCGGTACCCGCGAGCGGTCCGCCCGTGCTGAGCCTCGACGCGGTGACCACCGCACGCACCGCCCCGGTCAGCCTGGACGTGCGCGCGGGCGAGATCGTCGGGCTGGTGGGCCTGACCGGCGCCGGGCACGAGCAGCTGGGCCGGGCGCTGGCCGGCGCCCTGCCGGGCCTGGGCGGGCGGGCGCTGCTGGACGGGCGCCCGTACCACCCGCGTTCGGTGGCCGAGGCCGTCGGCCGGGGGGTGGGCCTGGTGCCGGGCGACCGTCAGGAGGAGGGCTGCGCCGCCGAGCTGACGGTGCGCGAGAACTTCCTCGCCGACCCGCGCGCGGCCGGGGCCCCGGCCTGGTACTGGACCGGTCCCCGGCGCGAACGCGCCGAGGCCGCCGCCCTGATCGAGCGCTTCGCGGTGCGTCCGCGCGACAGCGAGGTGCCCATCGCGACGCTGTCCGGCGGCAACCAGCAGAAGGTCGTCCTCGGGCGCCGGCTGCGGGGGCGGCCGCGGCTGCTGATCCTGGAGGAGCCGACCGCGAGCGTGGACGTGGGGGCCAAGGCCGCCCTCCACCGGCTGCTGGACCGGGCGCTGGCCGCCGGCCCGGCGGTGCTGCTGCTGTCCACCGACTTCGAGGAGGTCGCCGACCTGTGCCACCGGGCGCTGGTGTTCGTGCGCGGGCGGGTGGCGGCCGAACTGGCGGGGGAGGCCCTGACGGTCGCCGCGCTGACCCGCACCGCCTCGGCCATGCCGGCGATCACCGGAAGCCCGCAGAGCCGGTGACACCGCCACCGCCCCAGGGGCCTCCGCCACCGTCCTCGCCCCCGTCCCCGTCGCCGTCCGGTGGGAAGCGGTCCGCGACCCGCGCCCCGCACCGGTCGCACGGGCACCTCGTGGGGACCTACGGACTGCTGGCCCTGACCGTCCTGGTCTTCCTCGTCTTCTCCCTGGTCCTGCCCCGGACCTTCCCCACCCTGGACAACGTCTCCTCCGTCCTGTCCAACCAGTCGATCCCGGCACTCCTCGCGCTCGGCGCGACGATCCCGGTCACCAGCGGCAAGTTCGATCTGTCCCTCGGCTACGGACTGGGCCTCGCGCACGTGACGGTGATGCACCTGATCGTGGTCGAGGGCTGGCCGTGGCCGACGGCGGCCCTGGTGGTCGTGGCGGGCGGGCTGGTGGCGGGGGTGGTGAACGGCGTGGTCGTCGAGTTCGCCCGGATCGACTCCTTCATCGCCACCCTCGGCACGGGCAGCATCATGTACGCGGTCACCGGCCTGCTCACCGACGGCAGCCGGATCGTCCCCGGCCCGCAGGGCCTGCCGCCCGGCTTCACCGCCCTCTACGACGCCCGGTTCCTGGGGCTGCCGGTGCCCGCGTTCTACGTCCTCGCCGTGGTGGTCGCCCTGTGGGTCGTCCTGGAGCGGCTGCCGCTCGGGCGCCACCTGTACGTCATCGGGTCCAACCCGCGGGCCGCCACGCTGCTCGGCATCCCCACCCACCGCTCGTGCGTGTACGCCTTCGCCGGGTCGGGTCTGATCGTGGGGATCGCCGGGGTGCTGCTCGCCGCCCAGCAGCAGATCGGCAACCCCAGCGTCGGCCTGGAGTACCTGCTGCCCGCCTTCGTGGGGGCGCTGCTCGGCTCGACCACCGTCAGGCCGGGCCGCGCGAACGCCCTGGGCACGCTGGTGGCCGTGGCCCTGCTGGCCGTGGGCCTGGCGGGGATCGGCCAGCTCGGCGCCGAGTTCTGGGCCACGCCGCTGTTCAACGGGTGCGCGCTGCTGATGGCGGTCGGGCTGGCCGGCTGGGCTGCCCGCCGCAGGCTGCGGACCCGGGCCGCGGAGGACCTCCGTCCGTCCCCGCGCGAGACCGTGTGAGGAGCACCGTGCACCCGACGTACCCGTCCCGACCGCCGCACCCCGCCCGGGCCGCCGTCGCCCTGCTGTGGGCGGCGGCGGTCCTCGTCGGCACCGGCTGCTCGGGCGGCTCCCCCACCGGTACGGGCCCGGGCACGGCCTCCGGCGGGGGCTGCCCGGAGGCCCTGGCGAAGGCGAAGGCGGCGGTCCAGCGGGCCGAGCGCACCGGCACCGCCTGGAACGGTCCCACGACCGGGCCGCGGGCGGCCGACGGCAAGAGCCTCGTCTACGTCGCCCAGACCATGACCAATCCGGGGGTCGCCGGGGTCGCCCGGGGCGTGCGGGAGGCGGCGGCGCGCATCGGCTGGGACGTGCGGGTGATCGACGGGGAGGGCACCCCGGCCGGCATCCAGGCCGCCCTCAGCCAGGCGGTCACCCTCCGGCCCGACGGCATCGTCGTCGGCGGCTTCGACCCCCGGCCGACGTCGCAGCAGCTGGCCCGGGCCGAGGCGGCGGGGATCCCGCTGATCGGCTGGCACGCGGTCAGCTCGCCGGGGCCGAGCGCGCGGCCGAAGCTGTTCACCAACATCACCACCGAGGTGGCGGACGTGGCCCGGGTCAGCGCCGACTGGGTCATCGCCCGGTCCGGCGGCGGGGCCGGGGTCGTGGTCCTCACCGACGACTCGATCCCGTTCGCCCGGACGAAGTCGGAGCTGATCAAGGAGGAACTGGCCGGCTGCGCGGGCGTACGGCTGCTGGCGACGGCGAACATCCCCATCCGGGACGCCACGCGGCGCACGCCCCAGGAGGTCTCCTCCCTGCTGGCCCGCTTCGGGGACGAATGGACCGACTCGGTGGCCGTCAACGACCTGTACTTCGCCGACGCCGCCCCGGCCCTGCGCGCCGCGGGGCGGCCCGGCGCCGGGCCGCCGTTCAACATCGGCGCGGGCGACGGCGACCCGTCGGCCTTCCAGCGGATCAACAGCCGGCAGTTCCAGTCGGCCACCGTGCCGGAGCCGCTGGCGCAGCAGGGCTGGCAGATCGTCGACGAGTTCAACCGGGCCTTCGCCGGCGAGCGGCCGAGCGGCTACGTCGCGCCCGTCCACGTGGTGACGGCGGGCAACAGCGGCGGCGCCACCTCCTGGGACCCGCCCGGGTACCGGGAGGCCTACGAGAGGATCTGGCGCGGCTGACCGGTGGCCCGGCCGGCGGGCACCCGCAGGGGTCCGCCGGCCGGGCCGGTCCCGGGCCGGTCCCGGGCCGGTGCCGGGGTCAGCTCTTGCCGAGGAGCTTCTTCATGTGGTCGATCTCGGCGGACTGGGAGGTGATGATCGCCTCCGCCATGGCCTTGGCGTCCGCGTGGGCGCCCTCGGCCTTCTCCGTGCGCGCCATGGCCACGGCGCCCTCGTGGTGCTTGATCATCAGCTCCATGAAGGCGGTGTCGAACTCCTTGCCGGTCGCGGCCTTGAGCTTCTCCAGCTCCGCCGCGGTCATCATGCCGGCGCCGCCCGCGCCGTGCGCGGAGTGGTCCGCGGCGCCCTCGGCGGGCACGGGCGCGCCCCAGGCCGTCAGCCAGCCGGTGAGGGTCTTGATCTCGGGGTCCTGGGCCTTCTTGATGGCCGCGGCGAGCTCCTTGACCTCGGAGGAGGCGGCGCGCGACGGAGCCAGGTCGGCCATCTCGACCGCCTGCCGGTGGTGGGGGATCATCCCCTGCGCGAAGGCGGTGTCCGCCGCGTTGTGGGCGGCGGAGGAGGAAGCCGACCCGGACGCGGACGGCGCCGGGGTGGTGGCGCTGTGGGACCCGTGGCCCGCCGGCCTGTCGGCGTCGGCGCCGCTGCCGCAGGCCGTGAGGACCAGGGCGGCCGCTGCGGTGGCGGCGACGAGGGCGGTACGGCGGACGAGGGAACGCTTGGTGCTCATGGTGGGAGGAACTCCTGACCGCGCGGCCTGCGCGAGGAGGCGGGGCCGCGCTCGGTACGGATGAAGGGAAGGGCCCGGAGCACGGTCCCGCCACCGCCCACGTCCGGGGCGGGGGGCACCGCGCGGGCGGTCCTATATCCGCAGGAGCTGGAGTTCGGCCAGGTCGGGCGGGGCGCGCCCCGCCGAGGTCCCGACCGCCACGGCACCGGCGGCCGCCGGCCCGGCGGTGACGCCG
>NZ_JAJAUY010000069.1 GCF_020532625.1 Streptomyces antimicrobicus | reverse complement strand
GGGCATGCACTAGTAGCCCCCCCCCCCCCCGGCGCGGCGCCCCGGCCGGGCTGCCCGGCGCGACGGCCTGGCCCGGCGGACCGGCCCGGCGGACCGGCCCGGCACGGCGCTCGGCCGCCGCGTCGCCGGGCCGGCTCAGCCCTCCAGGAAGGCCACCAGGGCGTTCGCCAGCAGGTACGGGTCGTCCGCCCCGCACAGCTCGCGGGCGCTGTGCATCGACAGGATGGCCACGCCGATGTCGACAGTCTGGATGCCGTGCCGGGCGGCCGTGATCGGGCCGATGGTGGTGCCGCAGGGCATCGAGTTGTTGGAGACGAACGTCTGCCAGGGCACCCCGGCCCGCTCGCAGGCCGCGGCGAAGACCGCGCGGCCGCTGCCGTCGGTGGCGTAGCGCTGGTTGACGTTGACCTTCAGGATCGGGCCGCCGTTGGCCCGCGGGTGGTGCGAAGGGTCGTGCCGCTCCGCGTAGTTGGGGTGGACGGCGTGCCCGGTGTCGGAGGACAGGCAGACCGTGCCGGCGAAGGCGCGGGCGCGGTCCTCGTAGCTGCCGCCGCGGGCGAAGACGGATCGTTCCAGCACGTTGCCCAGCAGGGGGCCGTCCGCGCCGGTGTCGGACTGGGAGCCGTTCTCCTCGTGGTCGAAGGCGGCCAGGACCGGGATGTACTCCAGCTTCCGCGAGGCCGTCGCGACGGCCGCCAGCGCGGCCGTACCGGCGTGCACCGAGAGCAGGTTGTCCATGCGCGGGCCGGCCACCAGCTCGCGGTCCCGGCCCAGGTAGGCGGGCGGCTCGATCGAGTGGACCATCAGGTCCCAGCCGGCCACCGAGCCCGCGGGCAGGCCCTCTTCCTCCTCCAGGAACGCGATCAGGTCGCCCTCCTGGACGTCGCCCAGGCCCCAGATCGGCTGCATGTGGCGCTGCTTGTCGAGCTTGAGCCCGTCGGAGTTGACCGACCGGTCCAGGTGGACGGCGAGTTGGGGCACGCGCAGCAGCGCGCGGTCCACGTCGACCAGGTGCTCGGTGCCGTCGCGCAGGGTCAGCCGGCCGGCCAGGCCGAGGTCGCGGTCGAGCCAGGTGTTGAGCAGGGTGCCGCCGTAGATCTCGACGGCGATCTGCCGCCAGCCCTGGGAGCCGGTGTCGGGCAGCGGCTTGACGCGCAGGTTGGGCGAGTCGGTGTGCGCCCCGACGATCCTGAACGGCGTGTGCGCGGCGGCGCCTTCGGGCACGTACCAGGCGATGATCGCGCCGCCGCGGAGCACGAACTTGCCGCCCGCGCTCGCGTCCCAGGCGTCCGTTTCCGACACCTGCCGGAAGCCTGCCTTCTCCAGACGCTCGGCCGCCCCGGCCACCGCGTGGTACGGCGAAGGGCTCGCCGCCAGGAAGGTCATCAGGTCGTCGGTGTGGCCGCGGTCGAAGCGGGCGGGAGAGCTCATGTGGTTCACCTTAACGACGGTCGTGTTCGCCATGGCCGGACTGTGGCGGATAGCCCACGGGCAGCCGCGGGAAAACGGGCCGCGGCGGAGGTGAACCACGTCCCGGGACGGCTCAGCCCGGCGGGCGCTCGAAGCGGCGCCGCAGCTGTCTGCGCTCGCCCCGGCGGATGCGCGGAAGCATCTCCGGGGTCTGCGGGGAGCGCTGCGCGCGCCTCTTGCGCCCGGCGCAGAAGATACAGGCCTCCCCCGGCGGAGCATCGGGATCGACCGGCGCGCCGGGGTGCTCGGCGCACCCCGAGGCGTTGCGCGGCCGGGACAGCTCGCGGGCCACGATGAAGGCCCGGTGCACGTCGTCGGCGATGCGCACGAAGTCCTGGTCGGGCGAGGTCAGGGTGAGGTGGAAGCGCTGCTCGTCGACGGCGCGCAGGTACGCCCGCAGCATCCCCAGCGAGTATGGGCCCTCCGGCACGGGATAGCCGAGCCGGCGCTGCTCCGCCGGGCCCTGGGCCGGCGCGGCCGGACGGCCGCCCTGCAGGCGCAGCCCGAGCCGGCGCCGGTCGTTGCACAGCAGGCAGCGGCCCCAGCCCTCGGGCGCCTCGGGGTCCAGCGCGCCGTCGGGGTGCTGGGGGCAGCCGGTGTAGCTCTTGGCCGGGGCCAGGCCGGCGGCCGTCCGGAAGGCGCTGTAGAGCGCGTCGGTGACCGGCTCGTACTCGGCCGGGTGGGATCCCTCGTACAGCTCCTTCACCTGGTCGCCCAGGGTGCTCAGGCTGTCCTGAAGCTGCTTGAGGGCGTACGGGCGCCCCGTGGGCACGCTGTACCCCCGGCCACCGCCGCGCTGCTGCTCCTGTGGACTCATGTCTACGAGCGTCGCACGAACCACTGACAACCGTGCAAACGGGCCACCGGCGCCCCGGGACGGCCTCGGGGAACGGCCCCGGGGGCGGTCCGGCGAACGCCCCCGGCGAACGCCCCCTGCAACGGCAGCGGCCGGACCCCCTGTGCGAAGGGGTCCGGCCGCCGGCGCGTACACCGCGTACGTGTGTGGGGGGCGAGTGTCCGCCCCTGCCTGCTTAGAAGGCGGCCTCGTCGAGCTCCATCAGGGAGTTGTCGACGGCCTCGGCCAGCTCGCGCTGGACCGACAGGGCCGGCAGGACCTGGGTGGCGAAGAACTTCGCCGCCGCGATCTTGCCCTGGTAGAAGGGGACGTCCTTGGCGGAGGCGGTCGGCAGCTTCGCGGCGGCCACGGCGGCGCCCCTGAGCAGCAGGTAGCCGACGACCACGTCACCGGAGGCCATCAGCAGGCGGGTGGTGTTGAGCCCCACCTTGTAGATGTTCTTGACGTCCTCGCCGGTGGCGGTGAGGTCGGTGATCATCTTGCCGACGATGCCCTCCAGGTCCACGGCGGCCTTGGCCAGCGCGTCGCGGGCCGGGGCCAGCTCCTCGCCGCCCTCGCCCTGGGCGAGGAACTTCTTGATCTCCTCGGAGAGCAGGTTCAGCGAGGCGCCCTGGTCGCGGACGATCTTGCGGAAGAAGAAGTCCTGGCCCTGGATGGCCGTGGTGCCCTCGTAGAGGGTGTCGATCTTGGAGTCCCGGATGTACTGCTCGATCGGGTACTCCTGCAGGTAGCCGGAGCCGCCGAAGATCTGCAGGGACTCGGCCAGCAGCGCGTAGGACTTCTCCGAGCCGTAGCCCTTCACGATCGGCAGGAGCAGGTCGTTCAGGCCGTGCAGCGCCTTGGCGTCCTCGCCGGCCGCCTCCTTGACCGCGATCTCGTCCTGGACGGTGGCGGTGTACAGCACGAGGGCGCGCATGCCCTCCGCGTACGCCTTCTGCGTCATCAGCGAGCGGCGGACGTCGGGGTGGTGGGTGATGGTGACCTTGGGCGCGGTCTTGTCGAGGAAGTTCGCCAGGTCGGTGCCCTGCACGCGCTCCTTGGCGTACTCCAGGGCGTTCAGGTAGCCGGTCGAGAGCGTCGCGATGGCCTTCGTGCCGACCATCATGCGGGCGAACTCGATGATCATGAACATCTGGCGGATGCCGTCGTGCTTGTCACCGATCAGCCAGCCCTTGGCGGGGTGCTGGTCGCCGAAGGTCATCTCGCACGTGTTGGACGCCTTCAGGCCCATCTTGTGCTCGACGTTGGTGGCGTAGACGCCGTTGCGCTCGCCCAGCTCGCCGGTCTCCCAGTCGAAGTGGTACTTCGGGACGAGGAAGAGCGACAGGCCCTTGGTGCCCGGGCCGTGGCCCTCGGGGCGGGCCAGGACGTAGTGGAGGATGTTCTCCTCCATGTCGTGCTCACCCGAGGTGATGAAGCGCTTCACGCCCTCGATGTGCCAGGAGCCGTCCTCCTGCTGGATCGCCTTGGTGCGGCCGGCGCCCACGTCCGAGCCGGCGTCCGGCTCGGTGAGGACCATGGTGGAGCCCCAGCGCTTCTCGACGGCGATCTGCGCGATCTTCTTCTGCGCCTCGTTGCCCTCGGCGTGCAGGACGCCGGCGAAGGCCGGGCCCGAGGAGTACATCCACACGGCCGGGTTCGAGCCGAGCAGCAGCTCCGCGTACGCCCAGATCAGGGAGCGCGGGGAGGTGGTGCCGCCGATCTCCTCCGGCAGGCCCAGGCGCCAGTACTCGGAGTCCATGAAGGCGTCGTACGACTTCTTGAACGAGGCCGGGACCGGGGCCGTGTTGGTCTCGGGGTCGAAGACCGGGGGGTTGCGGTCGGCGTCCGCGAAGGACTCCGCGAGGTCGTTCTCCGCGAGGCGCGCGATCTCCTCGAGGATGCTCTTGGCGGTCTCGACGTCCATCTCCGCGAACGGGCCGGAGCCGTACTGCGTGTCGCGGCCGAGCACCTCGAAGAGGTTGAACTCGATGTCGCGGAGATTCGACTTGTAGTGGCCCATTGCGACGGCTCCGTTAAGGCTCGGGGAGGCATTCCTCGTACGCGTACCAATCGGTAACGTCATGATGCTACCCGCCGGTAATAAGAATCAACCCCAGCCTGGCGACTGTGACCAGCGTCAAGCGTGGCGCGAATCCGTGCCCGGGCCCCGAGGGGTGCTCGGTAGGCTTCGGCCCATGTACGGCTACGACCAGAACGTGAGCGCGGGCCACGCGGGGCAGAATTACGCCGCTCCGCAGCATCCGCAGCAGATGGCGGGCGGGTACGCCGAGCAGCCGCTGTACCCCGAGCCCTCCCCGCCGTCGCTCGCCGACGCCGTGCGGGCCTTCACGACCGGGTCGCTTTCGGCCGAGGACTTCCAGCAGATCTTCGCCACGTCGAAGGTCTACTGCCCGCGCGGGGACACCCCCGGTTTCCTGGCGCTGCACAACACCCAGCAGCCGGTGATCCCGATGTTCACCACGCTCAAGGAACTGCGCCGGTACGCCGGCAAGGAGTCCAAGTACTTCGTGATCACCGGCGCCGAGGTGATCGACCTGCTGCCCACCGGTTACGGATTCGTCCTCGACATGGAGGGCGACCACCGGATGGTCTTCGACGCGAAGGCCGTCGAGCAGATGGTCGACTACGCGATGCGCCGCATGTACGGCTAGACGGCCGGACCGGAACGCGCGGGGAGGGGGCGGCGGCGTGCTACGGGTGCACTTCTCGGTGGAGGACCTGCTCGGCGTCACCTTCGCCCCCGAGCCCTACCCCCTGGTCGAGCTCGCGCTCGCCCTGGCCGCCTGGCAGCGCGACGACCAGCGGGCGGTGTTCGGGCGCTGGCGGTCCCGGCTCTCGCGGGAGCTGCCCGGGCGGGCGGCCGGCCCGCTGCGGGACCTGCTGCGGCCCGACGGGGACAACCCGCCCTTCCTGGAGCCGTTCGTCCGCGACGTCGACGAGGGGCTGGCGGCCGTCCGCGAGGCGGGCACCCGGCTGACCGCGGACGAGCTGGGCCGGGTGGCGGGCCGGGCCCCGGGCTCGGCGTCGTGGCTGCGGTCCCTGTGGGCCCAGGAGCCCGAGGCCTGGGAGCAGCTCCACGGGGCGCTGCGGACCGGGCACGAGACGGTGGTCGGCCCGTACTGGGACCGGATCCGCGCCGCCTACCGGGCCGACGTGGCGTGGCGGACCCGGCTGATGGCCGGCCACGGCATCAGGGCGGTGCTGGCGAGCACCCACCCGGCCGCCCGCTGGGCGGGCCCGGTCTTCGAGGTGGGCCTGCCGCCCGACTACGAGGTCCGGCTGGCCGGCCAGGGCCTGCTGCTCATGCCGTCGGTTTTCTGGACCGGCCGCCCGCTGCTGGCCGAACTCGGGCCGCCCGGGGGCCGGCCGGTGCTGCTCTACCCGGCGCTGACGCCGTTCCCGCTGACCGAGGAGGAGGCCGGGCCCGGCGCCGGGGCACTCGACGCACTGCTGGGGCGCACCCGGGCGGCCGTGCTCCAGCACCTGGTGCAGCGCCGTACCACCACCGAACTGGCCCGGGACCTCGACATCAGCCTCCCCTCGGCCTCCGAGCACGCCCGGACCCTGCGGGCGGCGGGCCTGGTCACCACGGAACGCGACGGCAAGGCCGTGCTGCACTCGGCCACGGGCCTGGGCGTGGACCTCCTGCACAGCACCCGCTGAGACGGCCGGCGGGCCGGGCGCAGGGCGGCCGGGCGGCTCGGCAGTCGGCTAGGCGGCCGGGCGGCCCGACGGCCGGTCGGCGGTGGCCCGCCGCACCCGGCCCCGCCACCACCCGGCCGCCCCCGCGCACGCGGCCACGACCAGGGCCCCGTAGAGCCACAGCGGGAGCACGTCGGGCCGATGGGCCAGCGAGGTCCGCATCCCGGCGACGGCGACGGCGCCGATCGCGTGCGCGCCGCCCTCCGGGTCCGTGTACGCCGTCGCCCAGCGCCACAGCAGGCAGCCGGCCAGGCAGAACACCCCCCACACGGCGAGGTACGGCCACGGCGGGCCGGGCAGCGGCTCCAGCGGCAGCCCGGTCGCCGCCCACCGCCAGGAGGCGTAGCCCAGGGCCACGGCGGCGGCCGCGACGGCGGCCGACGAGCCGAGGGCCGCCAGCGGGGAGGAGTGCCTCCCGGGCCCGGGGGTCGGGGTCCCGGTGTGGACCTGCGGGCCGCTGCCGTCACTGCTCATTGCTGCTCCTGCCGGGGTGCGGGGACGCGGGGAGGACGCGGAGGAGGACGCGGGGAGAGCGGGCCGGGTTGATCGGGAATGAGACAAGGGACCTCACCGTTGGCAGGTGTGGCAGGAAGTTCGAGTTTCAACTAAACTCGACGCAGAAGGAGGTCCCGACCATGCCTGCAGTGACTGTTGAGAATCCGCTGACGCTTCCCCGGGTCGCCGAACCGACCAAGGAGACGGCCGCCCGGCCGGTCCTGGCCGTCACGACCGCTCCCGGTGGCTTCGAGGGCGAGGGATTCCCGGTGCGCCGCGCGTTCGCCGGGATCGACTACCGCCACCTCGACCCGTTCATCATGATGGACCAGATGGGCGAGGTGGAGTACGCGCCGGGCGAGCCCAAGGGCACCCCCTGGCACCCGCACCGCGGCTTCGAGACCGTGACGTACCTGATCGACGGCACGTTCGTGCACCAGGACAGCCACGGCGGCGGCGGCGTCATCAACGGCGGCGACACCCAGTGGATGACCGCCGGTTCGGGCCTGCTGCACATCGAGGCCCCGCCGGAGTCCCTCGTCGTCTCGGGCGGCCTGTTCCACGGCCTCCAGCTGTGGGTCAACCTGCCGGCCTCCGACAAGATGATGCCGCCGCGCTACCAGGACATCGGCGGCGGCAAGGTCACCTTGCTGACCACCCCGGACGGCGGCGCGCTGCTGCGCGTCATCGCCGGTGAGCTGGACGGGCACCGGGGACCGGGCATCACGCACACCCCGATCACGATGATCCACGCCACCGTGACCCCGGGCGCGCAGCTCACCCTGCCCTGGCGCGAGGACTTCAACGCCCTCGCCTACGTCCTCTCCGGCCGCGGCACGGTCGGCACCGCCCGCCGCCCCGTCCGCACCGGTCAGACGACCGTCTTCGGCGAGGGCGGCTCCCTCACCCTGCGCGCGGACGAGGTCCAGGACTCCAACGCCCCGGCCCTGGAGATCGTGCTGCTGGGCGGCCGCCCGATTCGCGAGCCGATGGCGCACTACGGCCCGTTCGTCATGAACAGCCACGCCGAACTGGTCCAGGCCTTCGAGGACTTCCAGGCCGGCCGCCTCGGCACCGTCCCCACCACGGAACGCAAGCGCGACCAGCGCGACTGGCGCGAACAGGGCGAGGGCATCGAGGACTGACCCGCCCGGATCCGCGGACCGGGCCTCCGGATCCGCGGGCCGGGCCTCGGGAGCCGCGGACCGGGCCTCCGGTCCGCGGAACCGGCGGCCGAGGTCAGGAGCCTTGGACGGGCGCCCCACCGGGCGTCCCACCGGGCTTCCCACCGGGCGCCCCGCTGGTGTACCGCGCCCGCAGTTCCGAGACGATGCCGAAGGCCGCCGCCGTCAGGGGGACCGCCAGGAGCATGCCGAGGACGCCGGCCACGCCCGCGCCCGCCGTGATCGCCAGCATCACCACCGCCGGGTGCATCTGGACGGTGCGGCTCTGGATCATCGGCAGGAGCACGTGGCCCTCCAGGACCTGGACGGCCAGCACCACGCCCACGGCCCACAGGCCGGTGACCCAGCCGCCGTCGGCGAAGGCGACCAGGACCGCGACCGTGCCGGAGATGAAGGCGCCCAGGTACGGGATGTACGCGCCGACGAACACCAGGGCGGCCAGCCCCAGTGCCCCGGGCACCCGCAGGACCAGCAGGCCGACGCCGATGCAGACGGCGTCGATGAGCGCGATGAACGTCGTCCCGCGCATGAAGCCCTCGACGGCCCCGAACGCGCGCCGGCCCATCGCCTCCAGCATGTCCCCGGCCTGACGGGGGGCCAGGGACCGCAAGGTGGCGGCGGCCCGGTCGGAGTCGCGCAGGAAGAAGAAGCTGAGCAGCAGCGCCAGGACGGCGGTCGCGATCATCTCGCCGACCACGCTGATCCCGGTGATCACCCCGGAGGCCGCCGTGGCGCCGAACTTGGCCAGCAGCTCCTCGGCGTTGGCCGCCAGGTCCTCCACCGAGGTGCCCGCCGCGCCGAAGTGCTCGGCCAGGTCCTGGCCGGCCCGGCGCAGGCCGGTGAGGATCTGGTCCCCGGTGTGCACGAGCACGCTCGCCACCACGTACGTCGCCCCGCCGAAGACCGCGACCACGGCCAGGCAGGTCAGCGCGGCGGCCAGGGACCGGTTCACCCGCATCCGGATCAGCCGCCGGTGCAGCGGCCCCAGCAGGGCGGTGCCGAGCAGCGCGAGGAGCACGGGCGTCACGGCCGTCTGGAAGATGACGCAGAGCCGTACGAGCACCGCCACGACGCCGGTCAGGAGCAGGAACACCACGCACCAGGCGGCCACCCGCCGTACGGGCTCGGGGAGCAGGGAGCTGATCACGCCCCATCCAACCACGCGGCCCCCGCCGCCGGCCGGCTCACGCCGCGTCGGGCTTGGACTGCTCGAACAGCTCGAACCAGATCGACTTGCCCTCGCCGCGCGGGTCCACGCCCCAGCTGTCCGCCAGCATCTCCATCAGCAGGACGCCCCGGCCGCTGGAGGCCATCTCGCCCGGATGGCGCTTGTGCGGGAGCTCGTCCGAGCCGTCGGCCACCTCCACCCGCAGCCGGCGGGAGCCGAGCTCCCCGACCGCCTCGGCGACCAGCAGCGCGTCGCCGTCGGTGTGCATCAGCACGTTGGTGACCATCTCGGACACCATCAGCACCGCCGCGTCGACCTGCTCGCCGTCCGCCCAGTCGTGCAGCAGCTCCCGTACCTGCCGGCGGGCCCCGGAGATCCGTGCGGGCTCGGCCTGGGCCACGGTCAGCATGGTCCGCCGGACCGGTAGGACCGGGTGCCCGGCCGGGGCGCCGCAGCCGCAGCCCGGCCCCTCGCGGCACAGCAGCACCACCGCTATGTCGTCCTCGCGGCGGTCGGCGAGCGGGCCGGTGGTGTGGTGCGAGGAGGGCCCGTGCACGGCCTGGACCAGCCGGTCGGCCAGCTTCTCCAGGTCCTCGCTCTCGTGCGCCCCCGACTCCAGGACGGCGCGCAGCCGCGCCCAGCCGGTGTCCAGGTCGTGCCCGCCGGTCTCGATGAGCCCGTCCGTGCACAGCATCATCGTCTCGCCGGGCTCCAGCGTGAACCGGGTCGTCGGGTAGTCGGTGTCCGCGTCGATGCCCAGCGGCAGCCCGCCCGCCGTGGGCCGCATCAGCACGGTGCCGTCGGGCATCCGCACCACCGGGTCCGGATGGCCGGCCCGGGCCACCTCCAGAACCCCGGTCTCCGGGTCGCACTCGACGTACAGGCAGGTGGCGAAGCGCGGGCTGCGGAAGGCGTCGCCGAAGTCGTCGTCGGCGCCGGCCGCCCCACCGGTGAACGGGTCGCCCGACTGCAGTCCGGCCAGGAAGCGGGAGGCCCGCGAGAGCACCGCGTCCGGCCGGTGGCCCTCCGACGCGTACGCCCGCACGGCGATCCGCAGCTGGCCCATCAGCCCGGCCGCGCGCACGTCGTGGCCCTGCACGTCCCCGATGACCAGCGCGAACCGTCCCCCGGACGCCGGCCGCGAGGTGCCGCCGGGCAGCGGGATCATGTCGTACCAGTCGCCGCCGACCTGGAGTCCGCCGCCGGTGGGCACATAGCGCGCCGCCACCCGCATGCCGGGGATCTCCGGGCCCAGCGTGGGCATCATCGAGCGCTGCAGGCCCGTGGTCAGCTCCCGCTCGGACTCGGCCACGCCCGCCCGCTGGAGGGCCTGGGCCAGCATCCGGGCCACCGTCGTCAGCACCGACCGCTCGTCGGGGGAGAAGGAGACCGGCTGCTTGAAGGCGGCCATCCAGGCACCCATCGTCCGGCCGGCCACGATCAGCGGGACGAACGCCCAGGAGACCCGGCCGAAGCGCTGGGCGAGGGGCCAGGTGGCCGGGAAGCGCCGCTTGTAGTCCTCCGGCGTGGGCAGGTAGATCGCCCGGCCGGTGCGCACCACCTCGGCCGCCGGGTAGTCGGTGTCCAGCCGCATGTGCGAGAAGGGGCCCTCGTCGCCGGTGCCGTGCCCGTGGTGGCCGATGACCGACAGCCGGTCGCCCTCCACGCCGAAGACGGCCAGCCCGTCGGGGTTGAACCCGGGCATCGACAGCGAGGCGGCCACCCGCAGCACCTCGGCGGTGGACCGCGCCTCGGCCAGGGCCCGGCCGGCGTCCAGCAGGAACGCCTCGCGCGAGCGCCGCCAGTCCCCGGTGATCGGGGTGTGCGCGGCGGTGGTGCCGGGCTGCGGCTCGGCGATCTCCTGGAGCGTGCCGATCAGTTCGTGGTCCAGCCGGCCGTCGTCGCCGCGGTGCTCCACCGGCTTGGACCGGGTGCGTACGGTGCGCAGCACCCGCCCGTCCTCGTCCATGATCCGCAGCCGGGCCTCGGCGAGGGTGCCCTCGGCGACGGCCAGGTTCACGATCCCGTTGATCTCGTTCCAGTCCACCGGGTGGAAGCGGGAGCGTACGGCCGCCTCGGGCAGCACGGCGGGTTCGGCGGGCAGCCCGAGCAGCCGGGCGGCCTCGCCGTCGAGGGCGACCGTGCCGGACGCGTGGTCCCAGCGCCACAGGCCGGTCGCGATGGCGGCCAGGACGTCCTCGGTGCGCATTACGTCATCTTTACAGGTCATCGGCCCGGTCCGCCCGTCCGGCCGGGCACCGGGGCGGGCGGTAACCTTGTGAGGGTTGAATCCCACCTGCTATCGCGAAGAACTGGATGAATGATGCATCGGTACAGGTCCCACACCTGCGGCGAGCTCCGTGCCTCTGACGTCGGCGCCGACGTCCGGCTGAGCGGCTGGCTGCACAATCGTCGAGACCTGGGCGGCATCCTCTTCATCGATCTGCGCGACCACTACGGCATCACGCAGCTCGTCGCCCGTCCCGGCACCGCCGCCGCCGAGGCCCTGGACAAGCTCTCCAAGGAGACCGTCGTCCGGGTCGACGGCAAGGTCGTCTCGCGCGGTGCCGAGAACATCAACCCCGACCTCGCCACCGGCGAGATCGAGATCGAGGCCGCCGAGGTCGAGGTGCTGGGCGCGGCCGCCCCGCTGCCGTTCACGATCAACACCGACGACGGGGTGAACGAGGAGCGCCGTCTGGAGTACCGCTTCCTCGACCTGCGCCGCGAGCGCATGCACCGCAACATCATGCTGCGCTCCGCGGTCATCGCCGCGATGCGCCAGAAGATGACGGCGCTCGGCTTCAACGAGATGGCCACCCCGATCCTGACGGCGACCTCCCCCGAGGGCGCGCGCGACTTCGTGGTGCCGTCCCGCCTGAACCCGGGCAAGTTCTACGCGCTGCCGCAGGCCCCGCAGCAGTTCAAGCAGCTGCTGATGATCTCCGGCTTCGACCGCTACTTCCAGATCGCGCCCTGCTTCCGCGACGAGGACGCCCGCGCCGACCGTTCGCCGGGCGAGTTCTACCAGCTCGACGTGGAGATGTCCTTCGTCGAGCAGGAGGACGTCTTCCAGCCGATCGAGAAGCTGATGACCGAGCTCTTCACCGAGTTCGGCGGCGGCCGCGAGGTCACCTCGCCGTTCCCGCGGATCCCCTTCCGCGAGTCCATGCTCAAGTACGGCAACGACAAGCCGGACCTGCGCGCCAAGCTGGAGCTCGTCGACATCACCGACGTCTTCGAGAACTCCGAGTTCAAGGCGTTCGCCGGCAAGCACGTGCGCGCCCTGCCGGTGCCGGACACCGCCGCCCAGCCGCGCAAGTTCTTCGACGGGCTCGGCGACTTCGCCGTCTCGCTCGGCGCGAAGGGCCTGGCCTGGGTGCGCGTCGGCGAGGACGGCACGCTGACCGGCCCGATCGCCAAGTTCCTCACCGAGGAGAACGTCAAGGTCCTCACCGAGCGCCTCGGCCTGACCGCCGGGCACGCGGTGTTCTTCGGCGCCGGCGAGTTCGACGAGGTCTCCAAGATCATGGGCCCGGTCCGGGTCGAGGCCGCCAAGCGCGCCGGCCACTTCGAGGAGAACGTCTTCCGGTTCTGCTGGATCGTCGACTTCCCGATGTACGAGAAGGACGAGGAGACCGGCAAGATCGACTTCTCCCACAACCCGTTCTCCATGCCCCAGGGCGGCATGAAGGACCTGGAGGAGAAGGACCCGCTGGACATCCTGGCGTGGCAGTACGACATCGTCTGCAACGGCATCGAGCTGTCCTCCGGCGCCATCCGCAACCACGAGCCCGAGGTCATGCTGAAGGCCTTCGAGATCGCCGGGTACGAGGCCGAGACCGTCGAGCGCGAGTTCGCGGGCATGCTGCGCGCCTTCCGCCTCGGTGCCCCGCCGCACGGTGGCATCGCCCCGGGCGTCGACCGCATCGTGATGCTGCTGGCCGACGAGCCGAACATCCGCGAGACCATCGCCTTCCCGCTCAACGGCAACGCCCAGGACCTGATGATGGGCGCCCCGACGGAGCTGGACGAGGCCCGCCTGCGCGAGCTGAACATCGCGCTGCGCAAGCCGGTGGAGAAGAAGGCCTCCGGCGAGCGCCCGATCTCCGAGGCGGTCCACCCGGACGCCGCGCGCTGAGCCGAGCCTGATGTGCGAAGGGGCCCGGGATCCGTGAGGATCCCGGGCCCCTTCGGCACAGCGGCTCAGAAGCCGGCCAGGATGCCCTTGAGCAGGGCCGCCGAGGTCAGTTCGGCCGGGGCCGGGCCGGCGTGGAAGAAGCCGGCGTTGTCCAGGTCGAGCTTGCGGACGAAGTCGAACGCCTTGGAGTCGTGGTCGCCGAACGCGACGAACTGCCAGTGGATGTCGTACTTCGCCGCGTCCACCAGCGCCTGGCGGGCGGGCTGGCGGCTGTCGGGGGCGCCGTCGGTCTGGAAGACCACGAAGGCCGGGCCTTCGCCGCCCTGCTTCACGTAGTGCTCGACGACCTGCTCGACCGCGCGGTGGTAGCTGGTGCGGCCCATGTGCCCGAGGGCGGCGTGCTGGGCCTCGACCCAGCCCTCGTGGCCCTCAAGGGTGAGGTCGGCGGTGCCGTCGACGTCGGTGGAGAAGAACACCGTGTGCACGGTGGCCCCCTCGTCCAGGTGCGCGGCCAGGGCCAGGGTGTGCTCGGCCAGGTGCTGGGCGCTGCCGTCCTTGTAGAACGGGCGCATCGAGCCGGAGCGGTCCAGCACCAGGTAGACGCGGGCCCGGGCCCCCGCCTTGCCCTTGCCGCGCAGCACCTGCCCGGCCGCCTTGTACGCCCCGGCGAGGCCGGCGGCCCGCCGCTTCACCTGCGCGAGCGGCAACGCGGGCCCGGCAGCCACCTCGACCGCCACGCCCTCGGGCTCGACGCCCTCGGGCTCGACCGTCTCGGGCTCGACCGTCTCGGCCTGGGGCTCCGCTGCCGCGGGCTCGGTCTCGGGCTCGACCGTCTCGGCCTGGGGCTCCGTGGCCGCGGGCTCGGTCTCGGGCTCGGCGGTCTCGGCCTGGGGCTCCGCTGCCGCGGGCTCGGCCTCGGCGGCGGCCTCCGGCTCGGGGCGTACGGCCTCGGGCTCGGGCTGTACGGCCTCCGTCTCGGGCTCGGGCTTCGTGGTCTCGGCCGCGGGCGTCGGCTCGGGCTGTACGGCCTCCGGCTCCGCCTCGGGCTCCGTGGGTGCCTCGGGTGCTACGGCCACCGGCTCGGTGGCGGCGGCGAGTTCGGGCTGCGGCTCCGGCTCCGCCTCGGCGGCGGCCGCGAGCGGCTCGGGCTCGGGCTCGGTCGCGGCCGTCGGGGCCGGCTCCGGCTCGGGGTCCACCACCGGCTCCGGCGCCTGGACGGCGGCTTCGGCGGCTTCGGCGGCTTCGGCCGGCTCCGGGGTCTCCGGCCGGGCCGGAGCCGGGGCCGGGTCGGCCGGGCGCGGGGAGCGGGCCTCGGGGACCGTGGGGTCCGGGGCCGGGGCGGCGGACGGGGAGGGGGCGGTCAGGACGGCGCTGCGGTGGTCGCGCGGTGCCGACTGCGGCGGGACGGTGGGGTTGTCGAAGGAGGCCGCCACCAGCTCGGCGGCCGCGTCCAGCGGGGTCCGCTCGCCCTGGGCGGGAAGGGAGGGTGCCCCCGGCGCCTCGGCCGACGTCGTGGGATCCGGGACCGGCTCCGCGGAGGAGCGGCCGAACACCTTGCGCAACAAGCTCCGAATACCCATGAGCGAGGCCTTTCGCATGAGTGCGTGAGTCATTTGTCCGTGCTGTGCGGAAGATCCCTGCCCAGAGTGGACACGTAAGGTTATCGACCCCGGGGGGCGATCTTCGGCAGGGTCGGCCCAACATGACACCCGCCACCGCCGTTGGGGGTACCTCCGGAGTCCGCGCGGCAGAACTCCCGCCCTGTCGTGCCGGGTTCACCCTTCGTTCATCCGCCCGCCGCCGCAGAGGCGCACCGCGCCCCTACCGTCACGCTCGAATTCGTTCCGACACGCTGTCGGTGTGTGCACAGACCGGAGGACACCCGTGCGCAAGCTCCTGCCGCTCATAGGCAATTCGCACGAAGGCGGACGTTCCGCCCTCACCTGCCGCTTCCGCTGCGGCAACGCCTGCTTCCACGAGGTGCCCAACACCAGCGACAACGAGTACGTCGGCGACGTCATCGCCAAGGCCTGGTCGCGCCGCTCGATGCTGCGCACCGCCGCCGTCGTGACCGTGGCGACCGCCGCGGGCTCCGCCGTCGCCCTCGGCGCCCCCGGTTCCTCCGCCACCGCCGCGCCGGCCGCCGACGCCAAGAACGCCTCCGGCCACGGCACGGGCGACGGCGCCCGCGGCCTGCGCTTCAAGCCGGTCGCGCCGAACACCGACGACAAGGTGACGGTCCCCGAGGGCTACGAGCAGAACGTGGTCATCCGCTGGGGCGACCCGATCGTCAAGGGCGCGCCGGGCTTCCACCCCGACCGGCAGACCGCCGCCGCCCAGGCCGGCCAGTTCGGCTACAACAACGACTTCCTCGCCCTGCTCCCGCTCGGTGGCCCCTACGAGCGCCAGCAGCTGCTCGTGGCCAACCACGAGTACACGGACGAGGTCCTGATGTTCAAGGGCTACGACCCGGCGAACCCCACCCGCGAGCAGGTCGAGATCGCCTGGGCCGCGCACGGACTCGGCGTGGTCGTCGTGCAGGAGGACCACCGCAGCGGCAAGCTGACGGCCGTCACCCGCCACCAGCTCAACCGCCGTCTGACCGCCACCAGCGAGTTCCGCCTCAGCGGCCCGGTCGCGGGCAGCGCCCTGGTGAAGACCTCCGCCGACCCGTCCGGCACCAAGGTCCTCGGCACCTTGAACAACTGCTCCGGCGGCACCACCCCGTGGGGCACCACGCTGCACGGCGAGGAGAACTTCAACCAGTACTTCGCCAACGCCGGCAAGGTCACCGACCCCACCCAGGCCGCCCGCCTCAAGCGCTACGGCGTGAGCTCCGGCGAGTCCGAGCGCAAGTGGGAGCGGTTCGACAAGCGCTTCGACTGCGTGCAGGAGCCCAACGAGGCCAACCGCTTCGGCTACGTCGTCGAGCTCGACCCGTACGACCCGCACTCCGTCCCGCGCAAGCGCACCGCGCTCGGCCGCTTCAAGCACGAGGGCGCCCAGCCGCGCCTGACCGAGGACGGCCGCCCGGTCGTCTACATGGGCGACGACGAGCGCTTCGACTACTTCTACAAGTTCGTCTCCTCGAAGCGGATGATGAAGGGCGACTCGCGCGCGGCGAAGGAGCACAACCTGACGCTGCTGGACGAGGGCACCCTCTACGTCGCCAAGCTGACCGGGGACTCCCCGGCCGCCGAGGTCGACGGCACCGGCAAGCACCCCACCGACGGCGAGTTCGACGGCTCCGGCGTCTGGATCAAGCTCGCCACCGCCGCGCCGACGGGCAACGTCTCGCACGTCGAGGGCATGACCGCGGAGGAGGTGTTCGTCTTCACGCGCCTGGCCGCCGACAAGGCGGGCGCCACCAAGATGGACCGCCCCGAGGACATCGAGCCCTCGCCGCGCACCGGCCGCGTCTACGTCGCGCTGACCAACAACACCGACCGCGGCAAGCCCGGCAAGGCCGGTGCCGACGAGGCCAACCCCCGCAACGCCAACAAGCACGGCCAGATCCTGGAGCTCGCCGAGAACTTCGACGACCCGGCGGGCGACGGCTTCGCCTGGCGGCTGTTCCTGGTCGCCGGTGACCCCAAGGACCCGTCGACGTACTTCGCGGGCTTCCCGAAGGACAAGGTCAGCCCGATCTCCTGCCCGGACAACGTGGCGTTCGACCCGCACGGCAACCTGTGGATCTCCACGGACGGCAACCAGCTCGGCTCGCACGACGGCCTGTTCGGCGTCGCCACCGCCGGTGAGCGGCGCGGTGAGCTCAAGCAGTTCCTGACCGTGCCGCGCGGTGCCGAGACCTGCGGCCCGCTGATCCAGGACAAGCGCGTCCTGGTCGCCGTGCAGCACCCGGGCGAGATCGACGGCGCGAGCGTCGAGAAGCCGCAGTCGGTGTGGCCCGACGGCCCCGGCAAGATCGTCCGCCCGGCCGTGGTGAGCGTCTGGCGCAAGGACGGCAGGAACATCGGCGTCTGATCCGGCCGCGCGCGGCGAAGGGGCGGTGCTCCCTGGGGGAGCACCGCCCCTTCGCCGTCACCCGGCGCCGCTCACCGGGGGCAGGCTGAGCCGGGTCACCGCGCCGCCGTCGGGGGCGTTGGCGAAGCTCACCCCGATCTTCAGCACCGCCGCCTGACCGGCCACGATGGTCAGGCCCAGCCCGTGGCCGCGGCCGCGGCCCGGCTCGCCGGTGCGGAAGCGCTGCGGGCCGTGCCGGATCAGCTCCGGCGGATAGCCCGGGCCGTGGTCGCGGACGGTGACCTGCGGGCCGTCCACGGTCACCTCGACCGGGGGGCGGCCGTGCCGCTGGGCGTTGACCAGCAGGTTGGCCAGGATCCGGTCGAGCCGGCGCCGGTCGGTGAGCACCCGCGCGTCCCGTACGACGTGCACGCGCACGTCGGGACCGGCCCCGGCGACGGCCCGTTCCACGGCGTGGCCGAGAGCGACCTCGGTGAGGTCGGCCCGTTCGACGCCGGAGTCCAGCCGGGAGATCTCCAGCAGGTCCTCGGTCAGCAGGTGCAGCGCCTTCAGCCGGTCGTTGATCATCTCCTTGGGGCGCCCCTCGGGGAGCAGGGCCGCTGCCGCGAGGGAGCCCGTCAGCGGGGTGCGCAGATCGTGCGCGACGTCCGCGGTGAAACGTTTCTCCGCCTCCAGTCGGGCCTGGAGCGACGCGGCCATCGAATTCAGGGCGAGGGCGACGTCCCGCACTTCGTCGTGGGAGCGGAAGCGGCCCGTGGGGGCCGTGCCCCCGCTCCCCGCCGCCCCTGCCTCGCTCGCCACCGCGGTGGGGAACTCGACCCGCGCGTCGAGGTCGCCCGCGCTGATGCGGCGGGCGACGGCGGCCGTGGCCGCCAGCCGCCGGCTGATCCGGTCGGCGAGGAAGAGGCCGGCCAGCGCCACCGTGCCGGCCGCGAGCGCGGCCGAGGCCAGGATCGCCGCGTCGACGTCGCGCAGCCGGGCGCGGGTGGACTCGTACGGCACCCAGACGGCCAGCGGTTTGCCGTCGGCCGGGCCGGCGGCCCACATCACCGGCTTGCCGTCGTACCGGCCGACCATGCTTCCGGTCTCCCCGCGCTGCACCAGCCGGCGCAGCGGGCCGGGCAGCTGGGGCGGGTCCAGCCGGCTGTTCACGTCGCCGTGGGTGGTGCCGTAGGCGTAGTGGGACAGGGCGTGCCCCAGGTCCCGGTCGGCGTCCTTGCGGACCTCGCCGGTGATCTGCAGGGCCACCACGTTGTGCACCAGCACGCCGAGGACCGCGGCGACCGCGCAGCACACGGCCGTGGTGGTCAGCGCGATCTTCCAGCGCAGGCTGTTCGTGGCCCGCATCGGCACCCCCTCAGGTCCCGCCGGGCGGGCACGGGGTCGTGGACTCCGTGCCGTCCGGGCACTCGTCGAGGGTCAGGGCGGTGAGCTCCATGACGGCGGTCGCGGGGCTCCAGACGTAGTCGGTGATGGCGACGAGCTTGTCGTTGGAGGTGGGCTCGCGCACGGCGAGGTGGTCGGCGGCGACCTCGACGCCGGTCAGGACCCCGCGGCGGGAGAGGATGCGGGTGACGGTGCCGTCGGGCCGCACGGTGTAGACGCGGAGCTCGCTGATCCGGCCGTCGATGTCGACGGCCGTGATCAGCTCCTCCTTGCCGTCGTGGGTGAGGTCGTGCAGCACGGGCGGGCGGACCGGGCAGTCGGGCCCGCCGTCGCCGCCGTCCTCGCACAGGGCGAGGCGCTGCACGGCCCGGGGGTCGACCAGTCGGCCGGTGCCGCCGTCCTGCCGGGTGGCGGCGGTGATGTCGGCGCGGACGACGGCCAGGGCGTCGGCGCCGCGCATGCTCTGCCCGGGGCGCTCGGCGATCCCGGGCACGGGGGCCGGCTGCCCCCGGTTCGCCTCGGCCGGCGGCGGTTCCGGCCGCAGCTCCGGCCACAGCGTCAGCGGGGCGTGCACCTCTCCGAGGTCCCCTTCGCTGCGCAGCCCTTCGACGTCGGCACAACCGGCGGTTGCCGCCCACACGGCGGCGACCGCCACCGCTGCACGCCTCCGGGGCCGTCTGCCCATGCCCCGATGCTCCCCCGCCCGGAGCTTCCCGTCCCCGGATACTGACCCGTCCGGGCGAAACCGGGTCCGGTCGCTGCCGCAGCCGCCGCAGCTGCCCCCGCCGCGCCGACTCCCGCCGTCCCGGCGTGCGGGTCGTCCGTGGCCGGTCGCGCCGTTCCCCGCGCCCCTTCGGGGCTCAGGGGGTCGGGTGGTTCGGGGTGGTGATGGCTCGGGCGGCCAGCAGTTCGTTGTGGAGGGGGTGGAGGACCGACGTCCGTGGGGGAGCGGCGGGGGGCGGAAGGGTGATCTCCTGCGGCGTGCGGTGGCGGCGGACGTCCTGCGCCAGGCGGCGCAGGCGCGCCGCCATCGCCGCGACCTCCGCCTGGTCCGGCGCCGCGGCCCCGTGGTTCACCCGCACCCGCGCCGCGGTGGTGGCGTCCACGATCCGCTCCACCGCCACCACCAGCGGCCACCACGCCGCGGCCCGCTCGCCCGTCGGCGGCGGCTCGGTCAGCGCCCGCTGGAACTCCGTCCGCACGCCCGACAGCTCCCGGTAGATCCTCCGCCGCGCCTGCAGCCGGTCCTGCCGGGCGGCGCGCAGCGCGTCCTCGCCGGGCGGCACCGGGCCGAAGGCCCGCTCCAGGTAGCGGGCGGCGTCGTCCACGGCCGCGGCGAGCCGGTCGCCGACCCGGGTGTGCCAGCTCTCCGGCCACAGCAGGTAGCCCGCGACCAGCGTCACGGCACACCCGAGCAGGCTGTCCAGCAGCCGCGGCAGCACCAGGTCGAAGCCCTGGTGGTTCAGCTGGTCCGACAGCAGCAGGATCACCGGGGTGATCGCCGCGGTCTGGAAGGCGTAGCCCTTGGCCGAGAACACCGGGATCAGCGCCCCGAGGGCCACCATCGCCGGTACGTCCCACCACCCCCGCGGCACCTCCGCGAGCACGGCCGCCGCGATCACCAGCCCGCCCGCCGTGCCCAGCGCCCGCAGCACCGCCCGCGAGAACACCGAGCCGAAGTCGGGCTTGAGGACGAAGGTGACGGTCAGGGCCACCCAGTAGGAGCGTTCGACCTCCACCAGCGACACCAGCGACTGCGCCAGCCCGATGCACAGCGCGAGCCGCAGCCCGTACCGCCAGGAGGCGCCGGACAGCATCACGTCCCGCACGGCCCGGCGCGCCCGCACGCGCAGCGCCGCCGGCCGGCCGAGCCGGTCGTCCACGTTGTACGGGTCCGGTTCGGCCAGGTGGACGATGGCCACGGCGTGCCGCAGCGCCGCGTCCAGCGCCCGTTCGGCCGGTCCCTCGGGCTCCGGCAGGTCCAGCACCGGCGCCACCGTCCGCCCCTGCTCCACCGCGTCCCCGAGGTCGCGGACCACGGCGGGCAGTTGCGGCGGCAGCGGCCGCCCCCGCTGGTGCACGGCGGGCGCCGCCTCGACCAGCGGGACCACCACGTTGAGCTGGGCCAGCATCCGCACCAGCGCGGGGGAGCGGCCGTGCACCCGGGCCCGCCGCCCGAGCACCAGGTCGTAGGCGTGGTTCAGCGAGGTGGTGACGTCCCGTCGGCGCTCCTCGTACGCGCTGCCGCGCCCGGCGGCCTCCAGCAGGCCGGCCAGCGCCCGGTAGGTGTCCGCGACGGCCGCCCGCTCCGGCTGCCGGCCGCGCAGCGGCCACCCCAGCAGCGTCAGCGCGAGCACGAACAGTCCGCCCGCGGTGAGCAGCAGCGGAGCCGTCCACCACGGCCGCGGCATCGCCAGACCCGCCCCGACCACGGCGTTCAGCAGGAGCAGCAGCCCCGAGACCGAGGCGACCGTGCCGATCGAGGAGATCATGCCGGAGACGAGCGCGACGAGCGTCAGCACGGCGACGGCCGGCCAGCCGTGGCCGTAGACCAGGGTGCCCAGCGCCACCCCGACCGCGCCGAACAGCTGCGGGACGGCGATGTTGAGGATCCGCATCCGGTAGGCGTCGGCGGTGTCGCCGATCACCCCCGACAGCGCGCCCATGGACACCAGCGCGCCGTACTCCGGCTCGTCCAGGGCGAATCCGACGGCGAGCGGCGCGGCCAGGGCGATCCCGGCGCGGGCCGCGGCGGCCCACGGGACGGGCGCGGAGGTGGGCCGCAGGCCCTGGAGCAGCCAGGCGGGCGGGGCCAGCGGACGGGACCGGCCCGGTCCGGACGGTATCTGTTCCGTGCTCATCGCCGTTTTCCGTGCCGCCGCTCGCGAATCGGTTCTTCAGGGTGTTCTCGGGATGTTGTGTACCTTCCGAGCTTATGGGGTGCGGCGCAGTCGTCCCGCCAGCCAGGCGGCCACCGCCGCGCCCAGCCCGACGGCGAGCACCACCCAGGCGGTGGTGCGCAGGAAGGCGGTCAGCGCGTCGTACACCGCCTCCGCCGCGGCCCGGTCGAGGTCGGGGGGCAGGTCGTCCAGGGTCAGCCGGCGGCAGACCGCCACCGCCACCGCCAGCAGGACACCGCCCAGCGCCACCCCGAGTCCGGTGGCCACCACGGCGCGGCGCCGGCGGGCGGCGACGGCGACCGCCGCGACGGCCGCGGCCAGGGTGAGCACGGGGAGCCAGACCCCGGCGATCTGGAGCATGCGGAAGCCTTTCCGGAGCGCGCCCAGGTTCTCGTACTCCATGACCTCGACCGTCACCCGGGTCTCGGGGATGCGGTCGGCGAAGGGCACCCCGCCGGCGACGAGTTCCCCCTTGACCTCGGCGACGACCGGGGCGAGATCGATGGTGACGGCGTCGCCGTCCCCGGTGGTCAGCGCCTGGAGGAAGGCGGCGTGCGCGGCGCGGTTGGCCGCGTCCCAGGCGGTCCGGAAGGCGGGGGTGCCGACGAAGGACCGCAGCGCCTCGCCGAGCAGCGCCTCCACCCCGCTCTGGAAGGGGCCCGCGTCGATCTGCGGGGAGATGGCGCGCGCGGCGCGGGTGACGACGACCTCCTGCACGGCCGGGTTCCGGGCCAGCGGCGCCATGGCGACGGTGTAGCGGTCGGCGTCGCCCAGCTGCCGGTCGGCCCAGGACGCCACCGCGCTCGCGGGCACGAGCACGGCCACGAGCGCGACGAGGACCACCGACAGGAAGGTGCGCACGTCACCAGGGAAAGGCCCGGGGGCGCCCCGCCGCGAACGGCACTGCGCCGGCCGGGTGCGGCGGGCGCGTCGGTACCGCCGTACGGGTGATCCACTTGCCGCCGGCCGGCGGCGGGTGTGCCCTGGGTGGGTGGGGGAGACAAGGAGCCCTGCCATGGCACACGCGGCACCCGCCGCCCGCGGGCGGCACATCGACCGGTCGGCGCTGACGCGCCCGCTGATGCTGGGCCTGGTCTACGGCGTCTACGCGGCCTTCCTGGAGCGGCAGACCGGCCCGGTCGACGCCGGCAACGTCTTCTACGGGATCCTGTGCGGCGCGCTCTTCGCGGCCTGCCTGGTCGCGATGGCCCGGATCGCCCCGCGGATGATGCAGGAGCTGCGCGCCCTGATGTACGGCGCCTTCGCGGCCGTCGCCATGGGCTACCTGTACAGCCTGACCGGCGACTCGGTGCTCCGCTCCGCCGGGATCGGCCTGCTCACCGGCGCGGGCGTGGCGGTGGTGGCCTTCTACCGCTACCACACGCGGGAGCCCTGAGCGGCCGACCGGCCTGAGCGGCCGACCGGCCCCGGACGGCAGGTCCGGGGCCGGTCGCGCGTAGGCCCGCCTGCGCGGCGCGCGCGTACGTCCTTGCGCCCGGCCGGCGGACTACTCGACGGAACCGGACGCGGCGGCGGATGCGGCGCCGGCCGGGGCGGTGGCCGCGGCGCCCGCGCCGGCCGGACGCGGATCCGGCTCCCCGGGCCGTTCGGGCCGCCGCCGGCCGGTCGCCTCCGGCTGCGGGGCGGGCGGGGGCGGCGAGATGCGGGCGGCCTCGGCGCGGAGCATGGCGTTCAGGGCAGCGAACGGGTCGATGGGCATGGGGGAACCTCACGGGGGTGTGGGGGGTGTGGGGGGCTGCTCGTCCGGCGGAGCCGACGCCGGGCCCGGCCGCGACGGCCAGGGGCTCGGCCGGTGGCTCGACCGCGGGGCGGCTCAGCAGCGCAGGACCACACTCCGTACCGCCCGTGAGGACGGCGGTACGTCCCGGTCCCGCACCTCGTACGGGAGCTCGCGGGGCGCGGGGACGGCCGGGGCGGGCGCCCCGGTCCCGGCCGCACGGCGCACCGGGGCGCTACGGCCGGCGCAGCGCAGCGCGGCCCGGACCTCGGCGTCGGCGGCGTCGGACTGGCCCTCGCCCGGGGCGCCCGGCTCGGTCGGTGCCGTGGCGGCCGGAGGGGGCTCGCCGAGGACGTCGGCGAGGGCGGGCCCGGCGCCGAACAGGCACAGCAGCACGGCGCAGGCCACCATCAGGGCCCTGGCCGGTGCCGCATGTGCCGCGGTGAGGTGCCGTGTGCCGCTCATGCCCGGGGTTGTGCCCCGACACGCCGCGCGACTTTCCTCCGGGCCCCGGAAAGCCCCCGACCGGAGGACGCCGGTTCACCCCAGCACGAACGCCACCGCCGCCGCGCCCATGAGCGCGGCGGCGGTGTGGACGGCGGGGTGGCCGTAGTCCCCGAACCAGAGGTGGCGCACCAGCCCGCCGACGGCGGCCAGCGCCGTGACGAGGCCGATCTGCCCGAGCAGCGTCAGGGCGGTGAACTGGACCAGGACCAGCAACAGGACGTTGCACCAGAAGGGGGCCGCGCCCGTCCAGCCGCGCCAGTGCCAGATCGCCGCCTGCATGGGCAGGGCCCCCTCATCTCAACTCGTGGGCTGAACAGCCTCCTTGGGCGCGGCGGCCGGGACAAGGGCCCGTTCGGCAAGAGTGCCGAAGGCGAGGCCGAAAACCGCCCACAGGGTGGTCTGGATGGCGAGCGAAACCAGCCGGAACTGCCAGATGAGGGTCGCCGGGAAGTCCGCCGGGACCTCGTCGACCGCCGGCAGGAAGGCGTACGCCAGCCCGACGCTGACGACGAAGGCGCCGGCCGCGGCCCAGCTCGCGTTCCACGCGCCCAGGCGCGGCGCCAGCCGCCGGCCCAGGATGCCCGCGCCGGCCGCCAGCAGCAGCCCGAGGGCGATCATCAGCAGGTAGAGCACGGTGCGCCGGGTCGCCGTCTCCGGGTCGCCGACGGCCGGCGGGTTGGCCGGGTACTTCAGGAACGGCACGAGCGTCACGGTCACGAATCCGCCGAGGGCGACGAACGCGGCCGTCGCCCGCGCCGAGAAGCGGCCGACGCGCCCGAGGGCGAAGGCGTACACGAGCGCGGCGATGCCGCCGAGCGCGACGGCGTAGAGCAGGACGCCGGTGCCGAGGCCCGCCGTGGCCTGCAGGGCGCGGCTGACCGGGGCGGCCTCGTGGCCGTGGTCGTGGCCGGCCGCCGCGGCTTCCTCGAGGGCGATGGCGGCGTCCACCTTGGACTCGCCGAGGAGGTAGGCGACCAGGAAGGCCGCGACGCCGGCGAGCAGGCCGGCGAGCATGCCCCGCACGAGCAGGGCACGCGGAGAGATGGTGTTCACGATGTGGTTCCCCTCGGGGTGGACCGGCCACCGACCGGTGGTCGACCGGAGGCCGGTCGGTGGTGGATCAGTGGCAGGGGAAACCGAGCAGGTGGCGGCCGTCGTGCAGCCACTCGTGGATGTTCTCGCCCTCGAACAGGGCGGTGGCGCCCTGCTCGACGCCGATGAAGTAGAGCAGGACCAGCAGCAGGATGCCGGAGAACAGCGCCCAGGGAGCCAGCTCGCGCAGCGAGATGGGGGCGACGGGGGCGGCGGCGGTGGCCGTCGCGGGCGCGGCGGACGTAGCCATGGCAGAACCTCCAGAGGGAACACGCGTCCCGGTCAGTGGTGCACTGAACGACGGTGGCGGGTCTGACTCGCCCTCCCGCGGGGAGGTTTCACAGTGGCGCGACCGTGCCGGGTTCTCACCGGGCTTCCGTCATACCGTCGTCATGTCGTCCGAGACCGTACCGCGTTTATGCTCCGCTTATGAACCCCTCATCGGTACGAGTTCTGCTGGTCACACCGGCTCTTGACGCCGCGGGCGAGCGGGGCCGGTTCACCGCCGGGGGGCCGTACGCCCTGGACACGGGCGGTTGGGCCGGGCGGACCCTGGACGAGGTGGCCGCCGAGGACCCGGCCGCGGTGCGCGCCTGGCTGACCGATCCCGGGTTCGCCCCGCCCGGCGGGGAGTCCGTCGAGCAGCTGGTGGCCCGGGCGGGGCAGTGGCTCGCCGGGCTCGCGCCGGGCACCCACCGGACCACCGCCGAGCAGGCGTTCGTCCGGGCGGCGGTCGTGCACGCGCTGCGGCTGCCGGCGCACGCGTTCTGGCGCCTGGACGCCCGCCCCGGGACGGTCACCGAGCTCAGCGGGCGCGCGGGGCGGTGGAACCTGCGTCTGGGCCGGCCGCAGGAGCCTGCCGCGGACCGGCCGCGCAGCGGCCCCGCGCCGGCCTCGGACTAGGCGACGATCCAGTCGCTGGTGGCGATGACCGGCTGGACGCCGTCGCGGTGGACGGTGCCCTCGATCAGGCCGTACATCCGGTCCGCCGCGAAGTAGACCTCGTTGTCGTTCTTGAGGCCGAAGGGCTCCAGGTCCACCAGGAAGTGGTGCTTGTTGGGGAGGTTGAGCCGGACCTCGTTGACCTTCGGGCAGTTGTCGAGCACCCGCTCGGCCATCTGGTTCAGGGTCTGCTGCAGCGAGTAGGAGTACGTCTCCGCGAAGGCCTGGAGCATGTGCTTGCGCACCTGCCTGTAGGAGCGGTCCCAGTCGTGCGCGGGGTCGTCGGCGGCCAGCGCCGAATGCGCCCAGCGGGCGGTGACCTTGGTGGCCAGGATGCGGTCGTACGCCTCCTGGAGGGTCGTGTACTTGTCCTTGATGTAGCCGTGGAACTCGGAGTTGGTCGAGTTCATCACGGTCAGCTCCTTCAGGCCGGAGACGACCTGCAGGCCCGTGGACTCGCCGTAGGTGATCTGCGCGGTGCGCACCTCCTGGCCCTTGCGGACGAAGGAGTGCTGCTCCTTGCGGGTGGGGACCGGGATCCGCTCCCAGGCGAACTCCTCGATCCGGATCTGCGCCTCGCGGATGGGGGTCTGGGAGGAGACGAAGTGCTTGGCGAGCAGGATGCCGAAGGCCTCGGGCGACTCGATGCCGTGCTCCTTGCCGAAGGCGTACACCGTGTTCTTGGTGGTGTCGGTGGGCAGGCAGTTGGCGTTGTCGCCGGTGAGGTGGACGTCGCGGAACTCACCGCGCAGCGCGACCGAGACGTTCAGGTCGCGGATCTCGTGCCAGGAGCCGTCGTTGCCCTTGCGGGTGACCTTGACGATGCGGTTCTCGGCCTTGCCGTACTGGTTCTGGGCCAGGACGTGCTTGCTCATGCGCGCTCTTCCTTCGGGTACACGGAGTCCGGTCTGCTGGATCCCGTACGCCCGGCGTCCGACGGCCCGCGCGAACTGCCGCCGGCCCGCCCCCCGCCGTTCGGCCCCGCGAGGGGCCGCCCCGGGACTGACGTGCATCCCGGTCCGTAGGTGCAAGGGGATTGCAACACGCGCGCGAGCGGATCGGACCGGCACGGATCCTCCGAGAGCGGCGGCCACGGATTGGGCGACCCCACAGGGTTCCTGGCGGCGTCAGGCCATGTGCGCGTCCGCCACGGCCAGGGCCCCGTCGAGGATCTCCAGGCCCCGGGCCACGTCCTCGGCGGAGACGGTGCAGGGCGGGGCGACGTGCAGGCGGTTGCCGGCGGTCAGCGGCCACAGGCCGCCCTTCTTGCAGGCCTCGGCGAAGGCGGCCATGGGGGCGGCCGCCGCGCCCGAGGCGGCGTACGGCACCAGCGGCTCGCGCGTGGCCGGGTCGCGGACGAGCTCCAGCGCCCAGAAGGTGCCCATGCCCCGCACCTCGCCCACGCACGGGTGCCGCTCGGCGAGCTCGGCCAGCCCGGGCCCGAGCAGCTCGGCGCCGGTGCGGGCGGACTGCTCGACGACGCCCTCCTCGGCCATCACCCCGAGGGTGGCCACGGCGGCGGCGCACGCCAGGACGTGCCCGGAGTACGTCAGCCCGCCCGGGTAGGGGCGGCGGGCGAAGGTCTCGGCGATCGCGGGAGAGATCGCGACGCCGCCGAGCGGGAGGTAGCCGCTGTTGACGCCCTTGGCGAAGGTCAGCAGGTCGGGGACGACCTCCCAGTGGTCGGCGGCGAACCAGGCGCCGGTGCGGCCGAAGCCCACCATGACCTCGTCGAGGACCAGGACGATGCCGTGGCGGTCGCAGATCTCCCGTACGCCGGCCAGGTAGCCGGGCGGCGGCACCAGCACCCCGGCCGCGCCGACGACCGGCTCCAGCACGACGGCGGCGATCGAGGCCGGGCCCTCGAAGACGACGGTGTCCTCCAGATGGCGCAGGGCGCGCTCGCACTCCTCCGCCTCGGTGGTGGCGTGGAAGGGGGAGCGGTAGAGGAAGGGGCCCCAGAAGTGGACGACGCCGGCGGTGGCGGAGTCGTTGCCGAAGCGGCGGGCGTCACCGGTGAGGTTGATCGCGCCGGAGGTGGCGCCGTGGTAGGAGCGGTAGGCGCTGAGCACCTTGGGCCGTCCGGTGTGCACGCGGGCCATCCGGACGGCGTTCTCGACGGCCTCGGCGCCGCCGTTGGTGAAGAAGATCTTGTCGAGGTCCCCGGGGGTGCGCTCGGCGATCAGCCGCGCCGCCTCGGAGCGCACGTCCACGGCGAAGCCGGGCGCCAGCGTGCACAGCTTCGCGGCCTGCTCCTGGATCGCGGCGACGACCTTGGGGTGCTGGTAGCCGATGTTGGTGTAGACGAGGGCGCTGGAGAAGTCGAGGTAGCGGTTCCCGTCGTAGTCCCAGAAGTACGACCCCTCGGCCCCGGCCACGGCGAGTGGATCGATGAGCTCCTGGGCGGACCAGGAGTGGAACACGTGCGCGCGGTCGGCCGCCTTGACGGTGTCCTTGTTCATGAGCCGAGCGTAGTTGTCCATGATGCGGACTCCTCAGATGGTCGGGGCGTCAGACGACGTGCCGGCCGCCGTCGACGGTGAGCACGTCCCCGGTGGTGTACGGGGCGTCCACCAGGTAGCGCACGGCCTCGGCCACGTCCTCGGGGGTGCCGACGCGGCGCAGCGGGGTGTTCGCGGTGATCCACTCGCGCGAGTCCTCCCACACCTGGGTCGCCCCGTCGTACCAGGGCGTCTCGATCAGACCGGGGGCCACCGCGTTGACCCGGACCTGCGGACCGAGCTGGGAGGCGAGCAGCCGGGTCATGTGGTTCAGCGCCGCCTTGCTGACGGCGTACGGGACGGAGCTGCCCAGGGCCCGGGTGGCGGACACCGAGGAGACGTTGACGACGCAGCCGGCGCCGGAGGTGCGCAGGTGGGGCGCGGCGGCGGTGATCATCTGCCAGGGGCCGAGGACGTTGACGTCGAAGATGTCGCGCCAGACGGAGGCGTCGGCGGCCTCCAGGTCGTCGAGCGGGATGAAGCGGGTGGTGCCCGCGTTGTTGACCAGCACGTCCAGTCGGCCGTGGGCCGCGACGGCCTCGGCCACCACGCGGCGGGCGTCGGCCGGGTCGGAGACGTCGCCGCGGACGTAGCGGGCGCCGGGCAGCTCGGCGGCCAGGGCCCGGCCGGCGGTCTCGCTGCGCGCGGAGTTGATCACGACGCGCAGGCCCTCGGCCGCCAGGCGGCGGGCGACGGCCGCGCCGATGCCGGACGACGAACCGGTGATCAGGGCGACGCGGTGCTCGGTCATGGCCATTTCCTCCCCGTGGCGCGGACGTCCGCTCCACTCTACCGAATGACGGAAAACAGTTTCCGGACTACGGAAGTAAGGGGGGTGGGGGTGGGAATGCCGTGATTGATCGCCTTCAGCCTGGGTAGGTGCGCCGCTGAGAAGGCGGGAGGCTGCCATGGGTACCGAGATGTGGGGTTACGCCGACAGCAGCGGTCACGTGGCAGGTGCGGACCTGACGGGTTTCAAGGTCGAGGCTTCCGACGGGAGCATCGGCCGGATCCACAAGCATTCCGCCGACGCGGGCCGCTCGTTCATCGTGGTGGACACCGGCCCCTGGATCCTGGGCCGGCACGTGCTGGTTCCGGCGGGTCTGGTCAGGGAAGTGGACGTGGACAATGAGACCGTCCGCGTCGCGGCCACGAAGCAGGAGATCAAGGCCAGCCCGGACTTCGAGAGTGGACGGCACGACGACGACGTGGCGTTCATCCGGTTGATCGAGCAGTACTACGCCAACCGCCACATGTGACCAGTGGAGGGAGGGACGGACATGGCACGGCGCTTCTCGGTCGAGGCGACCGCACGGGACGGGACGACCGTCCTCGCACTCGCAGGGGAACTCGACCATGACACCGCGGCTCCGTTGCGCGAGGCGCTGGACGCCGCTCTCGGGGGCGCCGATCCGGGGGTGAGACTGCTGGTCGACTGCGCCGGACTGCGCTTTTGTGATTCCACCGGGCTGAACGTGCTGCTGCGGGCCCGGCTCGCGGCCGAGCAGTCCGGGGGCCGGCTGGAGCTGTCGGGGCTGCGCCAGCCGGTGGCGCGGATGTTCCGCATCACCGGGGCGGACGGGGTGTTCCAGGTGTACCCGTCCCTGGGCGACGCGTTCGCCGGAGCCACCGGTGGTCCGGTCGGTGGGTGGGGGACCGAGGGGGACGGGGGCACGTCATGAGCGGTGGCACGACATGAGTTCGATGCGCGAAGTGCCTGGGCCGACGGATGGGCCGACGGGTGTGCCCGGAGAGCAGACCCGCCGGCTCATCCTGGGCGGAGGCACCCCGGGGGTCGTGACCCGCTGCCGTGACTTCACCCGGCAGGCCCTGGAGGACTGGGGCTGGATGGAGCCGGAGGAACTGGCCGGGCCGGGCGACGCCTGGCGGTCGGAGGGCTGGCCGGCGGCCGACGGCTGGTCCGGCGGGCAGCCGGAGTCCGGCGGGGTCGCGTCCGCCGTGGAGACCTCCGGCGGGGCCGGTGCGGCTGCCGACCGCGGGGCCGCCGCGGTCGCGGACCGCGGGGCCGCTGCCGGTGCGGTCGCCGACGGCACCGCGCGGCGCAAGATCTCACCCGAGCAGGCCGAGGCCGCCGAGGACGTGCTGCTGATGGTCTCCGAGCTGGTCACCAACGCCTGCATGCACGCCGGCGGTCCCAGGGAGCTGGTGCTGCGCCACAGCGAGGACCGGCTGCGGGTCGAGGTCAGCGACGGGAGCCCCGAGCACCCCCGTCGCCGGCCGGCCCCGAACCCGGCCCTCCCCGGCGGGCACGGGCTGATCGTGCTGGAACGTCTGGCGCGGGCCTGGGGCTCGGAGCCCGCGACCGGCGCCTGGGGAGGGAAGACGGTGTGGCTGGAGGTGGCCTCGCCCCTCACTCCTGATCCGTGGCGTCCGTCAGCAGCCCGGTCCGCAGTGTCGCCAGAGTCCGGGTGAGCAGCCGCGACACGTGCATCTGCGACAGGCCCAGCCGGTCGCCGATCTCGGACTGCGTCATGTCCTGGCCGAACCGCAGCGACAGCAGCGTCCGCTCCCGCTCCGGGAGCTCGGCCAGGAGGGGCTTGAGGGACTCCAGGTACTCGATGCGCTCGTACGCGGCCTCGTCCTCGCCCAGGGCGGGCTGGCTGCCGTAGGTGTCGCCGTCCTCCTGCACGGGGACGTCCAGGGAGCGCGTGGAGTAGGCGTGCGCGGCCTTGCGGCCCTCGGCGAGCTCCTCCTCGGGCACGCCCAGGCGCTCGGCGAGCTCGGTCTCGGTGGGGCAGCGGCCCAGGTCCTGCTCCAGGGCGTCATTGGCCTTGGCGGCGTCCAGCCGCAGCTCCTGGAGGCGGCGCGGGACCTTCACGGCCCAGCTGGTGTCCCGGAAGAAGCGCTTGATCTCACCGGTGATGGTCGGCATCGCGAAGGAGGTGAACTCCACTCCGCGGTCCGGGTCGAACCGGTTGATGGCCTTGATCAGGCCCACCGTGCCGACCTGGACGATGTCCTCCATCGGCTCGCTGCGGTTGCGGAAGCGCCGGGCGGCGAACTTCACCAGGGAGAGGTTGAGCTCGACGAGGGTGTTGCGCACGTAGGAGTACTCGGCGCTGCCCTCCTCCAGGCCGTGCAGCCGGTGGAACAGGGCCACCGAGAGGGTGCGGGCCTCGCTGGTGCTGACGTTGAGCGGGTCGTCGGGGATCAGCGGGTCGTCGGCGACCGGCGACGCGGCGGCGGCGACCGTGTGCTCGTCGCCCTCGGCGGTCTCGGCGGTCTCGGGACGGTCGAAATGGTCCCGGGTGTGCTCCCGGGTCGGGTCCCGGTCTTCTGCTCTGCGGTCCATGCTCGTCACGTCCTCCGACGGGGGATGCTCCGCGGCGGGTGCAGCGGCCGTCGTGAGCCGGTCATGAACTGGATATACCCGCCCAGTCCCCCACATACCCATGGCGCGACGGGGCAGGTGCGCCCCATGAGGCGGAGCCGGGGCCGGGCGACCGGTTCAGGTACCGCGTAGAACGGCTCCGGGGACCGGGCAGAACGGCTGCGGGGCCGGGCGGAGCGGCTGCGGACGCCTGAGCCGCATGACATCGTGGCCGACGAGGGACCTGAACGACGGGCCGGCGACCCGGTGAGCCGGAGGAGCGAGGAGCCGGCAAGCCGAGCGACGAGCCGGCGAAGCGACGAGACGGAAGAGCGACGAGACGGGAAGAGGCCGTGAGGCCATGGCCGCACAACCAGCGGCACAACCCGCGCACGAAGCGCTGGCCGCAGCAGTGGCCGGGCTGACCGCGGAGATCGCCGAACTGCGCGAGGACCGGATCCGGCGCAGGCTGCTGGACCTGGCCTCCGGCGTGCTCGTGCAGCAGCTCGGGGTGAGCCCCGCCGACGCCGCCGACCACGTCGTGGACCTGGCGCTGTCCACCGGCCTGAGCGCCGAGGACCTCGCCGCCGACGTGATCAACGCCGCCGCCGGCGCCCCCGTGGCGGAGACTCCCGCCGGGGCCCGGCGGCTGCGCCGCAACGCCGCGGCCGTGCTGGTCTGCGACAGCTCCGGCGAGGCGGCGGTGACCCTGCTGCAGGACGGCCTGCGCCGGCTCGGCGCCCAGGCCCTCTACCTGTGGCGGCGCACCGAGACCGACTGCCTGGAGCTCGCCGGGCACGCCGGCGCCTCTCCGCAGGAGGCCGTGCACTGGCAGTGGGTGCCCCCGGACACGCCGCTGCACCGGGTGATCTGGACCGGCGAGAGCTGGTGGGGCGTGGACGCCCGGCTGCCCGGCGCCGGCGCGGGCCTGCAGGGCGAGCCGCTGCGGGGGGTCATGCCGCTGCGCCGGCACGGCGGGGTGGTGGGGGTCGCCCTGGTGGTGTGGCCC
>NZ_JAJAUY010000068.1 GCF_020532625.1 Streptomyces antimicrobicus | reverse complement strand
GCTGCCGGGCCGGGCCGCTCGCGGCCTGCCCGACGACGAGGACCTCGCCCGGCTGCTGGCCCGGGCGCTGGTCGCGGCCGCGCTGGCCGCCGTACTCGACGGGGACGTGCCCGTGGTGCCCGAGGGCGCGGCCCGCGACGCGGCCGTGGCGTCCCTGGCCGCCCTCATGGGGGCCCGGCCCGACGGCTCGGAGCGGGGGCTCGGGGCGCTGCTCGCCCGCCCGGCGTTACGGCTGGCCACCGGGGCCGCGGTCCGGCGCCGGCGGGCGCTGACGGAAGCCGCGCACCCGGCCGCCGCCGACATCATGCGGTACCTGGCCCGGGGCGAGGCGGTGCGGCGCGCGCTGCGCGAGCTGATCGAGGGGCTGCCGGGGCCGGTGGTCGTGGTGGGGCACAGCCTCGGCGGGATCATCGCCCTGGACACCCTCCTCGCCACCGCCCTCCCGCGGGTGGAACTCCTGGTCACGGTGGGCTCCCAGGGGCCGTTCCTCTACGAGAGCGGGGCCCTGCCCGCGCTGGCCCACCCGGAGCCGCTGCCGGCCCACCTGCCCGACTGGCTGAACCTGTACGACCGGCGGGACCTGCTCGGCTACCGCGGGGCGGGGCTGTTCCCCGACCGGGTCACCGACGTCGAGGTCGACAACCGGCAGCCGTTCCCCGCCGCGCACAGCGCCTACTGGACCAACCCGGCCGTCTACCGGGCGATCGCGGCGCGGCTGCCGTGAGCGGGGCCGGGGCTCCCGCGCCGGAGCGTACGTTCGCCCTGGTCGTGGGCATCGAGCGGTACGCGGCCGGGTCCGGCTGGGACCTGCCCGGCCCGGCCGGTGACGCCCTGCGCTTCCGGTCCTGGCTGCTGCGGGCCGGCGTACCGGAGCGGAACGTCCTGCTCCATCTCGATCCGCTGGCCGACCCGGGAGTGCCGTACCGGCCCGCCGACCACGCCACCTTGCGGCAACTGGTGGTGTCGGGGCTGCAGGGGCTGCGCGGCGAGGCGCTGTGGGTGTGGTGGGGCGGGCACGGGGTGCTGGACCGGGCCGAGCGGATGCGGCTGTTCTGCGCGGACGCCACCACCGCCGACAAGCGCAACCTCGACCTGGAGTCGGTGCGCCGGACGCTGGCCGGCGACGCGCTGCCCGGCTTCGGCCGGCAGATCTGGATCGTGGACGCCTGCCAGACGTTCGAGGAGGAGTACGGCTTCGAGCACACGCTGCCCTCCGAGACCCTGCCCGAGGGGCGGCGGGTGCAGGCCCGCCGGCAGACGCTGCTGCTGGCCGCGACCCGCGGCCAGCGGGCCGCGAACGATCCGGGGCGCGGCACGGGTCTGTTCTCGGACAGTGTGCTGGCGGCCCTTGACACCCCGGGCGGGGTGGACGGCGCGGGGCCGTCGCCGTGGCCGGACCCGGAGGCGCTCTTCCGCGACGTGCGCGAGCGGGTGGACCGGCTGCGCACGCAGCGGCGCACCGACCAGCTCCCGGCGCTCTGGCTGCACGGCCCCCAGCGGTCCGAGCACCCGGCACCCCCGGCTGCCGCGGCCCAGGCGCCACCGGGTGCCGCCGGGGCCGGGAACGCCGCCGGGCCGCCGGTGGAACGCCTGCTCGGCGCCCTGCTCGCCTACCCGATGATGACCGACCCCGACGAGCGGCAGACGATCGTCGCGGAGCTGGGGGCCGCCACCCGGAGCGTGGAGCGGATGCGGCGGCACGCCAAGCCGCGCGTCGACCTCATCGGCATCGTCCGGGCGCTGAGCGAGGTGCCCGGGGAGCTGTGGCTGCTCTACGACGCGGTCACGCTGCTGGACGACGACGGACAGCGGGCGGGGGCGCTGGAGGCGGCCGTACACGCGTGTGCCGGACCGCGACCCGCCGGGTGAGCTGCCGACGCCCGCTCAGATGGCTTGATCACACGGGCTTTTCGAGTCAGCCGTCGTTCGTCATGATGGAGGGGACTCCGGCAGCGCCGGCGGCATGTCCCGCCCGTGCGGTGGGAACGGGGTACATGAAGGGGGAAAGCACGGTGCATGAGCCGGCCATCGCGGACCGTTCCGCCTGCGCGGACGGCGCGGAGCACGTCGAATCCGATCTGGCGGATCTGACCGGGGTCAGCCTGGCCGCGATGCGCGGCGTCCCCGCACCGCTGCGCAGCCGGCGGCTGCTGGCCCAGGCCTGCCGCCCCCGGAGCAACGCCATGGGGCAGGGCAATCCCCCCGGCGGGGCCAGGGCCGAGTAGATGGGCTCCCAGGAGTACGGCGCCGACGACGGAACCCGGTCGGACGGCCCCGCGACGCGGTTACGCATGCCCGGCACCTGGTTCGACGAACTCGCCTCGGGCGGCGGCTCCGCCGAGGCGGTCGCGTTCCTGGTCCGGGCCGAACGCACCCGGCGCCTGATGCTGCTCGGCGAGCTGCTCGACCGGCTGGACGAACTCCCGGACGCCTTGGGGGAGCTCGGTACGGCCGCGGCGGCGTGGGAGCTGTTCGCCGAGGCGGCCGAGGCCGCACCGCAGGCGTGCGAGGACCTGCTGATGAGCCCTCAGGTGGGCTGCTGGACCGCGCACCTGGTGCGCCGGCTGTACGGCACGGCGGCCGGGCCGCCCCTGTGGGCGGACGCCGGACACCTCTTCGCGGTGTGCCTGACCGCCCGGATCCGCGCCGGGCTGGACACCGACCTTCAGGTGCCGCTCCGCGACGGCGGCCTGTCCCTGCCCACGCTGGGCCTGGCCCGGATCGGCGGCCTGAAGGGCTTCGGCACGGCCCGGGCCCGGCTGCGCGGCCGCGACCTGCGGCTGACGTCGGGCGGCCGGACGGTCGTGGTCCGCCCGCTGGACGGGGCCTGGCGCAGCCACTGGACCCCGGCGCGCACCTTCGCCGGTACCCGGATCTGGCTCGACGACCTGGATCCGTACCGCGACCTGGACGAGCCGGTGGCCCCCCAGCCGCTGGCCGGGGCGGAGGCCGAGCGCTGGCAGCGGCTGTTCGCCGAGGCCACGGCGATCCTGGCGCGTCCGGCGGCGGGGGGACCGGGGCGGCTGCGGGTGGCGGAACTCCGGCGCGTCGTACCGGCGGACCTGGCGGAGCCGGGTGGGGGCAGGGGACGCGGACCGACCCGGGGCCCGGCCGGGGCCCTGACCTCGTCCTCGTCCTCGTACGGGACCCCGGCCCGGACCTCGGCCTCGTCCCCGGCTGCGGCGGTGGCTCCGGCTGCGGCTCCGGCGGCTCCCTCCGCCGACGTCCTGGTCAGCGCGACCACCTCGGACGCCTTCGGCTCCATGGTGGTCTCCCGTCCTCCGGACGCGCTGGCGCTCGCCGAGGCGATGGTCCACGAGTTCCAGCACAGCAAGCTCGGCGCCCTGCTGCACCTCTTCCCGCTGCTCCACGACGACGGGGCCGAGGTCCACTACGCGCCCTGGCGGCCGGACCCCCGCCACACCACGGGGCTGCTGCACGGCGCGTACGCCTTCACCGGGGTCACCGGTTTCTGGCGCGACCGGATGGCGGACCCCTCGGTCGACACCGAGGCCGCGGCGTTCCACTTCGCGCTGCGCCGGCTCCAGACCCGGCTGGTCGTCCGTACGCTGCTGACCCGGGCCGAGCTCACCGCGGCCGGCACCCGGCTGCTGCGCGGACTGGCGGCCACCCTCGACGCGTGGCTGCGCGAACCGGTGCCCCCGCGGACGGCGGCGCGGGCACGCGCCGCCGCGCTGAGCCACCAGGTCGAGTGGCGGCTGCGCAACGTGCGCTGCGACGACCGCGAACGCACCGCGCTGGCCTCGGCCTTCCGGGCGGGCGGGGCTCCGCCGCCGCCCGGGGCGCACCGGCCGGTCCTGGCCGGCGATCCCGGTCCGTGGAGCGATCCGCGCGCCACCCTCTACCTGGTCCCGCCGCGCACGGCGGCCGGTGCGGACGCCCGCCTCGCCGCGGGGGACCCGGCGACGGCCCGCGCCCTGTACGCCGAGACCCTGCGCCGGTCGCCCGCCGACCCGCACGCCCTGAGCGGCTGGTTGCTGGCCGAGGCCGACCTCGCCCCGCCCCACCGCCACCTCCTGCGCCGCCCCGAACGCCTCCTGGCTCTGGCGCCGGCCACGCCGGAGGAACTGCGCGAGGCCGCTGCCTGGTTGGCCGGGACGTAGCTCCTGGCCGTCGCGGGCAGACCGCGGCGAAGCCCGGGACCGATCCACCGGAGGGCCGGTGGCCACCGAGCTGAGGCATGCCCTCTAGGCATGACCTGTGACATGTGAAATATTACCTGCGCTTCGGCCGGACTCCCAGAAAGGTCAGCCACGTTGCGCAGTCTCGTCGCGGCAGCGGCGGCGATATCCCTCGCCCTGCTCTCCGCCACCCCCGCGCTCGCCGCCGCACCACCCGCACCACCCGCCCCTCGACAGCAACCGCACCAGGGCGGGCAGCCGTTCGAGCAGCCCTCGGCCGCCCCGCCGCCCGCGCCCCTGGAGCTCCAGCGCCAGGCCCTGCGCCGGCAGGCCCTCGAAGGGGTCGCCGCCGGCGGCACCGGCGGAGTGGCCGGGCTGCGCGCCGAGGCCGACCGGACGCTGCCGCGGACCGCGCAGGTCGGCAAGCGGTACGTCGAACTCGCCCAGGAGCGCAAGGACAAGGTCTTCGTGATCCTCGCCGAGTTCGGCGACCAGGTCGACACCACCACCGAGTTCGAGGGCAAGCCCCGCTTCGGCGGCACCCCCGGACCCCGCCACAACACCATCACCAGGCCCGCGCCCACCGACAACCACACACTGTGGCGCAAGGACTTCGACCAGGCCTACTACCAGAAGCAGTTCTTCTCCGCCGACCCCGGCGCGGTCAGCCTGCGCACCTACTACCGCCTGCAGTCCTCCGGCCGCTACGACATGGACGGCCAGGTCAGCGACTGGGTGCGACTGCCGTGGAACGAGGCCCGCTACGGCACCGACAACTGCTCCGAGTCCGGTCAGTGCCGCACCAACTGGGACCTGGTCCGCGACGCCACCAACGCCTGGTACCACACCGAGCGGGCCAAGGGGCGCACCCCGGAGCAGATCAAGGCCCAGCTCGCCGAGTACGACGTGTGGGACCGCTACGACGCCGACCACGACGGCAACTTCGACGAGCCGGACGGCTACCTCGACCACCTCGTCATCGTGCACGCGGGCAAGGACCAGACCTGGGGCGGCGGTGACCAGGGCAAGGACGCCGTGTGGGCGCACCGCTGGTTCGCGTACTGGGACCAGGCCGGCAGCGCGGGCCCGGAAGGCAACAAGGCGGGCGGCACGCCCGTCGGCGACTCCGGGATCTGGGCCGGCGACTATCTGACGGGCGGCGAGAACAGCGGCGTCGGCCTGTTCGCCCACGAGTTCGGCCACGACCTCGGCCTGCCGGACCTGTACAGCTCGGACGGGGACAACAGCGTCAACTTCTGGTCGCTGATGTCCTCCGGCTCCTACCTGGCCAAGGGCCGCAACACCACCGGGGACTACCCGGGCGACCTGGACCCGTGGAGCAAGCTGCAGCTGGGCTGGCTGGAGTACACCGAGGCCGACGCGGGCCGCCGGACGCGGGCCGTGCTCGGGGTCTCGGGCTACAACACCGAGGATCCGCAAGCCCTGTTGGTGCACCTGCCGCCGTCGGTCACCCGCACCCAGCTGGTCGACCCGTACGAGGGCGGCAGCCAGTGGTGGAGCGGCACGGGTGACTTCATGGACAACACCCTGAGCCGGAGCGTCGACCTCACCGCCGTCCCGGCCGGCACGCCCACGCGGCTCGACGCGCGCGTCTGGTACGACATCGAGCAGGACTTCGACTACCTGACCGTGGAGGCGTCCACCGACGGCGGTACGACGTGGAAGGCGCTGCCGGGCACCGCGAACGGAGCTCCGGTGCCCGCCAAGGGCATCTCGGGCAGCTCGGGCGGCTGGGCGCAACTGGCGGTGCCGCTGGAGGCGTTCGCCGGGCGGAGCGTGCAGGTGCGGCTGCGGGTGACCTCGGACAGCAACACCCACGGCAAGGGCGTCACCTTCGACGACGTCCGGATCAGCGCCGGGGACCGCGAGCTGCTGCGCGACGGGGCCGAGCAGGGCGCGAACGGCTGGACGGCCGTGAAGTGGTCGCGCACGCAGGGCGCCACGGGCACCGCCGAGCACCCGCGCGCCTACCTGGTGGAGAACCGCCGGTACACCGGCTTCGGCAGCTACCTGAGGACCGGGCCGTACAACTTCGGCTTCGGCAACGACACGGTGGAGTTCTTCCCGTACCAGCAGGGCGTGCTCATCTGGCTGTGGGACACCGCCTACAGCGACAACACCACCAAGGCGCACCCGGGCGGCGGCCTGCTGCTGCCGGTGGACGCCCGCCCGGAGCCGCTGCGGTACACCGACGGCAGCCTGGTGGGGGCGCGGGCGCAGACCTTCGACGCGCCGTTCGGCCTGCGGGCCACCGACGACCTCGTGCTGCACAAGGCGGGGGTCCCGGTGCTGCTCCCGTCGCGCCCCGGCGTGCCGGTCTTCGACGACCACCGCGGCTCCTACTGGAACGCGGACCTGCCCCAGCTCGGGGTGAAGGTGCCCGACACCGGTACCCGGATCGCGGTGGTGAAGGAGGCCTCGGGCGGCGCCGTCACGACCGTCCAGGTCAGCCCGTCCTCCTGACGGGCGCGGACGCAGCGGCCCGGTCCCTTCGGGCGAAGGGGCCGGGCCGCCGTTCGTCCGCGCGGCCGCACCGTCACGCGGTGCCGGGGACGGCGCCGTCCGCGCCGGTGACCGGCAGCTCCCGCAGGGCGTGGGAGCGGAAGGTGGTGTCCCAGGTGAGCTCTTCGACCGGGACGGCGAGGGCGAGTCCGTGCAGCCTGTGCAGCAACACCGCGAAGGCGACCTCCAGTTCGAGGCGGGCCAGCGGGGCGCCCAGGCAGTAGTGCACGCCGTGGCCGAGGGCGAGGTGGCCGGTGTCCGCGCGGGCCGGGTCGAAGCGGTCGGCGTCGGGGTAGCGGGCGGGGTCGCGGTGGGCGGAGGACAGGCACAGCAGCACGGTCTCACCGGCGGGGACGGTCACCCCGCCGATCCGCAGCGGCTCGGTGGGGAAGCGGCGGATCGCTGTCTGGTTGGGGTGGACGTGGCGCAGCAGTTCCTCGACGACGCCGGGCAGGAGGGCCGGGTCGCGGCGGACGGCGGCCAGGTGCTCCGGGTGGCGCAGCAGGGTGAGGACGCCGCCGCTGATGACGGCCTCGGTGTTCTCGCTGCCGGCCAGCAGGATGAGGAAGGCGAGGGAGACGAGCTCGTCCTCGCTGAGCCGGTCCTCCTCGTCCCGCGCGGCGATCAGGGCCGACAGCAGGTCGTCACCGGGGTCGGCGCGGCGTACGGCGACCAGGTCGACCAGCAGCCGGTGCAGCCCGGCGACGGCCTCGGCCACGTCCTGCGGGCGGCGCGGCGTGAGCATCCGCCCGGCCAGGCCCGAGAACCGTACGCGGTCCGCCTCCGGCACCGCGAACAGGTCGCCGATGACGGTGAGGGGCAGGACGGCGGCGAAGCCGGCGACCAGGTCGGCGCGGCCCTCGGCGGCGATCCGTTCGGCGAGCCCGCCGGCGAGTTCCTCGGCGGCCCGCTCGATCCGCGGGCGCAGGGCGGCGACGCGGCGCGGGGTGAAGGCCTTGGAGACCAGGCGGCGCAGGCGGAGGTGGTCGGCGCCGTCGAGGTTGAGCAGGTTGGCGTCGAGGGCGGGCGGGAGGGAGAAGCCGCGGTAGCCCGCGTCGGCGTGCCGCTTGTCCACGGACAGGCGCGGGTCCGCGAGCCCCGCACGGACGTCGGCCTCGCGGGTGACCAGCCAGGCGTGCGAGCCGTCGGGCAACTGCACCCGGTGCACCGGGGCTTCGGCGCGCAGGGCGGCGAACACGGCGTGCGGGTCGGCCCGGTAGGCGTCACCGAAGGGCTGGGGAAGGCCGGGGAGGGCGGCGTGCGTGGTCATGGGGCCCATCCTCGCAGCGGGTGAGGGCCGGGGCGGCGGGCGCGGACCGGCCCCGGCCGGCGTGTGACGACGGCCACAGCCGTACGACGGAACCGGATGGTCCGTCGACCCCATCGAACTCAGGGACGAAGCAAGATCCCGACCGTGGATCCCGGCCAGGGGGTGGCACATGTCCGCGACGGTCCGCAGGCGGGCCCTGCGCCTGTCCGTGCTGCTCGGCGTGTGCGTGGCGCTGCTGCTGGCCGGGGCCGCCTACCTCTGGCAACTGCGCGCCTTCGCCGGGTACCTGGCCGACGGCGACGCCACGACCGGCACCTACGTCCAGGACCCCCGGCTCGCGGACCGGGCCGCGGAGCAGGTGCTGGGCGGCTCCGGGCGCACCGTCCCGGACCCGCCCCCGGCCGACGCCGCTCCACGCGCCGACGCCACTGCGCCGGCCGGCGGCGCTCCGCAGGCCGGGCCCGTGACGCCGTACGCGAGCCCCGTGCCGTACACGTACCCGGAACCGTCCGGGCCGGCGGCGGCCGACGACGACGGGACGGTGGAGCGGCACGCCGCGGTCGCCCCCGGTCCCGAGCCGGCCCTCGGTGCGCTGTTCTCCCCCGGTGACGACGGGGACCCGGAGCACCACTGCTCGGCCAGCGTGGTGCGCTCGCCCGGCGGCAGCATGATCGTCACTGCCGCGCACTGCGTGTACACCTGGGGCTTCAAGACCAACCTCGCCTTCGTGCCCGGCTACCGGAACGGCGCGCAGCCGTACGGGGTCTGGGTCCCCACCCGGATCGACATCGACCCGCGCTGGAGCGAGCACAGCGACCCCGACCACGACGTGGCGTTCGTCCAGTTGCGCCGCCCCGGCCACCCGGGCGCCCGCCTGGAGGACCTGACCGGCGCGGCGCCGGTGGCCTTCGGCGCCCCGCTGCCCGCGCCCGGCGCCCACCTGTGGGGTTACCCCAACACCGCGGAGGAGCCGCTGACCTGCCGGGGCACCGCCCGGGCCGCCGGTCCCACGCAGGTGCGCTTCGACTGCACCGGCTTCCCCAACGGCACCAGCGGCGGCCCCCTCCTCACGGCCGCCGGCGAGCTGATCGGGGTGATCGGCGGCCGGTACGGCGGCGGGGACGACGCCACCTCGTACAGCAGCCGCTTCGACGCGGCCACGCGGGCGCTCTACGCCCGGGCGGCGGGCGGACCGCCGGTCACCGGCTGAGCGGGTAGTCGGGGGTCATCGGGGCGGCCGGCAGCCGCCACTTGGACAGCACGCGCAGCATCACGGCCGGGGTGAGCAGGGCGTTCGGCGACTCGGTGAGCGAGAGCACCCCGAAGAACCGCCCGGAGACGGCGGGGTCGGTGTTGGCGGCGACCATCACCCGGGTCATGTACTGCTGGAGCACCCGTGTCACCCGGTCCGGCGCGGGGCCCTCGGTCTCCGGGTAGCGCAGGTCCTCGCTGGTGGCGATCTGCCAGGCCACGGCCGCCGTCGCGGAGATCCGGCGCTGGATGCGGCGGCTCGCGGCCGGGACCTCCCCGGGCTCCAGGGGTGCGAGGGCCTCGCGCAGCGCCCGGGCGGCGAGGGCGGCCACCGTCATGCCGTGGCCGTAGACGGGATTGAACCGGCAGGTGGCGTCGCCGATGACGACGAAGCCGTGCGGCGGGTCGGCCAGCCGCTCGTAGTGGCGCCACTCGTTGGCCGTGTGCCGGAACCCGGTGGGCGCGGTCAGCGGTTCGACCTCGCGCAGGGCGTCGTAGAGGGCGGGGCTGCGCAGGGTGCGGGCGTAGCCGAGGAACTCCTCGGCCCTGGTGGGCGGGGCGTGCCGGCCGTTGCCGACGAGCGTGACCAGCCAGCGTCCGCCGTCCTGCGGCACGAGGACGGCGCCGCGCGGGAGGTCGGGACGGCCCTGGACGTACATGGCCTCCCAGGCGCGGCCGTCGTGGGGCGGCGCCCTGAAGTACCGGCTGGAGTAGGCCAGATGGGAGTCGTACCGGGTGACGTCCGGCCTCGCCCAGCCCGCCTCGGCGAGCCACGCCGGCGCCTTGGAGGTGCGCCCGGTGGCGTCGACGACGAGCGAGGCACGGACCACCTCCCCACCCAGCGGCCCGGCGGAGCCGCGGTCGTGGCCGCGGTCGCGGACCCGTACGCCGACCACCGCCCGGTGCGCGGCGTCCGCCACGAGGCCGGTCGCCTCGCAGCCGCCGCGGAAGGTGATGCGCGGGTCCGCCAGGACCGCGCGGCGCACGGCCCAGTCGATCAGCTCGCGGCCGGCCACCAGGATCTGGGCGCCCGGCACCTTGCCGAACCAGTCGGCGGGGCTCAGCCAGAGCAGGTCGCCCGGGCTCTCCAGCAGCCGGCCGCCGCGCGCCAGCACCTCGCCGGTCACCCCGGGCAGCAGCTCGTCGATCAGCCGTACCCCGCGGGACCACAGCACGTGGACGTGCCGCGACTGCGGGAGCCCCGGCCGGAACGCCGGCGCGTCCTGCGCCGGAGCGTCCCGTTCCACCAGGGTCACCCGTGCGAACCGTTCGGCCAGCACCCGCGCCGCCAGCAGCCCTGCCATCCCGGCGCCCAGCACCACCACGTGATCGTCCATGCGCCGAGTCTCGCGAGGGCCCTCGGGCCCGGTCACCCCCACACGCCGGGCGCCCGGGGGCACCTCGGGGCGCCCGGGCGCGCGCCGGGGGCTCACACGGGGTCCGTGCGAGGCCGGGGCAGCTCGGCATTACCGGCGGTAACCATACCGTCGGACAAGCCCTTCGCCGCAGGCCAGTAGAGTGCGGATCCGATCGTTCCCGCCCCCTGACGAGGATCCGCGCCGTGAGCTCCGCACCCCCTCCCCCGCCCGGCACCCCCGTGACGGTCGTCGGCATCGGCGCGGACGGCTGGGACGGGCTCACCGCCCCGGCCCGGCGCGCGCTCACCGAGGCGGAGGTGCTGATCGGCGGCCCCCGCCAGCTGGACCTGCTGCCCATGCCCGACTGCGCGGGCGAGCGGGTGGCCTGGCCGAGCCCGCTGCGGCCGGCCGTGCCGCGGCTGCTGGCCACGCACGCGGGCCGGCGGATCGCGGTGCTCGCCAGTGGCGACCCGATGTTCTACGGCATCGGCCGCGCCCTGTCCCAGGAGGCGGGCCCCGACGCCCTGCGGGTGCTGCCGCACCCGTCCTCGGTCTCGTACGCCTGCGCGCGGCTGGGCTGGCCCGTGGAGGACACCGAGGTCGTGACGGTGGTGGGCCGCCCGGTGGCGCGCCTGGCCGCCGCCCTGCACCACGGCCGCCGGGTCCTCGTGCTCAGCGCCGGAGCGGACTCCCCCGGCGCGATCGCCTCGCTGCTGGTGGAGCGGGGCTTCGGCGCCAGCCGGATGCGCGTCCTGGAGCAGCTCGGCTCGCCGGCCGAACGCTCCTGCGCGGGCACGGCCGAGGGCTGGGCGCACCCGGCCGGTGACCCGCTGAACGTGGTCGCCGTCGAGTGCGTGCGCGACCCCGGCGCGCTGCGGCTGGGCGCCGCGCCCGGGCTGCCCGACGCGGCGTACGAGAGCGACGGGCAGCTCACCAAGCGGCATGTCCGCGCCGCGACCCTCGCCGCGCTCGCGCCCGCGCCGGGCGAACTGCTGTGGGACATCGGCGGCGGCTCCGGCTCCATCGGCATCGAGTGGATGCGCACGCACCCGTCCTGCCGGGCGCTGACCGTGGAGCGGGTGCCGGTGCGGGCGGAGCGGATCGTCCGCAACGCCGCGGCGCTCGGCGTGCCGGGGCTGCGCGTGGTGACGGGAGCCGCGCCGCAGGCGCTGGCCGGACTGCCGGTGCCCGACGCGGTGTTCATCGGCGGCGGCCTGACCGCGCCGGGTCTGCTGGACGCGGTCTGGGCGGCGCTGCCGGCCGGCGGCAGGCTGGTGGCCAACACCGTCACCCTGGAATCGGAAGCCCTGCTCGCCCGCTGGTACGGCGCGCACGGCGGCGAGCTGGTGAAGCTGGCCGTGGCGCACGCCGTGCCGGTCGGCGGTTTCACGGGCTGGCGGCAGGCGATGCCGGTCACGCAGTGGTCGGTCACCAAGGAAGGCAGCTGAGTCATGACCGTCTACTTCATCGGAGCGGGCCCCGGCGCCGCGGACCTGATCACGGTGCGCGGCGCCCGGGTCCTCGCCGCCAGCCCGGTGTGCCTGTACGCGGGCAGCCTGGTCCCTCGGGAGTTGCTGGCCGAATGCCCCGAGGGGGCCCGGCTGGTGGACACCTCGCAGCTGGACCTGGACCGGATCGTGGCGGAGATGACGGCCGCGCACGAGGCCGGGTCGGACGTGGCGCGGCTGCACTCCGGCGACCCGTCGCTGTTCAGCGCGGTCGCCGAGCAGATGCGCCGCCTCGACGCCGCGGGCATCCCCTACGAGGTCGTCCCCGGGGTCCCGGCGTTCGCCGCGGCGGCGGCCTCGCTCAAGCGGGAGCTGACCGTGCCGACCGTCGGCCAGACGGTCATCCTCACCCGCATCGCCCAGCAGGCGACCCCCATGCCGCCGGGCGAGGACCTGGCCACGCTCGGCCGCAGCGGCGCGCTGATCGTGCTGCACCTGGCGACGCGCTACGTCGACCGGGTCGTGGCGGAGCTGCTGCCGCACTACGGGGCCGACTGCCCGGCCGCGGTCGTGGCGATGGCCAGCCGGCCCGACGAGCTGATCCTGCGCGGCACGCTGGAGGACATCGCCGGCCAGGTCAAGGCGCACGGCCTGGTGCGCACGGCCGTCATCGTGGTGGGCCGCACCCTGGCCGCCGAGGAGTTCCGCGACAGCCACCTGTACTCGCCGGAGCGCGACCGGCATGTCTGCTGAGCCCGGCGCCGCCGCGCCCCACGTGCTCGTCCTCGGTGGCACCACCGAGGCCCGCGGGCTGGCGGAGGCACTGGCCGGGGGGCCGTACCGGGTGACCACGTCCCTGGCGGGCCGGGTCGCGGCGCCGGCCCTGCCGCCGGGCGGGACCCGGATCGGCGGCTTCGGCGGTCCGGCCGGCCTGGCGGCCTGGATGGTGGAGCACGCGGTGACCCGACTGGTCGACGCCACCCACCCGTTCGCCGGCCGGATGAGCTTCCACGCGGCCGAGGCCGCGGCGCTCGCGAACGTCCCTCTCCTGGCGCTGCGCCGCCCGGCCTGGCAGCCCGTACCGGGGGACGTGTGGCACCGCGTCCCGGACCTGGAGGCGGCGGCGCGGGTCCTGCCGGACCTCGGCAGCAGGGCGTTCCTGACGACCGGGCGGACGGGGCTGGCCACGTTCGCGCACCTGGACCGGGTGTGGTTCCTGGTCCGCTCGGTGGACGCACCCGGGCCACCGGTGCCGGCGCGTACCGAAGTCCTGCTGGCCCGCGGCCCGTTCGACCTGGCCGAGGAGCGCGCACTGCTGCGCAGGCACCGGATCGACGTCCTGGTGACCAAGGACAGCGGCGGCTCGGCCACCGCGCCCAAACTGACCGCCGCCCGCGAGTGCGGCGTGCCGGTCCTGATCGTCGACCGCCCGCCGACGCCCCCCGGCGTCCCCGAGGCCGCCTCGGTCGAGGCAGCCCTGGAGCACCTGGCCCAGGAACTGCCGTAGCCGCCCGGCCGGGTCGCTCCACGGCCCCGGCCAGGCGTGCGGCGCCGCTCTCCCGCAAACGCTTTGAGTACCTCAAACGATTCCTTTGAGGAGAGGCATTTCCTCGACTCCTGCCCCAAATGACCTTGCGCCGCGCGCGGGGCATCGGAAAGACTGCAGCAGTCGCCAACGTTCACGGGGGAAGGGAAGCGATGCGCGGCAGAGCCATGCCCTGCGCCGCTCGCATCGCCGTGGCGCCTGTTGTGCCGGAACGGCACGCGCCGCCACAAATTCCGGACCCCACGCGTAGTCCTCTTCGTCAGCTGATCCTGCTGGGAGAAATCGCGTGATCCAGTCGTCGCTCACACAGCAGCGATTATGGTTCCTCAACCAACTCGAAGAATCCGAAGGAACGTGGAACGTCCCGGTCGCGGTGCGATTACGCGGACCGGTTGACCTGTCGGCATTGTCACGTGCCGTACGGGACACAGTGATCCGCCAGCGCACGTTGCGGACGGTGTTCGTCGACCGGGGTGGCGTCCCCTGGCAGCGGGTGCTGGAGCCGGACGAGGTGCGCGTCCCGTGGGAGGTCGTGGCGGCTCCGGCCGATCCGGCCGAGCTGGCCGCCCGGTTGACGGCGCACTCCCTGCGCGGCTTCGATCTGGCCGCCGAACTCCCTCTACGCGTCACGGTCCTTGAGCGGGGACCGCAGGACCGCGTCCTGCTGCTGGTGATGCACCACATCGCGATGGACGGCTGGTCGCTCGGACCGCTCTTCCGCGACGTCTCGACCGCCTACCGCGCGCGGGCCGAAGGGCGCGAGCCCGTCTGGGAACCGCTCCCGGTCGAGTACACCGACTACGCGGAGTGGCAGCGCGAGCTGCTGGGCGAGGCGTCCGATCCGGACAGCCTGCTCAGCCGCCAACTGCGCTACTGGCAGGGCGCACTGGCCGCAGTGCCCGCCGAGCTCCCGCTCCCCTTCGACCGGCCCCGCCCCGCCGTCCCCTCGCACCACGGCGCTGCGGTGCCGCTGCGCCTGGACGCGGAGCTCCACGAGGCGCTGACCGGACTGGCCAAGCGGACCGGAACCAGCCTCTTCATGGTCTTCCACGCCGCCCTGGCGGCCACGCTGACCCGGCTCGGGGCCGGGACCGACATCCCGATCGCCGTCCCCACCGCCGGCCGCTCCGAGGAGATGCTGGACGACCTGGTCGGCTTCTTCATCAACACGCTCGTGCTGCGCGTCGACACCTCCGGGGACCCGACGTTCGAGCAGCTGCTGGCCCGGGTGCGCGACGTGGCGCTGGGCGCGTTCAGCCACCAGGACGTGCCGTTCGACCGGGTGGTCGAGGAACTGAACCCGCAGCGCTCGCTGTCCCGCCAGGCCCTCTTCCAGATCGTCCTGAACGTGAACGAGAGCGGGGAGACGACCCTGCGGCTGCCGGGCGTGGAATGCACGGAACATCCCGTCGAATTTCCCGTCGTACGCTTCGACATGTGGCTCGGCCTGAGCGAGTCGAAGGCACCGGACGGAGAATGCCGAGGAGTCGTCGGGGAACTGCTGTACAGCACCGAACTCTTCGACCCCGGCACCATGCAGAACCTCGCGGAGAAATTCGTTTCCCTGCTGCGGTCGGTCGCGAGCGACCCGCGGCTTCCACTGGCTTCGAGGAACTCGCCCCGCACCCTGGGGGCGGTTCGCAGAAGGCCGGTGCACCTCCAGACGCCCTAGCAGTCCGCACCCAAAAGGTGGGAGGCACCGTGACCGGTTCAACCGGTTTATCAAGCATGAAGAAAAGCATTTACGAACAAGAGGGATGGCTCTTGTCGCCGGAGGTCCTGGGCGAGGAACTGATCGCCGCCGTGACCGGGCGCATCGAGGAACTGAGCGCCGAGGACCGGCCCGAAGTCGTGTACGAGAAGGGCACCCGTACCGTACGGGCCATCCATGGATGCCATCTGTTCGACGACCTCTGCCGCCGGCTCGTACGGCTGCCCGCCCTGCTCGGACTGGCCGAGGAACTGCTCGGCGAGCCGGTGTACGTCTACCAGTTCAAGGTCAACATGAAGCAGCCGAAGGAGGGCGTCGCCTGGCCCTGGCACCAGGACTACTCCTTCTGGCACCACGAGGACGGCATGGCCGCCGACAGGGCGGTCAACATCGCGATCCACCTCGACGAGGTGCACGAGAAGAACGGCCCCTTGCGGATCATCCCCCGCACCCATCGCCTGGGCCTGCTCGACGAGCGGGTGGGGGCCGGCGGCGGCGACTGGCACGACCACGTCTCGGCGGACCTGGAGTACACGGTCCCCGACGGCATCGCCGACGCGCTCGCGGACGAGCACGGCGTCGTGCACGCGACGGGTCCGGCGGGCTCGCTCTACGCCTTCCACCCGACGCTGGTCCATTCCTCGACCGACAACCTCTCCGAGGACCGCCGCGCCCTGCTCCTGGTGACGTACAACGCCGTCGCCAACGCCCCCGAGCGGCTGAGCCGGCCCGAGTTCCTCGTCAGCAGGGACACCACCCCGCTGACCCTGGCGGCGGCCGACGCCCTCTGAGCACCGCGCCGGTGCCCCCACGGACGCGTCGACGTCCGACGAGCCGCGCCCGGGCGTCGCCCGCCCCGGCACCGCCGCATCCCTCACCGGCACGCCCCGTCTTCCACCCCATCAGCACGGCCGCCCGCGCGCACCCCTGCCCGCAGACGGCCGCCCCTGCTCAGGAAGGAGTGAAGTCGCATGCTTGACGCCGAGATGTACCGGGACGAACTGGTCAAACTGGGCCTGCACAAGATCGCCCATCAGGACGAGACACTGATCGACCACATGTTCCGGGTCTGCTCCATCCTCCAGCACATGAAGGCCGCGGAGCACGTCTGCGTCGCCGGCCTCTTCCATGGCGTCTACGGCACGGAGGGCCTGCACAACGACGACGTCGAGGCCATTCCGGACGCCAGGCGCACCGAGGTCCGCGCAGTCGTCGGACCCGAGATCGAACAAATGATCTTCAACTTCTCCGTCATGAGCTACGCGTCGCTCGGCAAGAGCTTCCGCAAGGTGATGCGCCCGAACGGCGTTCCGGAGCTCAAGGACCGGCGCACCGGCGAGGACATCGCGCTGGACCGGGAGCAGTTCCTGGACCTGCTCCGCATGAAGCTGGGCGACGTCCTGGCGCACCTTCCGCCGCAGGTCGGCCACACCGTGCTCGACGTACCGACGGAGTACGCGGGCTTCTGGAGGATCGCGGCCGAATGGCTCGGTCCTGACGAGATCACCACATGGAACACGTTCACGGACGTCACGGGAGGCGAACTGTGGATCGACCCGGAGCAGAGCTGATGAACCAGGCCTGGGAAGGCTTCCGACTGTCCCGGCAGCAGGAGCGCCTCGCCGGCCTCGCCGCCGGCGGACCCGCGGCCCGTACGGTCGCCCGGGTGCGGCTGTCCGGCCCGGTCGACCGTGCCGTGCTGGAGCAGGCGGCCCACGACGTGGCGTCGGCGCACGAGATCCTGCGCACCGCCTACCGCAGGGTCCTCGGCGAGAACAGCGCCGTGCTGATGGTGATCGAGGACGCGCCGCGGATCCGCGTGACGGAGCGCTCGGGTGACGACGCGGCGCTGGCCGCGGTGCTGGACGAGGCGCGCGCTGCGGACCTCGACGACTGCCCCGTGCGGTTGGTGCTGTTCACCCATGCCGACGCCGGCCGGTCGCTGGTCCTGTCGGTGCCCCGGCTGAGCATGGACGCCCGCTCCGTGGAGGTCTTCCTGCGCGATCTGCAGCAGGCGTGTTCCGCGCGGCTGGCGGGCGCGCGGTGGGAGCGCGAGGTCGCCGCCCAGTACGCCGACTACGCGCAGTGGCAGTTCGACGAGGCGGTACCGACGAAGGAGGACAAGGAGGCCGCCGCCGACCGCCAGGCGCGCCTGGCGGCCCTGCCGCCCCGGCACCTCCCGCTGGAACTGCGCTCCGGCGAGACCAGGCACGAGGAGCTGCGGTGGACGCTCCCGGCGCCGCTGGCCCGGCGGCTGCGGGCCCTCGGTGACGGCTACGGCAGCGGTCTGCGCGGCGTCCTGCTGACCGGCTGGCTCGGCGCGCTCTGGCACGCCACGGGACGGCCGGCGGCCCTCGCGGTCGACGTGCCGCTCGTACGGCGCACGATGGGCGAACTGGAGTCGGCGATCGGCCTGTTCGAGACCGCGCTCCCGCTCTTCGCGGAGATCTCCGAGGCGACGACGCTGGAGGACCTGCTGCGTGCGGTGGACCAGGAGCTCACGGCCCTGGAGCAGGCCGGCGAGAGCTCCGTCCTGCCGCCCAGGCAGCACGGCACCGGCATACCGGGGTTCGGCTTCGGCGACGCCGACGGCTTCGGGACGCGCGAGGACGGGCCCGCCTTCACCGACCTGCGGATCGAGCCGGCCGACGACGGCCACAAGATCGGCCTCCACGTGCGGGTCACGGGCGAGGAGGTCCGGCTCGCGCTGCGCCACCGGGCCGGGGGCATGGCCGAGGGCGGCGCCGAGGCGGTCATGACGTGCCTGCGGGCCGTCCTGGCGGCCCTCGGCGCCGACCCGTCGGCCGCCGTACCGGCGCTCGCCCTGCTCGACGAGGACGCGGCCCGGACGCTGATCGCGGCCACGCACCCCTCGCAGCCGCCGGGCACGGCGCCGGCGCACTGGCACCGCCAGGTCGAGCGGACCGCCGAGCGCACTCCCGGAGCCACGGCGCTCGCCACGGACACCCGCGAGTGGACCTACCGCGCACTCGACGAGGCCGCCAACCGCCTGGCCCGCGAACTCGCCGCACGGGGCGTACGCTCCGGGGACCTGGTCGGGCTCTGCCTGGAGCGCTCGGACCTGGCCGTGGTGACGATGCTGGCGATCGCCAAGGCCGGGGCCGGCTACGTCCCCGTGGACCCTCGCCTGCCCGCGCGGCGGCGCTCCGCCATCGCGACCGCGGCCGGCTTCCGGCACGTCGTCGCGACCGCCGCGGACGTCCCGGACCTGCCGCCGGGCTGCGAGGTCGTCGTGGTCGACGCGGACCTGTCGGTCTGCGCCGCGCGCGACGCCCGGCGCCCGGAGGTGGACACGCGGGACGACTCGCCCGCCTACGTCCTGTTCACCTCGGGCTCCACCGGCACCCCGAAGGGGGTGCTCGTCGGCCACGGGCAGCTCGCGGCCTACCTCGACGGCGTCACGGAACGCCTGGGCCTCGCCGGCCCGATCGACTCGGTCGCGCTGAGCACCCTGGGCACCGACCTGGGCAACACGGCGCTGTTCCCGGCGCTCATGTCCGGCGGTCGGCTGCGGATCGTCGCCGCGGAGGTCTCCTCGGACGCCCAGGCCCTCGCGGAGCTGCTGGCCGAGGAGAGCTACGACCTCCTCAAGATCACGCCCACGCACCTGGAGGCCGTCGTCACGGTGGCCGACGACCCGCGGCGGCTGCTGCCCCGCCAGGCCCTGGTCCTGGGCGGTGAGCCGCTGGGCTGGGGCACGTACAACATGCTCAAGGGCTTCCTCGGCGACTGCCGGCTCTACAACCACTACGGCCCGAGCGAGACGACCGTCGGTGTGCTGTGCGGCCAGGTCGCGTCGAACGGGATCTCGGCGCTCACCTCGACCGTCCCGTTGGGCACGCCGATGCGCCATGCGCGGGCCTACGTCCTGGACCCGCAGCGGCGCCCGGTGCCCGTCGGCGTTCCCGGAGAACTCTGGATCGGCGGCTCGTCGGTGTCCCAGGGCTACCTCGCCGGGACCGCCGAGCAGCAGGAACGTTTCGTCGAGGACCCGTTCTCCCCCGTTCCCGGCGCCCGGATGTACCGCTCCGGCGACAAGGCGCGCCTGCTCCCGGACCACGGCCTGGAGTTCCTGGGCCGGGTCGACCGGCAGATCAAGGTGCGCGGCTTCCGCGTGGAGCTGGGTGAGATCGAGGCCGTCATGCGCCGGCACCCCCGGGTGACGGGAAGCCTGGTCGTGGTGACCGGCGAGAGCACGGCCATGCACCTCGTGGCGTACCTGACCGATGCCGAGGGCAGCCGGGGCCAGGCGGAGTGGCTGCGCGCGTTCGTCGCCGAGAGCCTGCCCGAGTTCATGGTCCCCACGCACTTCGTGGCCCTGGACGCCTTCCCCCTGACCGGCACCGGGAAGATCGACTCCACGATGCTCCCCGCGCCGTGCACCTACAACGCCGCCCCGGCGGCCGGCGCGGCGCCCTCGACCCCGACCGAGAAGAAGGTCGCCGACGTCGTGGCGCAGCTCCTGCTGCTCGGCGAGGTCGGGGCCGACCAGGACTTCTTCGAGATCGGCGGCCACTCGCTGCTCGCCACCCAGCTGATCTCCAGGCTGCGCGACGAGTTCAAGGTCAACGTCAAGCTGCGGAACCTCTTCGAGCGGCCCGTGGTGTCGGAACTCGCCGAGTTCATCGACGAACTGCTGGAGCGGAAGGCGGGAGACGAACGATGAACCGGCAGACTTCGACCTTCGGCGGCGTGCGCCGGACCCGTAGGCCCGTCCCGGTCAGCGGGGAGGCCCTGGTCCGGGTGGAACCCCTGCACGACGGCACGCGGATGGTGTCCTGTACACCGACGGTGCCCCTGCTCGACGCACGCGAATGGCTGGCCGGTTCGGGCTCCCTGCTCCGCCGGCTGCGCGACGAGCACGGCGCCGTCCTGCTGCGCGGGTTCAGCCCGCTGGACGCGGCGGGGCTCGGTGAGCTCGCCACGGCGCTCTCCGGCGACCTGCTCGACTACAACAACCGGTCCACGCCGCGGACCAGGGTGAGCGGCAACGTGTTCACCTCCACCGAGTACCCGGCCGACCAGACCATCCCGATGCACAACGAGATGTCGTACACGGACGCGTGGCCGGACACGCTGTTCTTCGCCTGCGTGGTCCCGGCCGAGGAGGGCGGCGAGACGCCGTTCGCCGACAGCGCCCGGGTGTACGAACGGCTGTCGGCCGCACTGCGCGACCGCTTCGAGCGGCACGGGGTCATGTACGTGCGCAACTTCGGCCACGGCGTGGACCTGAGCTGGCAGGAGGCGTTCCAGACGGACGACCGCGACCAGGTCGACGCCTACTGCCGCACGCACGGCATGCAGACCGAGTGGCTGGGCGGGGAGCGCCTGCGCACCCGCCACGTGGTGCAGGCGAGCACGGTGTCCCGGACGACCGGGCAGCGGGTCTGGTTCAACCAGGCGCACCTGTTCCACGTCAGCTCGCTGCCCGCCGCGGTCGAGAAGACGCTGCGCGAGAGCTTCGCCGAGGACGAGTTGCCGCGCAACGCCCTCCACGGCGACGGCAGTCCGCTGCACCCGGACGACCTGGCCGAGATCCGGGCCGCCTACGCGGCGGAGGAGATCGCCTTCCCGTGGCGGACCGGTGACGTCGTGGTCATCGACAACGAGCAGTTCGCCCACGGCAGACGGCCCTTCACCGGGACGCGCTCGACGCTGGTGGCGATGGCATGAGCGACCCGTCCCTCTTCGACGCCGTCCGCGAGGAGATCGCGTACGCGTACGAGAACACCGTGTTCTTCCGCAAGCACATGGAGGACAACGGCCTGCGCCCGCAGGACATCAGGACCGCGGAGGACTTCCGGCGGATCCCGCCGACCTCCAAGGGCCACTACCGGCGCGGTTTCCCCGCCGCCGTGCTCGCCAAGGGGTACACCCTCACCTCGCCGAACGTCATGCGCTTCCAGAGCTCGGGCACCTCCGGCGAGCGCCTCAACAGCGCCATCATGTCCTACGACCTGGCGCGGCGGCAGGCCACCGGCTTCGGCGTCCACCGGGGCTTCGACGGCCTGTGGCAACCCGGAAGCCGGCCCCGGCTCTGCCGGTTCGCCCCGCCGAACTGCTCCGACGTGGAGTGCGCCACGGGGTTCTCCACCATGGAGGACCGGATCCTCCCGGACGGCACCCTGGTCCTCACGGTCGCCCACGACCTGCTGGCGACGCCCGAATGGCAGATCGTCAAGGCGCTGGACGAGATCGAGGACTACCGGCCCGACCTGCTGGTGGTGGACCCCACCCACTTCGCGTTCCTGACCCGGTGGGCGCGCCGGCTCGGCCGGAAGATCAGCTCGCCGCGCAAGCTGCACCTGGTGTCCGGATACACCCTCTTCACCCGTGTCGCGCGCCGCCAGATCGAGGAGTTCATGGGCCCGGAGCTGCCGATCGGCGACATGATCGGAATGTCCGAGCTGGGCTATCTGGGCTTCGAGTGCCACCGGCGCCGGCGGCACGTCAACACCAAGGACTTCTACCTGGAGTTCGTCCGCGACGGCCGGCCCGTCGAACCCGGGGAGCGGGGCGAGCTGTTCGTCACGACGATCGACGACGCCCTGATCCCGCGGATCCGCTACGCCACCGGCGACTGGTTCACCCCGCTTGGGGAGCCGTGCCCGTGCGGGTCGGAGCTGCCGGTGGTCCGCATCGAGGGCCGGGGCACCCACATGGTGCGCCTGCCCGACGGCCGGACCGTCACCCCCGGGGCCGTGGACGCCCTCGTCGGCGACGCCCCCTGGCTCGACCTGTACAAGCTGGAGCAGGACCGCAGCGGCGACTGCGCCTTCCGGTACGTGCCGGGCGACACGGCGCGGCCGCAGGACGCCGCCGCGCTGGAGGCCCGCCTCATGGAGGCGCTGGCACCCGCCCGGGTCCGCCTGGAGGCCGTGACCTACATCTCCTGCGAACGCAGCGGCAAGTTCCAGCCCTGTGTCTCCCACCTCTCCGCGGAAGGTGCACGATGACCGTACGACATCCCTGCCGGAGCGATTTCCCGGCGCTGCTGAGGGAGTTCGACGGACAGACGATCTCCTACCTGGACAACGCGGCGACGACCCTCAAGCCGCGCCCCGTCATCCAGGCCGTCACCGAGTACTACGAGACCAACGGGGCCAACATCCACCGCGGAAAGCACCGGCTGTCCGAGGAGGCCTCCGACGCCTACGAGGCCGCCCGCGTGGTGATCGCCCGGCACCTCGGCGCGGCCGCCAACGAGGTCGTGCTGGTCCGCAACACCACCGAGGCCCTCAACCTGGTCGCCGCCGGCCTGGACCTGCCCCCGGACGCGTACGTCGTCGGCTGCCTGGACGCGCACCACTCCCAGATGCTGCCGTGGCGCAGGGCCGGCCGCCTGGAGATGGCCAGGGTGGACGCGCACGGCCGGATCGACCGGGAGCACTTCCGTGCGCTGCTGCGCGGCCGGCCCCGGGTGGTGGCCCTCACGCACTGCTCGAACGTGACCGGAGTGGTCCACCCGGTCGCCGAGCTCGTCGCCGAGGTCCGCGCCGCCTGCGACGCCGTCATCGTCCTCGATGCCGCGCAGTCCCTGCCGCACCGGCGCGTCGACGTGCAGGAGCTGGACGTCGACTTCATGGCGTTCTCGATGCACAAGATGCTGGGTCCCACCGGCGTCGGCGTGCTGTTCGGCCGCAGCGCGCAGCTGGCGCGGCTGCGCCCCCTGTCCGTCGGCGGGGGGATGGTGGACTGGGTCGACCTCGACGGCAGCGTCGACCGGCGCATCCCGTACACGTTCGAGGCGGGCACCCCGGCGATCGCGTCGATCATCGGCAGCGCCGCGGCGGTCCGCTACCTGGAGGCGCAGGACACACCGCAGCAGCACCAGCACGCCGAGGAGCTCTGCGCGGCCCTCGTCGGCGGGGCGGTCACCCGTCCCGGGGTACGGCTGATCGGCCCTCCCGACACGACGGACCGCATCGCGCTCGCGAGCCTGCGGCTCGACGACCGGATCCCCACCGGCGAGGTCGCCCGGCTGCTGAGCGATTCGTACGGCTGCATGGTGCGCAGCGGCCACATGTGCGCGCAGCCGCTCGTCAGCGGGACGGCCGGCGGCGAGGTCCTGCGGGTCTCGGCGTACCTGTACAACGACGTGGCGGAGATCGAGGGCTTCTACCAGGCACTGGACGAACTGCTGAGCTGGATCGCTCCGGTGGCCGCGACGGGGGAGAAACTGTCATGACCACGAACCCCTTCGACGACGCTGAGGGCGCGTTCCACGTGCTGGTCAACGACGAGGGGCAGCACTCGCTGTGGCCGGCCTTCGCCGCCGTGCCCGCGGGCTGGCGGTCCGTCTTCGGCCCCGGCGCCCGGGCGTCCGCCCTGGAGTACGTCGAGACGGCCTGGGACGACATGCGGCCCCGGAGCGTCCGCGCGCCGCGGCGCGCGGGCGCCGGGACGGCCGAAGGAGGAACGCCCCGATGAATCCGGCCCCGGGCACCTTGGCGGCCCTCTTCGAGGAGCGGGTGGCCGCCTCGCCGCAGGCGACCGCGCTCACCGCCGGTTCGGTCACCCTCACCTTCGACGGCCTGAACCGGCTCGCCAACGGGCTGGCGCACGAGCTGATCCGGCGCGGCGTCGGCCCCGGCGACCTGGTGGGCCTGGCCCTCCCGCGCGACGTGCGCGCCGTCGTGGCACCGATCGCCGTGGCCAAGGCGGGCGCGGCGTTCCTCCCGCTCGACCCGGCGTACCCGCCGGCCCGGCTCGCGCTGATGGTGGCCGACGCCCGGCCCGCCCTGGTCGTCACCGACCCGGCCGGCGGGGACGGGCGGTACGGCGGCGCCCCGGCGGTCCTCGCGCTCGACGAGGAGCCGCCGCCTGCGTGGGCGGCGGCGGACGCGGGCGACCCCACCGACGCCCACCGGGTCCGGCCGCTGCGGCTCGGCCACCCGGCGTGGGTGATCTACACGTCGGGGTCGACCGGCACGCCCAAGGGGGTCGTGGTGCCGCACACCGGTGTCGCCGGGCTGGCCGAGGAGTACCGGCGCAAGACCGCCCGGTTCACCGCGGCGACCGGCCGCGCCCCCGGCACCCGCTTGCGGCTCGCCCACACGACGTCGATGTCCTTCGACGCCTCGCTGCAGGCGCTGCTGCTGCTGTGCGCCGGGCACGAGCTGCACCTGCTGGACGAACGGACCCGCCGGGACCCCGCCGAGGTGGTCCGCCACGTGGAGCGGGCCGGGATCGACTACCTCGACGGCACGCCCACCTACTTCGAGGCGCTGATCGAGGACGGGCTGCTGGCCGCGGCCGCCCGCCGGCCCCTGATGTGCGTCGTCGGCGGCGAGGAGATGCCGCAGCCGCTGTGGCGCCGGCTCGCCGAAGCCCCCGGCGTGGTCGCGCACAACACGTACGGTCCCACGGAGTGCACGGTCGACACCTCGGGCGCCGAGGTGGTGCCCGGCGCCCAGGTCACCATCGGCCGGCCCAACCCGGGCGTGCGCTACCTCGTGCTCGACGACCGGCTGCGCCCCGCGCCGCAGGGCGTCACGGGTGAGCTGTACATCGCGGGCGACGCCCTGGCCGACGGCTACCTGCGCCGGCCGGGCCTCACCGCGCTGCGGTTCGTCGCGTGCCCGTTCGCGGACGGCCCGGGCGCGCGCATGTACCGCACCGGCGACCGGGTGAGCGTGACGCCGCAGGGCACGCTGCTGTTCCACGGCCGCACGGACGACCAGGTCAAGATCCGCGGGCATCGCATCGAGCTCGGCGAGGTGGAGGCCGTGCTGCGGCGGGCGCCGGGCGTGGCGCAGGCCGTCGTCGTGGTCCGTCCGGATCCGGCCGGTGACAAGCAGCTCGTGGCGTATGTGGTGCCGGCCGCCGCAGGCGGCTTCCGCGCCGACCGCGCCCTCGCCGCGATGCGGGAGCAGCTGCCGGACCACCTGGTTCCGAAGGTGGTCACGACCATGGAGGCCCTGCCGGCCGGTGCGAGCGGCAAGGTCGACCGGACCGCGCTGCCCGCGCCCCGGTTCCCGACTGCGGCCGCCGCCTCCGCGGACGTCCGCGATCCGCGCCGGCGGCTGCTGTGCGAGCTGTTCGCCCAGGTCCTCGGGCGTCCCGTGGTCGGCCCGGACGACAACTTCTTCGAGCTGGGCGGGCACTCGCTGGCCGCGGCCCGGCTGGCCGGGCGCATCCGGTCGGCCCTGGAAGCGGCGGTCGACGTGCAGACGCTGTTCGAGGCACCGACCGTGGCCCTGCTCGCCGAGCGGCTGGCGGACGCGGAGCCCGCCCCGGCGGCGTTGGCGCCCCGCGACCGCCCCGAGCGCGTGCCGCTGTCGTACGCCCAGCGGCGGCTGTGGTTCCTCGACCGGTTCGAAGGCGCGTCGGCCACGTACAACACCACGGTCGCCCTCCCGCTGCGCGACGACGTCGACCCGGAGGTGCTGAGGGACGCGCTCGCGGACGTGGTGCACCGGCACGAGAGCCTGCGCACGGTCTTCCCGGAGCACGACGGCGAGCCGTACCAGCAGGTCCTGCAGGGGCCGGCGGCGGTTCCCCCGCTGACGCGGGTGAGCGTGCCGGCCGACGGGCTGGAGGCCGCCGTCGAGGCCGAGACGGCCGAGCCGTTCGACCTCACCCGCCGGCCCCCGGTGCGGGCGCGGCTGCTGGAGGTCGGCGACGGACGGCGTGTCCTGCTGCTGAGCGTGCACCACATCGCGACGGACGGCTGGTCCGACGTCCCGCTCGGCCAGGACCTGAACACCGCCTACCTCGCCCGTGCGCGGGGCCGCGCGCCGGCCTTCGCCCCGCTGCCCGTCCAGTACGCCGACTACACCCTCTGGCAGCGGGAGTTCCTCGGGGATCCCTCCGACGGCGGCAGCCGGATCGCCCGGCAGCTGCGGTACTGGCGCGAGGCGCTGAGCGGCCTTCCGGAGGAGCTGGCGCTGCCCTACGACCGGCCCCGGTCCGCCACCGCCGACCACCGCGGCGACCGGATCCCCGTACGTCTGGACGCCGACCTGCACCGGGAACTCGCCGCGCTCGCCCGCGCGAACGGCTGCACGGTCTTCATGGCCGTGCAGGCCGCGCTGGCCGCCCTGGTCCACCGCCTGGGCGGCGGGGACGACATCCCGTTGGGCTCCGCGGTCGCCGGTCGCGACGACGAGGCGCTGGACGGCCTCGTCGGGTTCTTCGTCAACACGGTCGTGCTGCGCACGGACCTCAGCGGCGAGCCGACCTTCCGGGAGCTGCTGGCACGCGTCCGCGGCCGAACCCTGGCCGCGCTCGCCCACCAGGACGTCCCGTTCGAGGCCGTGGTCGAGGCGGTCAACCCGGTGCGCTCCCCCGCTCGGCACCCGCTCTTCCAGACCATGCTCGTCTTCGAGGACGTGGGCGGGGACCGCTTCGAGGCGCCCGCGCTGACCGACCGTGCCGAGGCGGTCGGCACCGGCACGGCCAAGTTCGACCTCCTGTTCAACCTGGCCGAGCACGTCGACGGCGCGGGCGGGTACGGCGGGGTGGCGGGCAGTGTCGAGTTCGCGACCGGCCTGTTCGACCGGGCCACCGTGGAGGGCATGGTCGAGCGCCTCGAACGACTGCTGCGGGCGGTGGTGGCGGGCCCGGACCGGCGGATCTCGACGATCGGCCTGATCAGCGACCGGGAACTCGACCTCCTGCGCGAGTGGAACGACACGGCGATGCCGGTGCCCACGGCCTCCCTCGCCGCGCAGATCGAGCAGCGCGTGGCCGAGTCCCCCGACAGCCTCGCTCTCAGCGACGGCCGTACCCGGCTGACGTACGCCCGGATGAACGAGCGCGCCAACCGCCTCGCCCGCCTCCTGGTCGACCGGGGCGCCGGGCCCGAGGTCCGGGTCGCGGTGTCGCTGCCGCGCTCCGTGGACCTCGTGCTCGCCTATGTGGCGATCCTCAAGGCGGGGGCGGTCTACCTGCCCATCGATCCGGAGTACCCGGCCGACCGCCGGGCCTACATCGTCGAGGACGCCCGGCCGGCGCTGGCCCTCACGGCGGCGGACGGCCTGCTGCCCGGGGTGCCCGCGGTACGGCTGGACGACGCGGGCTGGGCCGCGATCACCGCGTCCTACGACGGGGCCGACCTGACCGCGGACGAGCTCCTCGGTGTCCCCGGGCCCCAGGACGCCTCGTTCGTCATCTACACGTCCGGGTCGACGGGCAGGCCCAAGGGCGTCGTCGTCCAGACCCAGGTGCTGGTGAACCTCCTGGCCTGGGGGCGCAGCACCTATCCGGGCAGCGAGGGCTGCCGGGTGGCGCACTTCAGCTCGCTCATGTTCGACGCGTCGATCCACGAGTTCCTGGGTGCCTTCCTGCACGGCAAGGCACTGCTCGTCCCCACGGAGGAGACCCGGCTCGACCCGGTGGAGCTGGCCCGCTGGCTGGACCGGGAGGGCGCCACCGAGCTGTTCGCACCCGACCTCGTGGTGAACGCGGTCTGCGAAGCGGCCGACGAGCTGGGGCTGGAGCTGGCGCGCCTGCGGCACGTGCGGCAGGCGGGCGAGGCGCTGCGGCTGACCGACCAGGTCGTGCGCTTCTTCCGGGAGCGGCCGCACGTCTCGCTGCACAACGAGTACGGGCCGTCGGAGACCCATGTCATCACCGCCGCCGCACTGCCCGCGGACGTGGACGGATGGCCGGCGACGGCCCCGATCGGCGGACCGATCTGGAACTGCCGGGTGTACGTCCTCGACGAGACGCTGCGGCCGGTGCCGCCCGGCGTGGCCGGCGAGCTGTACCTCGCCGGCGCGAACGTGGGCCGGGGCTACCTCAACCGTCCTGACCTGACCGCCGCCCGCTTCGTGGCCGACCCCTTCGGCCCTCCCGGGACCCGGATGTACCGCTCCGGCGACCGGGCGCGGTTCCGGGCCGACGGAGCCGTGGAGTTCCTCGGCCGGGTCGACGACCAGGTCAAGATCCGTGGCGTGCGGATCGAACTCGACGAGATCGTGGGCGTGCTGCTCGGCTGTCCGGCCGTCGCGCAGGCGGCCGTCCTGGCGGACCGGCTGCCCTCGGGCGAGCAGCGGCTGGTGGCGTTCGTGACGCCGTCCGCGACCGCGCCGGAGCGACCGACGTCCGCCACGCTGCGGGAGTTCGCCGCGTCCAAGCTGCCCGTGTACATGGTGCCCGCGGCCTACGTGGTGCTCGACGCGCTGCCGCTGACCGCCAACGGCAAGCTCGACCGCCGGGCACTGGTGCTGCCGGAGGTCGGTGCCGAGGGCGTCCCGACCCCGCCCCGCAACGCCCGGGAGCGCACGCTCTGCGAGGTGTTCGCCGATGTCCTCGGGGTGGCCACCGTGGGCGTCCACGACAGCTTCTTCGACCTCGGCGGGCACTCGCTGCTCGCCGCGAGACTGGTCAACCGCGTCCGCGCGGTCACCGGCCTCGACCTGACCGTGCGCGATCTGTTCGAATCACCGACCGTGGCCGCGCTCGGGGCCCGGCCGGTCGGCACGCGGCCGGCCCGGCCCGTGCTGCGCCGCCGCACGGATCCCGCCTTGCACCGAACGGAGTTGCGATGACCGAAGCATCGCCTGACCACGACGTCGTGGCCGGGCCGGTGGACGGGGTGGCGGAGGTGGACACGATCGCTTCCAGCCGGCGGAACACCGCCGTGCTGGTCGTGTTCACCGCCGTCACCAATCTCGCGGACGGCGTCATGAAGATCGCCCTCCCGCTCGTGGCCACGACCCTCACCCGGTCCCCGGCGCTCATATCGGGTGTGATGCTGTCGCTGTCCCTGCCGTGGCTGCTCACCGCGTTGCACATCGGGGTCCTGGTGGACCGTGCCGACCGGCGCAAACTGGTGTGGCTGGCCAACGGGGTCCAGGTCCTGATGGTCGGCGTGCTGCTCGGGCTAGCCGTCGCGGACCTGCTGAACCTGCCGACCATCTACGTGTGCGGGGCCGTCCTGGGCGTCGCCGAGGTGCTCGCCATGACGGCCGCGGCGGCGCTCGTCCCCGACGTCGTCGCGGTGACCGGCCGGGAGCGGGCGAACGCCCTGGTGACGGGCGCCGAAACGGTGTGCCAGGAGTTCGCCGGTCCCTTCGTCGGCGGTCTGCTGGTGGGCGTGGGCGCGGCCTTCGCGCTCGGTGCCACCCTGGTCGGCTACGCCCTGACCGCGGCTCTGCTGGCCCTGCTGGTCTACCGGTTCCGGGGCGGCGCGGCGGGCGGCGAGGGGGCCGCGGCCCCGTCCGTCCGCGCGCAGATCGGCGAGGGCCTGGGCTTCCTGTGGCGGCACCGGCTGCTGCGCATGCTGGCCGTGGTGGTGGCGGTACTGGGCTCCTGCTGGGGCGCCTGGTTCGCCCTCATGCCGTTGTACGCGACCGGGCCCATGGGGCTGACCGCCGCCGACTACGGCCTGCTGGTGGGCGCGCTCGGTGTCGGCGGCGTGGGCGGCACGCTCGTCGTGGGCGGGTTCAACCGGCTCTTCGGGAGGCGCTGGGCGATGATGATCAACATCTTTCTGACCAGCGCGATGATGGCGGTCCCCGCGATGTCCGCGAACAAGTGGGCGGTGGGCTGCGCCGCCGTCCTCGGCGGCATGGGCGGCACCCTCTGGACGGTCAACGTCCGCACGGTCATGCAGACCCTCGTCCCGTCCTCCATGATGGGCCGGTTCGGCGCCGTCTTCCGCCTCTTCGCCTTCGGCTCCACCCCGGTGGGCGCCGCGGTCGCGGGCGCCCTGGCGGAATGGTCCTCCGCCCCGACGGCGATGGCGGTCCTCGCGGCGGCCTGCCTCGCCGTCTTCGTCCCCGTCCTGCGCGTGTTCACCCCGGCCGCGCAGGCGGAGATCGACGACCGGCTCAAGCAGCCCTAGACCGCGGCGCGCCCCGCGGCGCCGCGGCACCGCGGCACCGCGAGGGTCCGGCGGGTCCGTCCGTGACGACGGACCCGCCGGACCCTCGCTCCGTGCGCCCGAGGACCTCGCGGGCGCTCGCCCGGGCCTCGGGACACCGCCGGGCCTCGGGACACCGCCGGGCCTCGGAACAGCGCTAGGCCTCGGGATACCGCCGGGGAGTCCACGCCACCCGGGTCCCGTCGCCCCGCGCGGTGATCCTCGTCTGCGAGGAGCCGATCAGCAGGATCGTGCGCATGTCGACCTCGGCCGGCTCCAGTTCGGCCAGGGTCACGATGCGCACCGACTGCTCCGGGCCGCCGACGTCGCGGGCGACGACCACCGGGGTGTGCGCCGGACGCAGCTCCAGCAGCAGCTCCTTGGCCCTCGCGACCTGCCAGGTCCGGCTGCGCGAGCCGGGGTTGTACAGGGCCATGACGAGGTCGGCCGCGGCCGCCGCGCGCAGCCGCTCGGCGATGACCTCCCAGGGCTTGAGCCGGTCCGACAGGGAGATCGTGGCGTAGTCGTGGCCCAGCGGGGCGCCCGCCGCGGCGGCCGCCGCGTTCGCGGCCGTCACGCCCGGCAGCACCCGTACCGGCACGTCCTTGTACGCGTCCTGCCCGGCCACCTCCAGCACGGCCGTGGCCATCGCGAACACGCCCGGGTCCCCGCCGGAGACGACGGCCACCCGCTTGCCGCGCCGGGCCAGGTCCAGGGCGAACTCGGCGCGTTCGGACTCGACCTTGTTGTCGGAGCCGTGCCGCACCTGCCCGGGCCGGGTCGGCACCCGGTCCAGATAGGTGGTGTAGCCCACCAGGACCTCGGCGTCGGCCAGCGCCCGCCGGGTCTCGGGGGTCAGCCACAGCGGGCCGGCCGGACCGGTGCCGACGACGGCGACCTCGCCCGGACCGGACGGCTTGGCGCCGGGGTTGCCGACGCGGCTGGGCACGACGGCCACCGAGAAGTACGGCACCGAGCCGGGCTCGATGTCCGCGAGGTCGCCGGTGCGTTCGCCGGCCATGGTCGCCCGCTCCACGTAGCGCGCCTCGCCGAGGCGGCCGGAGTCGGCCAGCGCCTCCCGGACGGCCGGGAAGGTGCGGCCGAGCTTCATCACGACCGCGGAGTCGGTCGCGGCCAGCCGGGCGGTGAGCTCCTCCTGCGGCAGGGTGCCGGGCAGGATCGTGAGCACCTCCTCGCCCTCGACCAGCGGGGTCTGCAGCCGGGCCGCGGCGGCGCTCACGGAGGTGACACCGGGCACGACCTCGGTCACGTAGCGGTCGGCGAGCCGCTTGTGCATGTGCATGTACGAGCCGTAGAAGAGCGGGTCGCCCTCGGCGAGCACGGCCACGGTGCGCCCGGCGTCCAGGTGCGCGGCGAGCCGGGCGGCGGCCTCCTCGTAGAACTCGTCCATGGCGCCCTGGTAGCCGCCGGGGTGGTCGGTGGTCCCGGTGGTGACCGGGTAGACCAGCGGTTCCTCGATGTGGTCGGCGCGCAGGTGCCGTTCGGCGATGGAACGGGCGATCGACCGCCCGTGCCGGGCGCTGTGGTACGCCACCACGTCGGCCTCGCCGATCACCTCGACGGCCCGCAGCGTCATCAACGACGGGTCGCCCGGGCCGAGTCCGACCCCGTACAGCCGTCCCTTGGGCTGGTCGCTCATTCTTCCTCGCTCGCTATCGCGTTGACGGCCGCGGCCGCTATGGCGCTGCCGCCGCGCCGGCCCCGGACGATCAAGTGGTCCAGGCCCGAAGGGTGTTCGGCGAGGGCGTCCTTGGACTCGGCGGCGCCGATGAAGCCGACGGGCACGCCGATGACGGCGGCCGGACGCGGCGCGCCCTCCTCGATCATCTCCAGGAGCCGGAACAGGGCGGTCGGCGCGTTGCCGACGGCCACCACCGAACCCTCCAGCAGGCCGCGGTCACGCCACAGTTCCAGGGCGGCGGCGCTGCGCGTGGTGCCCATCCTCGCGGCCAGTTCCGGCACCGCGGGGTCGGACAGGGTGCACAGCACCGGGTTGTCGGCGGGCAGCCGCTTGCGCGTGACGCCGCTGGCGACCATCTGGACGTCGCACAGGATCGGGGCTCCGGCGTGCAGGGCAGCCCGGGCGCGCAGCACGACCTCGTCGGTGTAGCCGAGGTCGCGGGTGAGGTCGGTCATCCCGCAGGCGTGGATCATCCGCACCGCGACCTGGGCGACCGAGGCGGGCAGACCGGAGAGGTCCGCCTCGGCGCGGATCGTGGCAAAGGACTGCCGGTAGATCGCGGCCCCGTCCTTCTCGTACTCGAACACTGGGCTGTCGCTCATTTCTCTGCGGGGTCGGGGTCGGTGCGGACGGAGGTCGGGGGGCCGGCCGCGGGGCCGGCGCCGCCGCGTGCGCGGAGCAGGGCGGCCGCCAGGGCCAGGCC
>NZ_JAJAUY010000067.1 GCF_020532625.1 Streptomyces antimicrobicus | reverse complement strand
ACCGGGCTCGTTGCCGGGCGCCATGCCCCGGGCCCGCTGCCGTCCGCAGGCTGGGCCGCTCCACGGCCGCAAGCGGGGGTCGCTCCTGGGCCGCCTACGCCGGGCCCGATCCGCGGGTCTCGCACGCCGGGCCCGCAAGCCGGTCGCGTACGCCCGGCCCGCTTTCCGGCCTCAAGCCGGTCGCGTACGCCGGGCTCGCTGCCCGGACCCGAGTCGCGCAGCGCCGCGATCTGGGCCGCTCCTCGGTACGCCCGGCCCGCCCCCGGGGCCGGGCACCACGAGCCCGCTACGGCCGCGCACGCCCGCCCGCTACGGCCGCGCCCGCCCGCCCGCTACGGCCCGCGCAGGTCGGGCCCGCTCCCGGCCGTGCCGGGGCAGAGGCAGGGCCAGGGGCGCGGGCGTCAAGGCCCGCCTAGGCGCCCCACGCCTGCGTAGCCGCCGTCAGGGCCGGGGCCGGGTCGGTCGACAGGGCTGTGGCCAGGGCCGTCAGGGCGGTGTGGACCATCGGCAGGGACGCGGCCGGGCCGTAGTGGTTGACCCGGAGCATCGAGGCGGCCAGGGCGCCGCCACCGGCCGCCAGCGGGGCGGACGGCTCGGCGGCCAGGGCCTTGGCGGCGACCACCGAGGCGTCCGCCACGCGCAGCGTGGTGGCCACCGGCGCCGCCTGCGCGGCCACCGGCACGTACGGTGCCACGCCCAGCGCCGCCGCACCCGCCCGGGTCGCCGCCGCCGCGGCGGCGTGCCGCGCCTGCACGGCCGGCAGGCCCTCGGCCGCGATCCGGTCCAGGCAGGCCTCCAGCGCCAGCATCTCCAACTGGGCCGGGGCGTGCGGCAGTACGGTCCGGCCCGGGTCGATCCACCGCTCCTTCCAGTCCAGCAGCGACAGGTAGGAGCGGCGGGGCGCCGCCGGGTTGGCCGCGAACCGCTCCCACGCCCGCGCGGAGACCGACACTGCCGAGACGCCGGCCGGCCCGCCCATCGCCTTCTGCGCGCCGATCACGCACAGGTCGACGCCCCACGCGTCCGGCAGCAGCGGCTCCGCCCCGACCGAGGCGACCGCGTCGAGCATGAACAGCGCCCCGTGCGCCCGGACGACCTCGCCGATCTCCGCCACCGGATTGGTGTTGCCGGTGGCCGCCTCGGCGTGCACCAGCGAGACGAAGTCGATCTCCGGCCGCGCCCGGAGGGCCTCGGCGACCTGCTCCGCCGTCACCGCCGTCTCGAAGGGCACCGCCAGGTCCACTACCTGCGCGCCGCAGTCCCGCAGCCAGTTGCCGAACGTGGTCCCGTAGGGGCCGGTCACCACGTTCAGCGCGGTCGAACCGGGCCGGGCCCCGGACCGGATGCACCCCTCCAGCGGCAGCAGCGCCTCGCCCTGGGTGATCACCACGTCCTGGCCCGTGGCCAGCAGCTGCGCGACCCCCCGTTCGATCGAGGCGAACCGCTCGGCGGTGAGCGGCGGCAGGTCCAGCAGGGGGTGCGTCACGGTGGTGCTCTCTTCGTCCGAAGGTACGAGGGTGAGCCTACCGATGCCGTGCGTACAGTGCGGACATGAGCGACGTGAGCCATGTGCTGCATGTGAAGGGGCGGGTCCTGGTGGGTCCGCAGGACGTCCGCGACGAGCTGTGGGTCGTCGGCGGCCGGATCACCTACGAACGCCCGCGCACCGCCGGTGAGGTGACCACCGTCTCCGGCTGGGCGCTGCCCGGCCTGGTCGACGCGCACTGCCACGTGGGCCTCGACGCCCACGGCCCGGTGGACGAGGTGACCAGCGAGAAGCAGGCGCTCACCGACCGGGAGGCGGGAGCGCTGCTGATCCGGGACGCCGGTTCGCCGTCCGACACCCGCTGGATCGACGACCGCGACGACCTTCCGAAGATCATCCGGGCCGGCCGCCACATCGCCCGCACCCGCCGCTACATCCGCAACTACGCCCACGAGATCGAGCCCGGCGATCTGGTGGCCTACGTCGCCCGCGAGGCGGTGCGCGGCGACGGCTGGGTCAAGCTGGTCGGCGACTGGATCGAGCGGGAGGTCGGCGATCTGACGCCGTGCTGGCCGCGCGAGGCGGTGGAGGCGGCCATCGCGGAGGCGCACCGGCTCGGTGCCCGGGTCACCGCGCACTGCTTCGCCGAGGACTCGCTGCGCGACCTGGTCGAGGCGGGCATCGACTGCGTCGAGCACGCCACGGGGCTGACGGAGGAGACCATTCCGCTCTTCGCCGAACGGCAGGTGGCGATCGTGCCGACCCTGGTGAACATCGCGACGTTCCCGCGGCTCGCGGCGGGTGGCGAGGCGAAGTTCCCGCGCTGGTCGGCGCATATGCGCCGGCTCCACGAACGCCGCTACGACACGGTCCGCGCGGCCTACGACGCCGGGGTGCCGGTCTACGTCGGCACGGACGCGGGCGGTTCGCTGCCGCACGGGCTGGTCGCGGCGGAGGTGGCGGAACTGGTCAAGGCCGGTATCCCCGCCCTGGACGCGCTCTCGGCGACGGCCTGGGGAGCCCGGAGCTGGCTGGGGCGGCCGGGTCTGGAGGAGGGCGCTCCGGCGGACCTGGTGGTCTACGCCGAGGACCCGCGCGCGGACGTGCGGGCGCTGGCGGACCCGCTCCGGGTCGTGCTCAACGGCCGGATCTTCGCATGAAGCCGGTCGGGGCCGCGTCGGGGCCGCGTCCGGGTCGCGTCGGCGCCCGCGTTGACGCCGGTGTTGACGCAGGGCCGTGACGCGGTGGCCCGGCCGGTCGTTGGAATGGGGCGCGTCGAGCCGCGTCGAGGCTGGGCCGGGTCGCGCCGGGCCGTTCGTCCGCGCTGAGGTGGGGCGAGGGGGTACTCCTGTGCCAGGTGGGGCGCCGTAATTCGAACAATGTCACGGAAACCCCTCTTTGGAGTGAACTCACGTCGGGTGTCCGCCTGTTCACCCACAGTGCGTAAAGATTTCGGGGACGAGGCCGTCGGCGTGCGCCATGTCCCCCATGGGCGGCGCGGCGGCCACCCATCTCCCTGGGGGTTCCACCACCTTGAACAGCTCCACCTTCCGCATGCCCGCGGCCGCCCTGCTCGCCACGGGGGCGGTCGCCCTGCTGGCCGCACCGCCCGCCCACGCCACCGGCACCCCGCCCGGCACCCCGGCGTCGGGCACCGGCAAGGCGAGCGCGGTCGTCCTGCGGGCCGGGTTGGACGTGGGCCTGCTCGACAAGGCCGTCCACCTGCCGCTGCAGACCACCTTGAACCAGGTCGACGCCCCCGCCCGGGCCGAGAAGACCGCGCTGACCGTCCGGCTCGACGGCGTCGACCAGGGCAGGCCGGTGAACGTGCTCCAGGCGGACGTCGCCACCTCCAAGGCCACGGCCGACACCCGGCAGGCCGAGGCCGAGGCCGCACTCGCGCACGCCAAGGTCCATGTCCCGGGCCTGCCCGTGCTGTCCCTCATCGAGGTCGAGAAGGTCACCTCCAAGGCCGTCTGCGAGGCCGGCCGGCAGCCCGTGGCCAGCTCGAACGTGCTCGGCGCGGTGACCGTCCTGGGCAAGAAGGTCACCCTCTCCGCCGGCGGCCCGACCCGGGTCGCGGTGCCGGGCGTGGGCGAGGTGACCCTGGCCCTGTCCGAGGCGAGCACCACCTCGACCACCGCCGCGGCGGCCGCCCTGCGCCTGAAGGTGTCCGTGAATCCGCTCGAGCTCAACGTCGCCGAGGTCGAGGGCGAGGTGGTCCTGGCCGAGGCGCGCTGCGAGTCCCCCAGGGCGGCCAAGCCCGAGACCAAGCCAGAGACCAAGCCCGAGACCGGTTCCCAGCCCGAGGCGAAGCCGGCGGACGTCAAGGTCCACTCCGGCGGCACCGCCCCGGTGGCCTCCGGCACCCACGCCAACCTCGCCGAGACCGGCGGCAGTTCGCTGACGCCCTACCTCGCGGGCGGCGCCCTCCTGCTGCTCGGCGCCGGCGCGGGCGCCCTCGTCCTCACCCGCGGCCGGGGCCGCGGCCACGGCGACGCCTGACGCACCCGGGCGAGGCCTCAGGCACCCGCACGGCACCTGAGGCGCCCGCGTCGCCTACGGCGTGCTGCCCGGAGTGCCCGCGCCCACCGCGTGCCCGGGGTGCCCGCGCCCACCGCGCGCCCGGGTGCCCGCGCCTACCGGGTGGCCTTCACCAGCCCCTGCTCGGCCGCCTTGCGCGACAGCACGGCCTCGCTGACCTGCCGGTCGACGGCGGCGTACTCGTTCTTCTTCGCCGCCGGCAGCGCGCCGTCCGAGGCGGCGCAGGACGCGCAGACCACCCGGAACGGCGGTCCCATGTCGGAGTACTGCGTGAAGTACTCCGCCTTCACCACCTCCCACCGGCCCGGGTGCGCGGCCGACGGGCCGAAGGTGAAGCGGGGCACGGACGACATGTTCCCGCGCTTCTTGTCCTCGGGCACGAAGCTGGCGACCTGGTCGCCCATCCCGAAGACCACCCACGTGCCGTTGATCTTCTCGTAGGGCTGCGGCACGTGGTTGTGGGTGCCGATGATCAGGTCGATGTCGGGCAGCCCGTCGGTGCGCGACGCCGTCAGCGCCTGCGCCAGGTCCCGCTGCTGCTGGTCCGGGGCGGTCTGCCACTCGGTGCCCCAGTGGATGCTGAGGACGACGACGTCCGCGCCCGCCTTCCGGGCGGCGCGGGCGTCGGCGACGATCCGGTTCTGGTCGAGCAGATTCACCGACCAGGGCTTGTCCTTGGGGAGCGGGATGCCGTTCGTGCCGTACGTGTACGACAGCTGCGCGATCTTCGCGCCACCCGCGGTCAGCAGCGCCGGGGCCTTGGCCTCCTCGGCGCCGCGGGCCGAGCCGACGTGCTTGATGCCGACCCGGTCGAGGTGCTCCAGGGTGCGGGCCAGGCCCTCGTACCCGGCGTCCAGCGTGTGGTTCGAGGCCGTCGAGCAGCTCTCGTAGCCGGTGTCCTTGAGGGCGTCGGCCAGTTCGTGCGGCGCCTTGAACGTCGGGTAGCCGGTGTAGGGGCCGCCCGGGGCGCCGTACGGTATCTCGTGGTGGCATATCGCCACGTCCGCCGACGAGACGATCGGCTTGATCCCGGCGAGGATCTTGCGGAAGTCGTGGCCCTTGCCGCCCGCGTCGTCCGCGGCCCGCTGGACGATCGACGGGTACGGGATGATGTCACCGGTCGCGACCAGCGTGAACGGCCGGGCGTCGGCGGGTACCTGGGCCTTGGGCGTGCCGCCGCGCTGCGCGGCGTCGCCCGACAGCCGCTGCTCGGCGGACGCGCCGTCCGCGCCGAGCAGCTTCGGAGCGGCGTAGGCGCCCGCGCCGACGGCGGCCAGCACAGTGACCGCCAGCCCGATCCTGGCCGGTGTCCTCATCACGTTCCCCCTGTTCGGCGGCCGGACGCGGAGTTCCGACTCCCCCCGGATACTGTCGCACGCCTGTTCCGTACGCCATCCGGATGGTGGAACGTTACGCCGTCCGGGGTCCGGCCGGGGCGGGGGACGAGCCCCCGCCCCGCCCGCCCCGGTCAGGGCGAGGTGAGGGTCAGCGCGTGGTCCAGGGCCTGGAGGAGTCGGCCCGTCGTCGCCCGGTCGCGCACCGCCAGCCGCAGCCAGGAGCGGTCCAGCCCGGGGAAGGTGTCCCCGCGCCGCACGGCGAAGCCGAGGGCCCGCAGCCGGGTCCGCACCTCGGCCGCCCGCTCCACCCGGATCAGCACGAACGGCCCCTGCGCCGCGCCGCACACCGAGATCTCCTCGAACTCCGCCAGCCCGGCGAGCAGATGCGCCCGGTCCACCGCGATCCGCTCCGCGGCGGCCTCCGCCTCCGCCAGGGCCCGCGGCGACACGCAGGCCTCGGCCGCGGCCAGCGCCGGGCTCGACACCGGCCACAGCGGCTGCGCCGCCGCGAGCCGGGCGATCACCTCCGGTTCGGCGAGCACGTAGCCGATCCGCAGCCCGGCCAGCCCCCAGGTCTTGGTCAGGCTGCGCAGCACCACCAGCCCCGGCACGTCCGTCCGCCCGGCCAGCGCCTCCCGCTCGCCCGGCACCGCGTCCATGAACGCCTCGTCCACCACCAGGATCCGCCCCGGCCGGGCCAGCGCGACCAGGTCGGCGGCCGGGTGCAGTACGGAGGTCGGGTTGGTCGGGTTGCCCACCACCACCAGGTCGGCCTCCGGCGGCACCAGCGCCGGATCCAGCCGGAAGCCGTCCTCGGCCCGCAGCAGCACCCGCTCCACCCGGTGCCCGGCGTCGCGCAGGGCCGCCTCCGGCTCGGTGAACTGCGGATGCACCACCACCGGCCGTACGGCGCCCAGGGCGCGCGCGACCAGCACGAACGCCTCGGCCGCCCCGGCGGTCAGCAGCACCCGCTCCACCGGCAGGCCGTGCCGCGCGGCGACCGCCGCCCGGGCCGCCCGGCCGTCCGGATAGGCAGCCAGGGTGTCCAGCGAGTCGGCGATCCGCTGCTTGAGCCAGGCCGGCGGGGTGCCGGTGCGGACGTTGACCGCCAGGTCGACGAGCCCCGCGCCGCCGTCCACCACCTCGGCGTCCCCGTGGTGGCGCAGGTCGTGCGCCTCCAAGACGGCGGCCAGCGCACAGGTCGCCGCCGCCGACTTCCGCTTCGCCACCAGCAGGTGCCCGCCGCCGCTGCCGGCCAGCGCCGCCGCCTCGGCCACCGACGGGGTGCCGGTGGCCTCCTGTACCGCTTGCGCCGGATGCGGGACCGCGACCCGGGCCAGTTCCTCGGCCGGGTAGCCGAGCAGAGGGAGGCCGAAACGTTTCGCCGCCTCGGCGATCCCCGGCTCCCCGGCCTTGGACTCGACCGTGGCCAGCGCCGTCACCGCCGCCACGGGCAGCCCGGCGGCGCACAGCGTCTCCTCCACCAGCGTGCACACCTCCGCCGCCGACACCCCCGCGCGGGCGCCGACGCCGACCACCACCTGCTCGTACTCGCCCATCGGCGGTCCTTCCTCACTCGTCAACGTCGGGTCCTGTCCTGGTGCGCGCGCACACGTGCGCCCGGGCCCGGCAGTCGGTATGCAGGGGCACATGGCGGTGATCGTGGCGCTGGGCGCGTTCCTGATGACGCTGGCGGGCGGATGGACGGCGCAACGCGTCACCGACCGCCGCCACCTGGTCCTGGGCCTCGCCGGCGGGCTGATGCTCGGCGTGGTGGGCCTGGACCTGCTGCCGGAGGCCCTGGACGCCGCCGGCACCCCGGTGTTCGGCGTCCCGGCGGCCCTGCTGCTGTTCGTGGGCGGCTTCCTGACCGCGCACGTCGTGGAACGCCTGCTGGCCGTACGGCAGGCCGCGCACGGCGCCGAGAACGGGGCCCGGGTGCCGCAGGTCGGCCTGACCGCGGCGGCGGCGATGGTCGGCCACAGCCTCGCCGACGGGGTGGCGCTGGGCGCGGCGTTCCAGGTCGGCGGCGGGATGGGGGCCGCCGTGGCGCTGGCCGTGGTCACCCACGACTTCGCCGACGGCTTCAACACCTACACCCTCACCCGCCTCTACGGGAACGCCCGCCGCAAGGCGCTCGCGATGCTGTTCGCGGACGCCGTAGCCCCGGTCGTCGGCGCCGCGTCCACCCTGCTGTTCACCCTTCCGGAGGAACCGCTCGGTGCCTACCTCGGCTTCTTCGGCGGCGCTTTGCTCTACCTCGCGTCCGCCGAGATCCTGCCCGAGGCGCACCACCGGCACCCCGCCCTGTCGACGCTGCTGTGCACGGTGGGCGGGGTGGCCGGGATCTGGCTGGTCGTCGGCGTCGCGGAATGAGCTCATGGCGTGGCCGGGTGCTCCCGGGCCGCCGCGTGGGCCCGCGCCGCCGCCGTCAGACGCGCCGCCACGGACGGCTCCGCCGCCCAGTGGGTGTGCAGGTAGCTGGCGTGCACGCCCTGCTGCACGAAGCCCTCGACGCGCCGCTCGGGACGGGTGAAGCCCCAGGCCGGCGTCGCGCCGGCGGACGGCTCCACCACCGTGCGGTGGAACTCGTGACCGCGCAGCCGGGTGCCGGCCGCCGCGAGCGGGCTGTCCGACACCGCGACCGCCTCGCGGTAGCCGAGGGTCAGCCGCTGCGTCATGCGGGCGTGGGCGTCGATGACGCCGCACATCGGGGTGCCGTCGAGGGACCGGACGAGGTAGAGCAGCCCGGCGCACTCCGCGGCCACCGGCGCGCCGGCCGCCGCCAGTTCGGCCACGGCCTTGCGCAGGCGTTCGTTGGCCCCCAGGTCCTGGGCGTAGACCTCGGGGAACCCACCGCCGACGACGAGGCCGGCCGTGCCGTCCGGCAGGGCCTCGTCGTGCAGCGGGTCGAACGCCACCACCTGCGCCCCGGCGGCCGTGAGCAGCTCGGCGTGCTCGGCGTAGGAGAAGGTGAAGGCGGCGCCCCCGGCCACGGCGATGACGGGCCGGGGTCCGCCCGGAGCCGTGTCCACCGCGGCGGGAGGGGGCGACCACGGCTCGCCCGCCAGGGGCGGGGCCGAGCGGGCCAGGGCCAGCAGCGCGTCCAGGTCGCAGCCCTGGCGGACCTGCTCCGCCAGGGCCGCCACGGCGGCCACGGCGTCGGCGCGGCGTTCGGCCACGGGCACCAGGCCGAGGTGGCGGGACGGGGTGGCCACCTGCGGGGCCCGGCGCAGGACGCCGAGGACCGGCGTGCCGGCCTCCTCCAGCGCCTCGCGCAGCATCACCTCGTGCCGGTCGGAACCGACCTTGTTCAGGATCACACCGCCCAGGCGCACCTGGGGGTCGAACGAGGCGAAGCCGTGCACCAGCGCCGCCACCGACCGCGACTGCGAGCTCGCGTCCACCACGAGCACCACCGGCGCCCGCAGCAGCTTGGCCACCTGCGCCGTCGAGGCCAGCTCGCCCCGCCCGGCCGCGCCGTCGTACAGGCCCATCACGCCCTCGACCACGGCCAGGTCGCACCCGGCCGCCCCGTGCGCGAACAGCGGGGCGATCAGCTCCGGCCCGCACAGGAACGCGTCCAGGTTGCGCCCCGGCCGGCCCGTGGCCAGCGCGTGGTAGCCGGGGTCGATGTAGTCGGGCCCGGCCTTGTGCGGGGACACGGCCAGGCCGCGTCCGGCGAAGGCGGCCATCAGGCCGGTCGCGACCGTGGTCTTGCCGCTCCCCGAGGAGGGAGCGGCGATGACCAGCCGGGGGACGGACGTCACCACTCGATGCCCTTCTGGCCCTTCTGGCCGGTGTCCATGGGGTGCTTGACCTTGGTCATCTCGGTGACCAGGTCCGCGAACTCCACCAGCTTCTCCGGCGCGTTGCGGCCCGTGATCACCACGTGCTGGCTGCCGGGGCGGGCGCGCAGCACCTCGATCACCTCGTCCACGTCGATCCAGCCCCAGTGCAACGGGTACGCGAACTCGTCCAGCACGTACAGCTTGTGCGTCTCGGCCACCAGGTCCCGCTTGACCTGCTCCCAGCCCTCCTTGGCCGCCTGCTCGTTGTCGAGCTGGGCGTCGCGCTGGACCCAGGACCAGCCCTCGCCCATCTTGTGCCAGACGACGCTGCCGCCCTTGCCGCTCTCGCCGAGCACCTTCAGCGCGTTCTCCTCGCCGACCTTCCACTTCGCCGACTTGACGAACTGGAACACCCCGATCGGCCAGCCCTGGTTCCAGGCGCGCAGCGCGAGCCCGAAGGCCGCCGTCGACTTGCCCTTGCCGGGGCCGGTGTGGACGAAGACCAGCGGGCGGTTGCGGCGCTGGCGGGTGGTGAGCCCGTCGTCGGGGATGACGGACGGCTGTCCCTGGGGCATTACGCGGCCTTCCTGTGGGAGGGAGAGGAAACGGACGTACGGACGTTCTTCACGAGCCCGGCCAACGCGTCGGCGCGCAGCCCGTCGAGGGTGACCGCCGGCCCGCCCAGATCGGCGGCGAGCGCGGCGGCCAGACCCAGCCGGACGTGGCCGCTCTCGCAGTCCACGACCACTGAGGCGACGCCCTCGGCGTGCAGCAGCCGCGCCGAACGGGCCGCCAGGGCACGCGGATCGCCGCCCACGGCCCCGGCCGAGGTGGCCCGGCCGTCGGTCACGACCACCAGCAGCGGCCGGCGCGAGGGATCGCGCAGCTTCTCGACGCGCAGCACCTCGCGCGCCTTGAGCAGCCCGGCCGCGAGCGGGGTGCGCCCGCCCGTCGGCAGCTTCTCCATCCGGGCCGCGGCCGCGTCCACCGACGAGGTCGGCGGCAGCGCCAGCTCGGCGGCCGCGCCGCGGAAGGTGATCAGCCCGACCTTGTCGCGCCGCTGGTAGGCGTCCAGCAGCAGGGACAGCACGGCGCCCTTGACGGCGCCCATGCGCTGCCGGGCCGCCATGGAGCCGGAGGCGTCCACGACGAACAGCACCAGGTTGCCCTCGCGGCCCTCGCGGCTCGCCTGCCGCAGGTCGTCCTTGCGCACGACGAGCCCGGGCCCGCTGCGCCCGCGCGCCCGCTGGTGCGGGGCGGCCGCGTGCACGGTCGCGGCCAGGTGCAGCTTGGTCAGCTGCCCGCGCGGCCGCTGCGCGCCCACGGTCCGCCCGTGCGCCGTACGGGCCCGGGAGCGGCGCCCGGCGGCGCCGTCGCCGAGGCCGGGCACGCTGAACATCCGGGTGCGGAACGGATCCGCCGCCGGCACGGCCGCCTGGAGCGGGCCCTCCTGCGGGCCCGCCGACTCGGGCGAGGGCGGGGCCTCGCCCCGGGCCGGCTCCGGCTCGCGCTCCGGGTGGCGCTCCGGCTCCGCCTCCGGTGCCGCCTCGGGCGCCGGGGGCTCCTCGGCGGTGTCCTCCGGGCCGTTCCCCTCCGGCGTACCGCCGCCGTCGGGGCCGCCGCCGTCCGGGCCGTCGCCGCCGTCGTCCGGGCCCTGCGGCTCCGGGTCCGGGTCGGGCTCGGGCTCGGGCTCCGGCTCGTCGTCCTCGAACCGGTCGAGGATCTCGTCGAGCCGGTCCTCGTCCAGGCCGGGCGCGTCGAACGGGTTGCGCCGCCGCCGGTGGGGGAGTGCCAGCAGGGCCGCCTGCCGGACGTCCTCCTTGCGCACCGCCGTCCGCCCCGCCCACGCGGCCAGGGCCGTCGCGGTCCGGGCCATCACGATGTCGGCCCGCATGCCGTCCACCTCGAACCCGGCGCAGGTCGCGGCGATCATCAGCAGCGCGCGGTCGCCGAGGACCACCCGCGGCAGCAGCGCCCGGGCCGCCACCACGCGCTCGCGGACCTCCGCCTCGTCGGCGGCCCAGCGGGTGGCGAAGGCGGCCGGGTCGTCCTCGTAGGCGAGCCGTCGGCGCACCACCTCGACGCGCTGCTCCGGCTCGCGCGAGGCGGCCACCTCGACGGTCAGGCCGAACCGGTCGAGCAGCTGCGGACGCAGCTCGCCCTCCTCCGGGTTCATGGTGCCGACCAGCAGGAACCGGGCCGCGTGCCGTACGGAGACCCCCTCGCGCTCGACGTACGAGGCGCCCATCGCGGCGGCGTCGAGCAGCACGTCGACCAGGTGGTCGTGCAGCAGGTTGACCTCGTCGACGTAGAGGATGCCGCGGTGGGCGTCCGCGAGCAGGCCCGGCTCGAAGGCCTTCACGCCCTCCGCCAGGGCCCGTTCGATGTCCAGGGCGCCGACGAGCCGGTCCTCGGAGGCGCCGACGGGCAGCTCCACCATCCGCGCGGGGCGCTCGGCTGCCGTCCCGGCCTCGTGCGGCCCGTCCGGGCAGCCGGGGTCCGGCGCGGCGGGCGCGCAGGAGAACCGGCAGCCGGGGACGACGTCCACCTGGGGCAGCAGCGCGGTCAGCGCGCGCACGGCGGTGGACTTGGCGGTGCCCTTCTCGCCGCGCACCAGCACTCCGCCGACCGCCGGGCTGACGGCGTTCAGCAGCAGCGCCAGCCGGAGGTCGGTCTGTCCGACGACCGCGGTGAAGGGGTACGGGGTGCTCATCGGGCTCCTCCGGCGGCAGCGCTGGTGGCGGTGGTGGTGGTCGGCTCGGTCGGCTCGGTCGTGGCGGTCGGCTCGGTCGTGGCGGTCGTGGCGGTCGGGGGGAACGCGGGCGCGCCCGGCGGCAGGAACGGCAGCCCGGCCGGAGCGCCGTCCTCGATCAGCCGCATGAGGGCGCCGGTGTCGGCGTGCTCCTCGATCAGGTCGCCCAGCAGGTCCAGCTGCTCCTCGCGCAGCGCGCCGAACGAGGTGTCGGGAGCCGGGACGAAGCGGCGCCCGGCGGCCGCGGCGACCTCCCGCAGGAAGGCCCGGCGGAAGCCGTCGGACTCCAGCGAGCCGTGCCAGTGCGTCCCCCACACCGAGCCCACCCGGCACCCGTCGAGGAACGGCTCCCCGCCCAGCACCTCGGCCACGCCGTGGTGGATCTCGTACCCGGTGACCGGCTCGCCCAACGCCGAACCGGCGGGCCGGGCCAGGGTCTTCTCCCGCGCGAAGCGCACCCGTACGGGCAGCAGCCCGAGACCGTCCACCACGCCCGCCCGGGACTCCACCTCGTCCTCGATGCGCTCGCCCAGCGCCTGGAAACCGCCGCAGATGCCCAGCACCGGCCGGCCCTCCGCCGCGCGCCGGGCCAGCGCGTCCGCCAGTCCGCGCTCGCGCAGCCACTCCAGCGCCCGTACGGTGCCGCGGGTGCCGGGGACGACGACCAGGTCGGCGTCGACCAGCTCCTCGGCGCGGTCCACGAACCGCACGACCACGCCCGGCTCGGCGGCCAGCGCGTCCACATCGGTGAAGTTCGACATCAGCGGCACCGCGCAGACGGCGACCCGCAGCACGTCCTCGCCCACCGGCGGGGCCACCACCGACTCGCGTACGGCGCCGCGCAGCGACACGCGCAGCCCGTCCTCCTCGTCGATGCCCAGCCCGTGCCGGTACGGCAGCACGCCGTACGTGGGGCGGCCCGTCAGGTCGCGGAGCATGTCGAGGCCCGGCTCCAGCAGGGAGACGTCGCCGCGGAACTTGTTGACCAGGTAGCCGGCGACCAGGCCCTGGTCCTCGGGCGCCAGCAGGGCCGTGGTGCCGAAGAAGGACGCGAAGACCCCGCCCCGGTCGATGTCGCCGACGACGACCACCGGGAACCGCGCGGCCCGCGCGATGCCCATGTTCACGATGTCGGTCCGGCGCAGGTTGATCTCGGCCGGACTGCCCGCCCCCTCGCAGATCACGGCGTCATACGTGCCCCGCAGCTGCTCCAGGCAGTCCGTGACCACGCCGAGCAGCTGCTCCTGCCGGCCGCCGTGGTAGCCGCGGGCGCTCATCTCGCCCACCGGCTTGCCCAGCAGCACCACCTGGCTGCTGCGGTCGCTGCCGGGCTTGAGCAGCACCGGGTTCATCAGGGCGGTCGGCTCGACGCGGGCGGCCTGCGCCTGCATGGCCTGGGCCCGGCCGATCTCGGCCCCCTCGCGGGTGACGAAGGAGTTCAAGGACATGTTCTGCGCCTTGAACGGGGCCACCTTCACGCCCCGGCGCACCAGCCAGCGGCAGATCCCCGCCGTGACCACGCTCTTGCCGGCGTCCGAGGTCGTACCGGCGACCAGCAGACCGCCACCGCGCTTCGTCGCGCTCATCCGCGTCCCCTCCCTGCCCGGGCGGCCCGGCGCACCCGGGCCGCCTGCGAGGCCCGTCCCGCCGCCAGGCGGCCCGCGACGCAGGCGGCCAGCGCCACCCACGTCACCCGCCGGGACAGCCGGACCGCCCGTTCGATGTCGGCGACCGCGACCGGCCGCCCCTGGTCGCCGTTGAGCACGGCGCGGTGCTCGACCCGGCCGCCGTACGCCAGCGTGCCGCCCAGCCGCACCCCGAGGGCACCGGCGAACGCTGCCTCCACCGGGCCGGCGTTGGGGCTCGGGTGTGCGGCGGCGTCCGCCCGCCACGCCCGGACGGCGCCGCGCGGGTCGGGTCCGGCCAGCACCGCGGCCAGGGCGGTCAGCCGCGCGCCGGGCCAGCCCGCCAGGTCGTCGAGGCGGGCGGAGGCCCAGCCGTAGCGCAGGTGGCGGGGCGACTTGTGGCCCACCATGGCGTCCAGGGTGTTCACCGCGCGGAACGCCAGCAGCCCCGGCACCCCGGCCACGGCCCCCCACACCAGGGCGCCGACGACCGCGTCGGAGGTGTTCTCGGCGACGGACTCCACCACCGCCCGGGCGATCTGCCGGTCGTCCAGGGCGTGCGGGTCGCGGCCGCACAGGTGCGGCAGCCGCTCCCGGGCCACCTCGGTGTCCCCGGCGGCCAGCGCCCCGCCGATGGCACGGGCCTCGCGGCCCAGGGAGGTCCCGCCGACGACGGCCCAGGTCGCGGCCGCGGTCAGGGCCACCCGGGCGGCGGTTCGGACGGGTGCGGGCAGGGCCCGGGCGGCACGGTCGGCCAGGACGCCGACGGCCACCGCGCCCGAGACGCAGACGGCGGTGTGCAGGGCGCCGCGGGCGCGGTCGTCGCGCCACAGGGCGCGTTCGACGGCGGCGGCGGCTCGTCCGAAGGCTGCCACGGGGTGCCCCCGGCGCGGATCCCCGAGGATCCGGTCGCCGATCAGGCCCGCCGCGGCGCCGTACGCGAAGACGCGATCGGCACGCATGGTCGCAGGTATGTCCTCACTCAGGGTCCGCGCCCTGGTTCGACGTGACCGGCGGCGAGAGTTCCTGGCTCCCGGGGGTACGTGACGTACCCGCCGGTGACAGTGGCGGGACCGCGCCGGATTCGCACCGGACTTCCTCTCCTGCCGCCGAGTTGGCCCGGGCAGTCCACCACGGCCCGCGAACGCCCGTCAACTTGCCGTTGACCTGGCCAAACGAAGAACTCCCCACGGGCGGGGCCCATGGGGAGTTCCGTCGGGGGACCGTCAGGCGACGATCAGGTAGATCCCGTACGCGACCGCCGCCGCGCACACGGCGAAGCAGGCGTAGGCGCCGCTGCGGGCCAGGGTGGCGGTGCCGCCCCGGGACGTGGCGGCCTCGTGCTTGGAGAGGCCGACGATGCCCAGGACGAACAGCGTCACGAGGGCGACGGTGGCGGAGAGGCTGACACCGAAGACGGTGCCCAGAGCTGCCCAGTCGATCTTCATACTGCTGAATCCTCTGTCGTGTGCGCCGGTCAGACCGCGGGCGCCGCGGCGGCCGGGGTCTCGCCGGGCGTGTGCGCCGGGGCCGGGATGGTGGCCTTGAGGTGCTCGTCCGCGACGGCCGCGGTGGTGCCGGCCGGCGGGACCGTCACGGCCGCCATGGCGGTGGTGACGACGCCGGGGGCCTCGTCGGCGCCGGTCTCGTTGACGTTGTGGTGGTCGACGACCTGGCGGCGGGAGATCAGCCAGATGGCCAGGCAGGAGCCCACCAGGAAGACGGTCACGGCGGCGATTCCCACGGTGCCCGTACGCATGACGTACTCGGCACCGGCACCCACCAGCGCGGCGGCCGGCAGGGTCAGGCCCCAGGCGACGAACATCCGGGTGGCGGTGGACCAGCGGACCACGCCGCCCTTGCGGCCCAGGCCCGCGCCCATGACGGCGCCGGAGCAGGCGTGGGTGGTGGACAGGGAGAAGCCCAGGGTGGAGGAGGCCAGGATGACGCTCGCGGCCGAGGTCTGGGCGGCGAAGCCCTGCTGCGGCTGGAGGTCGGTCAGGCCCTTGCCCATGGTGCGGATGATGCGCCAGCCGCCCAGGTAGGTGCCGAGGGCGATCGCCAGACCGGCGGAGACGATGACCCACACCGGCGGGTTGGAGCCGGGCGCGAGCGCGCCACCGGCGACCAGGGCCAGGGTGATGATGCCCATCGTCTTCTGGGCGTCGTTGGTGCCGTGCGCGAGGGAGACCAGACCGGCGGAGGCGATCTGGCCGGCCTTGTAGCCCTTGGCGGAGGTCTTGTCGTCGACCCGGGCGCCGAGCTTGTAGGTGACCCGGGCGGCCAGCATGGAGGCGACGCCCGCCACGATCGGGGCGGCGACGGCCGGGATGAGCACCTTGGTGACCACGACGCTGCCGTTGACCGCGCCGATGCCGGCGGAGGCGACCGCGGCGCCGACCAGGCCGCCCATCAGGGCGTGGGACGAGCTGGAGGGCAGGCCCACCAGCCACGTGAGCAGGTTCCACAGGATCGCGCCGACCAGCGCGGCGTAGATCACTTCCGGCTGGATGCCCTCTTCGTTGACGAGTCCCTTGGAGATCGTCTTGGCGACCTCCACGGACATGAACGCGCCGACGAGGTTGAGCACGGCGGACATGGCGACCGCGGTCTTGGGCTTGAGGGCGCCGGTCGAGATGGTGGTCGCCATCGCGTTGGCGGTGTCGTGGAAACCGTTCGTGAAGTCGAACACCAGAGCGGTGACGATCACGATCCCGAGGAGAAGCGTTATGTGCTCCATTTACCCAGGCTTCTGTTTGGCGTCAGTGGTCCGGCGAACGTAGGCAACCTGAGTGAACGGAAAGTGAACTGGAGCAGGACCGGCGGTGTCCCGTGCGGGGGCGAGTTCGGGCCACTGGTCCCGATTCTGTCGCAGTTATCTCCATTTGCGCACGTCAGACGGGGCCTGGAAGGGTCCCGGCGCGACACCCGAAGGGGCCTCAGGGCCCGCCGCAAGTGCGCCGCGCGAGACTCTTGTCACGCGAAGCGGAATCCCCGCCCGCCGTCGTCCCCACGCTGCGTCCACCGCCCGTCCACTCCCTGTCCGCCCTTGCGCTGGCCGCGGCGGCGCCACCGTCCGAGACTGGAACGGTGCGCACCGCTACAGCGACGGCAGCGGCCGTCACCACCACGCTGATCGGAGCCGGCGCCGCCGCCGTCGCGGCCGGCCGGTACGCCGCCGACACCGCGCTGCGGCCCCGGCCCGGGCACCCGCTGCCCGGCGAGCCCGAGCTCGTCGTCCACTCCGCGGCCGGCGGGCGGATCGCCCTCACCCGGTCGCTGGCCGCCTTGCGTCCCGGTACGTACGGCCTCCACGCCCCGGGCGTCCACGCGGTGGTCGGCCCCGTCCTGCCCGACGCCGCGCAGGCCCCCGACACCGTGGTGCGGCGGCTGCTCGCCGTCACCCACGGAAGCCTGGAACCGGGCACCCGGGTCCACCTCACCCCGCAGGTCCACGCCGGCGACCCGCGCGGCGCCCTCGGGCTCGACCACGCCGACGTGGACGTCCCCGGCGAGCTCGGGCCGCTGCCCGCCTGGTTCGTACCCGCCGCCCGCGCCACCTGGGTGATCACCGTGCACGGCCTCGGCACCACCCGGGAGCACCCGATGGTGGTCATGCCCTTCCTGCACCGCCACCAGCTGCCCGTCCTCGACCTCGGCTACCGCGGCGACCGGGGCGCCCCCGCCTCCCCGGACGGCCTCGGCCACCTCGGTGAGTCCGAGTGGCGCGACGTGGACGCCGCCCTGCGCTACGCCCTGCGCTTCGGCGCCCGGCGGATCGTGCTGCACGGCTGGTCCACCGGCGCGGCCATGGCGCTGCGCGCCGCCGAGCGGTCGGCGCTCGCCGACCGGATCAGCGCCCTGGTCCTGGACTCGCCGGTGCTCGACTGGCACACCACCTTGCGCGCCCTCGCCGCCGCCCGCGGCACCCCGGCCCCGCTGCTGCCGCTCGCGGTCAAGGCCGCCGAGAGCCGCGCCGGGCTGCGCGCCGACCACCGCGCCCCGGCCGCCGACCCTGCCTCCTTGCGGGTCCCGGTCCTGCTGTTCCACGGCCCCGACGACACCCTGGCGCCCTGGGGCCCCTCCCGCGCGCTGGCCGAGGCCCGGCCCGACCTCGTCACCTTCCACACCGTCCACGAGGCGCCGCACGGGGCGATGTGGAACGCCGACCCCGCGCGCTACGAGGAAGCCCTGCGCCGGTTCCTGACGCCGCACATGTGAGCGTCGCGGGGGTGTCGCGCGGGCGCGGTGTGAACGCCGTACCACGATCGTGCGACACCCGTGCGGACAGGCCGTGTTGTCCGGGTCCGTCCCCCTGTCGACCAGCGGTAACGCGACGTTCCGTTTGGGCTTTCGGCGCGTGACGGGCGAGACTGCTTCCGTGACGTCCCGAAAGCCTGATGAGCAGTTGGCTCGCGACTCCAGACTCCGACTCGTCTCCGCGCGTTCGGTCGCCACCGCCCGCAAGGCGGTCACCGACCGGCGCACCCGGCCCGCGCCCCGGCCGCCGGCGGGCACCCCCGCGCAGGCCGACCTCGCGAACCGGGCCCGGGCCTCACTCGCCGACGCGCACCGCGTCGCCCGCTGGGCCGAGCGGCACCTCGGCGCCGCCGACGGATCCCGCCCCGCACCGGCCGGGGCGCTGCCGCCCGCCGACGTCGAACGGGCCGCGGCCGACCTGGGACTGACGCACGGCCAGGTCCGCGCCGGGTGGGACCGCGCCCGGCTGGCCGGTCTGGTCGAGGTGCACGGCGGCACCGCCCGCCCCGGCTGGCGGATGCGCGCCTGGGACCGCGACGACACCGCCGTGCTGCGCGGCTGGGTCGCCCTCTTCGACGCCTGGTCGCTGGTCCACCCGGCCCCCGCCGACCTCGCCCCGGCGGCCGTGGCCGAGGTCGTGGAGGCCATGCCGCAGCTGCTGTCGCTGCTCCAGCTCTCGGCCGGGCCGGTCACCGTCCCCGACCTGCTGGACCTGCTCGGCCAGCGCGTCGCCGAACTGCGCGACGAGCGCTGCGAGGTGCCGTACGACCCCGAAGGGCCCGCGCCCGACGACGAGGCCGCCGAGCGGCCGCTGCCGCTGGCCCGGCTGCTGCGCTGGGCCCTCGGCGGGCTGGCCGCCGTGGACGCCGTCACCCTGGGCCCCGCCCAGGCCTCCCTCACCCCGCTCGGCAGCTGGGCGGTGTGGGTGAAGCTGGAGCAGATCTGCGTGGCCGCGCAGAGCCCGGCCGGGAACATCGAGCAGTCGGCGGCGGCCATGCTGCACGGCTGTGCCCGGCTGACTCCCGGGCCCGCCCGCGCCGAGTACCGGGCCTGGCTCGCCGCCCGGCCCGTCGGACACGCCGTCAGCGAGCTGCTGCAGGCCGCCCGGGGGGAGGACGCGCTGCTGCGGGGGCTGGCCTTCGAGGCGCTGCGGGTGGTCGGCGCCCCCGCCGAGCCCGAGGTGCGGGCCGCCGCCCGGGAGGCCGCCCTGCGTCCCTACGCGCTGCTGTGGCTCGCCGAGCACGACGGGGCCGACCCCGAGGACGCCCACGACGTGCTCACGCCCGAGGAGGCGACCTGGCTCTGGGTGGACACCGCCGCGGCCATCACCGACCACGGTGAGGCGGACCTGCTGGCCCGGCACCTGGACTCGGCCGTCCGCACGACCGTGCCGCGGCTGCTGGACGAGGTGCGCGCGGTGGGGCATCCGCGCACCGTGCAGGTGCTGGTCGCGCTGGCCGCGGCGCATCCCGATCCGGCGCTGGCCAAGGCCGTGCGGCGGGCGGCGTTCCAGGTGCACACGGGCGGAGCCTAGGCGCTGCGCTCGGCCTGGGCTGGTGTGGCCTTGCCTGGGCCGGGCTTGCGTGGCCTTGCCTGGGCCGGGCTTGGCTTCGGTGGGGGTGGGGGCTCCGAGTGGGGGTGTCCGGGACTGCATGATTTATGGCGGTCCCGGATGATTTTGTATCTCTTGCCGTGGGCACGCCGCACATCACGCTTTACGTCCCGGACGCCCCCACCCTGCGCCCCCGCCCCCACCCCCTCGCCCCGTCACCGGCCCCCGGCCGCCTTGTGTCCTCGGCCTTCGGTCGTCGGGCGCCCTCGGGGGCTACGCGGCCGTCGTGGCCGGGGTGTATGTGCCGAAGGTCCAGATGTTGCCCTCCTGGTCGCGGGCCATGTAGTCCCGGGAGCCGTAGTCCTGGTCCGTCGGTTCCGTCACGATCTGGACGCCGTGCTGCACGGCCCGGCGGTGGTGTGCGTCCACGTCCTCCACCACCACGTACACCCCGGCCGGGCCCGCTCCGGACATCGCCGTGTCGAACGCCCCGCCGGTGCCCTTGCTGCCGAGCATCACCACGCCGTTGCCGTAGGCCAGCTCGGCGTGGACCACCGCGCCGCTCTCCGCCTCGTACACGGCGACCTGGGTGAAGCCGAAGGCCTCCGTCAGGACCTTGATGGCCGTCTTCGCGTCCCGGTACAGCAGCGTCGGACTGATGGACGGATGCCCTGCCATGACGACCACTCCCTCTCGTGAATGTGACCCACGGCACAGTCTGGCAGGCGCCGCCGGCACTCAGCGGAAGGTGTTGCACCGGGCCATGTCACCGGTCCGGTAGCCCTCGTAGAACCACTGCTGCCGCTGCTCGGCCGACCCGTGCGTCCAGGACTCCGGGGTCACCCGGCCCTGGAACTTCTCCTGGATCCGGTCGTCGCCGACCGCCGCCGCCGCGTCCAGCCCGTCACGGATGTCCTGGTCCGTCAGCAAGGTGATCAGCGGGCGCCCGGTGGACTCGTCCGGGGTCCGGGTCGCGTGGTGCGCCCACACCCCGGCGTAGCAGTCGGCCTGGAGCTCGACCTTCACGGCGTTGCTGTCCGCGCCCTGCCGCCCGTCCTGGGCCCGCTGGAGCGTGCCCAGCAGGTTCTGGACGTGGTGCCCGTACTCGTGGGCGACCACGTACGCCTGCGCGAACGGCCCGCCGGTCGCGCCGAACTTCGAGCGCAGGTCGTCGAAGAACCCGAGGTCCAGGTAGACCTGCCGGTCGGCCGGGCAGTAGAAGGGCCCCACCGCGGCGGTGGCCGCGCCGCAGGCGGTGTTCACCCGGCCGGTGAAGAACACCGTCGACGCGGGGCTGTACGTACCGCCGCGCCGGGCGAACTCCTGGCGCCAGAAGTCCTGGGTGCTGTTGACCACCGCCACCAGCCGGCAGTCCTCGCGCCGGTTGGCGTCCTGACCGGTCCGGCAGGCCTGCTGCACCTGGGCGGCGGACGAGGGGGCGGGGGCGACCTGCGGGTCGTCGCCGGAGGACAGGCCCAGCTGGTCCGGCCCCACACCGAAGAGCAGGCCCAGCACCAGGGCGATCAGACCGGCGACGCCGCCGCCGATCGTGGCCCGCCCGCCCGGGACGCGACCGCCGCGGACGTCCTTGACCTCGGAGGTGTCCAGATTCGCGTTGTCGTCGAACTGCATCCCGCACCGCCCTCGATCCGCACCCGGCCGCACCTGTGCCGGGTGTCAGCTCCTTCATCCTGATACGCGCCGCACCCGCCGCGCGTGGCCCGAGGGCCGAACGGGCGACGGCACGCGACCGCGCGAAAGGTGCCGGAGCCCACACCCGTGGTCCGTAAACCGGTTGCACACCCCCGCTAGAATGAATCCCATGGCAAATCTCCTCGCGGATTAGCGGCGTCGAAGCACGCGTCACGCCCTGCCTTCCGCCGTACCCACCGCCCTGGAGCATTTCCGTGATCACCGCCACCGGCATCGAGCTGCGCGCCGGCGCCCGCGTCCTCATCGAGAACGCCTCTTTCCGTGTCGCCAAGGGCGACCGCATCGGACTCGTCGGCCGCAACGGCGCCGGCAAGACCACCCTGACCAAGTGCCTGGCCGGCGAGGGCCAGCCCGCCGCCGGCGCCATCACCCGTTCGGGCGAGGTCGGCTACCTCCCGCAGGACCCCCGCACCGGTGACCTCGACGTCCTGGCCCGCGACCGGATCCTGTCCGCGCGCGGCCTGGACACCCTGCTGAAGAAGATGCGCGCCAACGAGGACCGCATCGCCAACGGCAGCGGCGCGACGCGCGACAAGGCCCTCAAGCAGTACGAGCGCCAGGAGACCGAGTTCCTCACCAAGGGCGGGTACGCCGCCGAGGCCGAGGCCGCCACCATCGCGGCCGCCCTCGGTCTGCCCGACCGGGTCCTCGGCCAGCCGCTGCACACCCTCTCCGGCGGCCAGCGCCGCCGCGTCGAGCTGTCGCGGATCCTGTTCTCGGACGCCGACACCCTGCTCCTCGACGAGCCCACCAACCACCTCGACGCCGACTCGATCGTGTGGCTGCGGGACTACCTCAAGACCTACCGCGGCGGCTTCATCGTGATCTCCCACGACGTCGACCTGGTCGAGACGGTGGTCAACAAGGTGTTCTACCTGGACGCCAACCGCTCGGTCATCGACGTCTACAACATGGGCTGGAAGCTCTACCAGCAGCAGCGCGAGGCCGACGAGAAGCGCCGCAAGCGCGAGCGCCAGAACGCCGAGAAGAAGGCCGCGGCCCTGAACTCCCAGGCCGACAAGATGCGCGCCAAGGCCACCAAGACCGTCGCCGCGCAGAACATGGCCCGCCGCGCCGAACGCCTGCTGGCCGGCCTGGAGGCCGTCCGCGTCCAGGACAAGGTCGCCAAGCTGCGCTTCCCGGAGCCGGCGCCCTGCGGCAAGACCCCGCTGACCGCCGAGGGCCTGTCCAAGTCCTACGGCTCGCTGGAGATCTTCACCGACGTCGACCTGGCCATCGACAAGGGCTCCCGGGTCGTCATCCTGGGCCTCAACGGCGCCGGCAAGACCACCTTGCTGCGCCTGCTGGCGGGCGTGGAGAAGCCCGACACCGGCGAGGTCACCCCCGGCCACGGCCTCAAGCTCGGCTACTACGCCCAGGAGCACGAGACCCTCGATCCGGAGCGGAGCGTCCTGGAGAACATGCGCTCCTCCGCGCCCGACCTCGACCTGGTCGAGGTCCGCAAGGTGCTGGGCTCGTTCCTGTTCTCCGGCGACGACGTGGACAAGCCGGCCGGCGTGCTCTCCGGCGGCGAGAAGACCCGGCTGGCCCTGGCCACGCTGGTCGTCTCCTCCGCGAACGTGCTGCTGCTGGACGAGCCCACCAACAACCTCGACCCGGCCAGCCGCGAGGAGATCCTCGGCGCGCTGCGCACGTACAAGGGCGCCGTCATCCTCGTCACGCACGACGAGGGCGCGGTCGAGGCACTGGAACCGGAGCGGATCATCCTGCTGCCCGACGGCGTCGAGGACCTGTGGGGCCCGGACTACCGGGACCTCGTGGCCCTGGCCTGACGGGTGGCCGCCCGGTCCGGGCCGCCCCGGGCCGCCGCCGCGCGCCCGTTGATCGAAGCGCTTCTGGATCATTCGGCTCACCGGTGATCCATCATCTGAGTGAGGCGGTCTGGTACCGCTGCCCGCTGTGACTCCGCCCCGGCCGCGCCGACCTTGTTGCGCGGCCGGGGCGTTTTTATTCCCGCACCGGCCCCTGACCTGGAATTTCCCTCCGCCGACTGCGGAGCGTCACCGAACCCTTGCTGCGGAAGAGAAGATTCCGTTCTGCTCGCGTGTCCACTCCTCGGGAAATGCCGTCGTACCGACCTCGCGGAATGGGTGGCCAGGAAGCCCGGGAGGGGTGATCATGAGAAGTCCAGAGCGCACTTCCATGAGGAGGCACGGGTGGCCGAGACTCTGAAGAAGGGCAGCCGGGTGACCGGCGTCGCGCGCGACAAGCTCGCGGCAGACCTCAAGAAGAAGTACGACTCCGGTGCGAGCATCCGGGCGCTGGCCGAGGAGACGGGCCGGTCCTACGGATTCGTCCACCGGATGCTGAGCGAAGCAGGAGTCACACTGCGTGGTCGCGGCGGCGCGACGCGCGGCAAGAAGGCGGCCTCGGTCTGAACCGGACCGCCTGACCCACCGGAACCGGACCTTCGGTGACCCCCGGTCGGTCTCGTGGCCGACTGGGTGGTTACTGTGCAGTCACTTATGGCCGACGGCCGCCCGCAACGGCCGACTGCACACCGGAGGCGCACAGATGGCTCTTCTCGACAAGGACGGCGTACGGCTCACCGTCGACGACACGGTCGCCACGGTGTCGCTGACCAATCCGGCCAAGCGAAACGCCCAATCCCCCGCGCTCTGGCGGGCGTTGGCGGAAGCCGGGCGGTCGCTGCCGGGCACCGTCCGGGTCGTCGTGCTGCGCGGCGAGGGCAAGTCCTTCTCCGCGGGGCTGGACCGGCAGGCCTTCACGCCCGAAGGCTTCGAGGGCGAGCCGTCCTTCCTCGATCTGGCGCGCGGCTCCGACGAGCTCCTCGACGCCACCATCGCCGAGTACCAGGAAGCGTTCACCTGGTGGCGGCGCAACGACATCGTCACGATCGCGGCCGTCCAGGGCCACGCGATCGGCGCGGGCTTCCAGCTCGCCCTCGCCTGTGACCTGCGGGTCGTGGCCGAGGACGTCCAGTTCGCCATGCGCGAGACCAGCCTCGGCCTGGTGCCCGACCTCGGCGGGACCCAGCCGCTGACCGCCCTCGTGGGCTACGCCCGTGCCCTGGAGATCTGCGCCACCGGCCGGTACGTCCAGGCCGAGGAGGCCGAGCGCATCGGCCTGGCCAATCTCGTCGTGCCCGCCGCGGAGCTGGACGCCGCCGTCCAGGACCTCGTCGCCGCCCTGGTGGCACCCCCGCGGGACGCGGTGATCGAGACCAAGGCCCTGCTCCGCGGCGCCACCGGGCGCAGCTACGACGAGCAGCGCGTGGCCGAGCGCGCCGCCCAGGGCCGCCGCCTGCGCGACCTCGCGGGCCTGTCCGACTGACCGCCCGTCCGACCTGCCCGCCCGGCGCGGTGCGGCCGCCCGCGTGCCGGCCCCCGTACCGGCGCGCGGACGGCCGCGGCTCAAGGGATCAGCAGGGCCTTGCCCGCGATCTCGCGGGCCTCGATCGCCCGGTGGGCGTCGGCCGCCCGCGCCAGCGGGAACGTCCGCGCGATCACCGGGCGCAGCCGGCCCGCCGCCGCCTCGGCTAGGGCCAGCGCCCCCAGCCGGGTGACCTCCGCGGCGGGCAACTGCAGCTCGGCGATCCCGCGCAGCGTGATGCCCCGGCGCTCGGCCTCCGCCGGGTCGATCGGGGTGAAGCCGCCGCTCGGCGCGCCGTGCGCGGAGACCCGGCCGCCGTCCCGGACCAGGGCGAAGGCGGCCGTGCCCAGCGCCCCGCCGACCCCGTCCAGCAGGACGTCCACCGCCCCGCCCACCCGTTCGGTCCAGTCCGGCTCGGAGTAGTCGACCACCGTCCGCGCCCCCAGCGACCGCACCAGCGCGAGCTTCCGCTCGCCCCGCGCCGCGGCCACCACGTGCGCCCCCGCCGCGACCGCCCGCTGCACCAGCAGCGTGCCCATCCCGCCGGCCGCGCCCAGGATCAGCACCCGCTCACCGGGACCGATGCCGACGCCCTCGACCAGGGCGGTCCCGGTCACCCCGTCGTGGGCGAGCGCCGCCGCCTCCCGCAGGTCCAGCCCGTCCGGCACCGGGATCAGCCGCTCCAGCGGGACCCGGACCAGCTCGGCGTACGTGCCCTTGGTCCCCGGCGCGGCCACCACCCGGCGGCCGAGCCAGTCCCCGGCCACCCCGGGGCCCACCGAGACCACCGTGCCGGCGGCGGCGCCGCCCGGCACGAACGGCGGGACGAAGCCGAAGCGCTCGCCCCAGCCCCCGCGGATCTGGGTCTCCACGTAGATGGTGTCCACGGCTTCCGCCCGGACGACCACCTCCCCGGGCCCGGCCACCGGATCGGCCCGCTCCACCGGGACCAGCTCCTCCGGGCCGCCGTACCGGGCCACCTCGATCGCGCGCATGGCACTCCCCCTGTCCTCTCGGCCGCCGACCGGCCTTGATCACTGCGTCGAGTCTCGGACCTCGACCGCACTTGAGGTCAAGCGCGTCCCGAGCGGGGCCGGAGCGGCGCCGCAGGAGTCCGCGCATGGGAGGGCGGGCGCGGGGTAAGGCGCTTACCGTGGTCGGGAGTCCGTACGCGCGAAGGGAGACGGCGATGACCGAATCCGCACTCGGCGATCCGGCGCGGGAACCGGCCGACCGCGGCCGGACCAGCATCGCCGACGGGGTGGTGGAGAAGATCGCCGGCCTGGCGGCCCGCGAGGTCCCCGGCGTGCACGCCCTGGGCAGCGGCCTGGCCCGCACTCTCGGCTCCGTGCGCGACCGGGTCCCCGGTGGGGCCCGCGCGGCGGCGTCACGCGGGGTGAAGGCCGAGGTCGGCGAGGTGCAGACGGCGCTCGACATGGAGCTCGTCATGGACTACGGCGTGTCGATCCGCGCCGTCGCCCGGGCGGTGCGGGAGAACGTCGTGGCATCGGTGGAACGGATGACGGGACTGGAGGTCGTCGAGGTCAACATCGCGGTGATCGACGTCAAACTGCCCGACGAGGACGACGGGGACGACGAGGGGCCGGAGCCCGCCAGGACCCGGCTGCAGTAGCGCGCGGCGCGCAACGGCGCCGAGAGGAGTCCGCATGAGCATGGCTGTCGCCGGGATGCTGGCCGGCATGGCGTTGGGGTTCGCCGGCTTCTTCGGCGGGTTCGGGGCGTTCTTGCTGGTGGCGGCGCTCGGCGCGATCGGCTTCGTCCTCGGCCGGTTCGTCGACGGCGACCTCGAACCGGGTGACTTCTTCCGCCCGCGCGACGACCGGCACAGGTGAGGGCCGGTGACCACCGCACCGGACCCCCGGCCGTCGGCCGCCGGCACGCCCACGCCGTCGGCCGCAGCGGCACCGCCGCCTGCCGGGACCACGCCCCCGGCCTCCGCCGGGCACCCCGCCCGGTCTGCCGCGTCCGCGCGGGCCGCCGCACGGGTCCAGCAGGTGCCGGCCGGCGAGCGCGGGGCCACGAGGATCGCCGACCGGGTCGTGGCCAAGATCGCCGCGCGGGCGGCCCAGGAGGCCCTCACCGGTCCGCCGGCGGGCGCGGCCCCACCGCACGCCGCCGTCACCGTGCACCACGACATCGCCCGGGTGCGGATCAGCCTGGAACTCGGCTACCCCACCGACATCGCCGCCCAGTGCGCGGCCGTCCGCCGTCAGGTCGCCGACCGCGTCGAGGAATGCACCGACATGGCCGTGCCGGAGGTGGACATCGACGTCGAGCACCTGCACGCCGGACCCGGCGCCGGGTCGGCGCGGGGCCGCGTGCGATGAGCGGGCCGTCCGCCGCCCGTCCGCCGGAGGCCGCCCCGCGGCGGCCCCGCCGGTTCCGCTCCGCCCGGCGGCTGCCGGCCGCCCTGGTCGCGCTGGTGGTCCTGGCCGTCACCGGCCTGTTCCTGTACGACCTCGCCGCCGTGCGCGCCCACCGCCCCGGCATGCAGTGGCGCCGCGAGCTCGGCCGCCAGCTGGAACGGCACACCCCCGCGGACGCCGCCGTGATCGCCGCCGCTGCCGCCCTGGCCGCCGCCGGGCTCCTCCTGCTGCTGCTCGCCCTGACCCCCGGCCGGGGCGGGCTGCTGGCGATGGCGAGTCCGGCCCCCGCCGTCCGCGCCGGGATCGGCCGCAAGAGCGCCGAACTGCTCCTGCGCGACCGGGCCATGGAGGTCCCCGGGGTGCGGTCGGTCCGGGTGGCCGTGCGCCGCCGGCACGTCGTGGTCCGGGCCGCCTCGCACTTCCGGGAGCTGGACGACGTACGGGCCGACCTCGACGCGGTGCTCGCCGTGGGCCTGGCGGAACTGGGGCTCGTCCGCGACCTGCCCGTGCGGGTGCGGGTCACCCGCCCGGCCGGGAAGGGGTGAGCGCGGCGTGCTCGGGGTGGCCAACCGGATCCTGCTCGCGCTGATCGGCGCCGCGGCGGTGCTCGCCGCTACGGCGGTGCTCACCGCGTCCTGGCCCTTCACCGGCCGTCGCGACCCGCTGCTCGGCGAGAGCGGCCGGCGCCACCTGCACGCCGAGGGCTGGTGGTGGTGGGCGCCGGCCGCCGGTCTCGCCGTGGCCGTGGTGCTGGCCCTGTGGTGGCTGCTCGCCCAGCTGCGCCGCTCCCGGCTGCCGTCCGTGCTGATCGACACCGGGGACGGCGGCTACGCGGTGCTGCGCGGCCGGGCGCTGGAGGAGGCGGTGGCCGGCGAGTGCGACGCCCTGGACGGGGTGGCCTCGTGCCGGGTCCGGCTGCACGGCCGGCGCGACGCGCCCGCCCTGCGGATCGTGCTGCGGCTGGAGCCGTACGCCGTCCCGGCCGACGTACTGGCCGCGCTCGCCGGACCGGTGCTCGACCACGCCCGGACCTCGGCGGGCCTGCCCGAACTGCCCGTCGAGGCCCGCCTGCTGGTCACCGCCCACCACGCGCCCCGGGTGACCTGACCGCCCTTCCCCCGGGAAGGGGGAGGGGCGGCGGTCAGAACCCGTGCCGGGCGCCCCCGTCCACCGGGAGCATGAGGCCGGTCAGGTACGAGGCGGCCGGGGACAGCAGGAACGCCGCCGTCCGGCCGAACTCCTCCGGGGTGCCGTAGCGGCGCAGCGGGATCCGGGCCTCGTTGGCCGCCCGGGCCCCCTCCGCGTCACCCGACAGCGCGTCCAGCTCCCGCACCCGGTCGGTGTCGATCCGGGCCGGCAGCAGGCCGACCACCCGGATCCCCCGCGGTCCCAGTTCGTCGGCCAGGGACTTGGCGAAGCCGGCCAGGCCGGGCCGCAGGCCGTTGGAGATGGTCAGGCCCGGGATCGGCTCGTGCACCGAACCCGACAGCACGAAGCCGACGACCCCGCCCTCCCCGAGCTCGGCCGCCGCGGTGCGGGCCAGCCGTACGGCGCCCAGGAAGACCGCCTCGAACGCGGCCAGCCACTGGGCGTCGGTGTTGTCCGCGGCGAAACCGGGCGGCGGGCCGCCGACGCTGATCAGGATGCCGTCGAACCGGCCGAAGTGCCGGCGGGCGGTGCCGATCAGCAGGTCGGCGGTCTCCGGGTCGGCGTTGTCGGCGGCGACGCCGAGGGCGCCCGGCCCCAGTTCGGCCGCGGCGTCCTTGACGCGCTGCTCGTCCCGCGCGGCGAGGACGACCTTCGCGCCGTCGGCGGTCAGTTCGCGGGCGGCGGCCAGGCCCAGCCCGCGGCTGGCACCGGTGACGACGTAGACACGGTCCTTCAGTCCAAGATCCATGGCCCTACGCTACGCGCTGCGCGCCGCGCCAGGCCGTGTCTTCCGGATCGGGCCCGGCATGATCCGGAAGAGACGGCCTAGGCACGCGCGGGCGCGTTCTCCCCGGCGTCCCGCGCGGCCTCCGCCGCGGCGGCCTCGGCGCGTTCGCGCTGCTCGCGGCGGAGCAGGACCACCCAGCCCACCGGCACCCCGGCGGCGAACAGCCACCACTGGATCGCGTACGCCATGTGCGCGCCGATGGAGTCGTGGTCGGGGGCGCCGACCGGCTCCGGCTCGCCGTTGCCGGGGACCGGGTCGGTCAGCTCCAGGTAGCCGCCGAGCACCGGCCGGCCCAGCGCCCGGGCCTGCTGCTCGCTGTTGATCAGCATCACCTGACGGTCCGGCAGGCCGCTGCGGTCCTTGATACCGCTGCCGCCGCTGGTCTCGTCGGCCTTCAGCCGCCCGGTGACGGTCACCTCGCCGGTGGGCGCGGCCGGCACCGGCGGGTAGGCCTGCGGGTCGCCGCCGCCGGCCACCCAGCCGCGGTTGACCAGGGCCACCCGGCCGTCGGCCAGGAGCAGCGGGGTGATCACGTGGAAGCCGACCCGGTCGTCGCTGTTGGTCCGCATGCGGACGACGACCTCGTGGGCGGCGTCGAAGGTGCCGGTCGCGGTGACCGTACGCCAGTAGTCCGAGCGCGGCACGGTGTGGCCGGGGGAGGTCAGCTCGGTGACCGGTACCGGCTTCGCGTCGAGGTTCGCCGCGATCAGCCGGTTGTCCGAGACCCGGCGCTCATGGCGGTGGTACTGCCAGAACCCCAGCTTGATCATCACGGGGATGAGGACGAGGGCGACGAGGGTGAGGCACACCCACTGCCGGGTCAGGACGAATCGGTACACGCCTCGACGGTACCCCGCGCACGGCGCACCCCGGCGGCCGGGGGGCCGCCGGGGCGCGGGGGGAGGAGGGGAGAGGGAGGGGAGGGAGGGGAGGGGACGGCTTCAGGGGCGTGAGCGTGGGGACGGGGACGGGGATGGGAGGGCCGGGGGCCGGTGGCCGGGTCAGACGCGGTCGACGATGCCCACCTTCCCCTCCGCGCGGGCGCAGTGCGCACCGCAGTACCACTTGCCCTCGGCCTCGACGCCCTGGCCGATGATCTGGACCCGGCAGTGCTCACAGATGGGCGCCATGCGGTGAATGGCGCAGGAGAAGCAGTCGAAGACGTGCACCGCGCCCTGCGCGTGCACCTCGAAGGACATGCCGTAGTCGTTTCCGCAGACCTCGCAACGAGCCATGCGCCGCATGCTGCGGAGCCGTGCCTACCGGGGCAAGGTCCCGCGGGGTGAGTCGGCCGCCGAGCACCCGCCCGGCGCAACGCCGGCCGTCAGTCGGCGGGGGCGACGTCCCGCAGCAGCTGGGTGAAGGCGGCCTCGTCGACGATCGGGGTGCCGTACGCCTTGGCCTTGACCGTCTTCGACGTGGCCGCGTCGGGGTCGTTGGTCACGAGCAGGCTCGTGAGCCGCGACACACTCGTGGCGATGTGCAGCCCGGCCTCGATCGCGCGGTCCTCCAGCAGCTCCCGCTCCACGGAGGTGTCACCCGAGAAGGCGATCCGCATGCCCTGCTTCAGCGGCCGGCCCTCCTCGAACCGCCCCGGGTTCGGGTACGGGCACGGGGGCCGCTTGCGCGAGGGGCGCCAGCTGACGGACCGGTAGGACGGCTGGTACCCGATCCGCGGCGTGGCCGGCGCGTCCGACCACTCGGTCAGCGGCCGGCACTCCAGCAGCGGCAGCCGTACGTTGTCCCGCGCGGCGGCGTGCAGCGACGGACGGAAGGCCTCCGCCAGCACCCGCGCGTCGTCGAGCGCGTGGTGGGCGCGCTGCTGGACCACGCCGAAGTGCGCGGCGAGCGACTCCAGCTTGTGGTTGGGCAGCGGCAGGTCCAGCTCCTTCGACAGGGCGATGGTGCACAGCCGCTGGCGCACCGGGGCCTGGGAGTCGGCCCGGGCGTACTCCCGGGCGATCATCTGCCAGTCGAAGATGGCGTTGTGCGCCACGAGGACCCGGTCCGCGAGCCGGTCGGCGAACTCCTCGGCGATGTCCGCGAACAGCGGCGCGTCCGCCAGCACCTCGCTCGTCAGGCCGTGGATCCACACGGGACCCGGGTCGCGCTGGGGGTTGACCAGCGTGTACCAGTGGTCCTCCACATTGCCCCGTGCGTCGAGCCGGTAGACGGCGGCGGACACTATCCGGTCGTCGCGAGCGAGCCCGGTCGTCTCCACGTCGACGACCGCGTACCCCTGGGGATACGCGGTCGGCCACGTCGTCTCTGCGGTCGTACGGTCGTCGAGCATGGTCACAGAGGATACGGGCCCGCACCGACAGCCCCGCCGCCCGCGGGGTCGCTTTCCGGCCGCCGGGCCCGCCCGCCGGGCCGTCCCCGGGCCCGCGGTCAGCCGAGCTCCGCGACCAGTTCCCCGGCGGTGACCTCCCGGAATCCCGGGCCGTAGGCGGCCGTTGCGGGGAACAGCCGGTAGACCGTGCCGGTGGCCCGGTCCGGCGCCGGACCGCCGTGCACCGTGGCCAGGAACACCCGCTTTCCGGAGGCGAGTCGGGCCGCCCCCGCCTCGGGGTCCCCGCCGGGCACCCGCAGGTCCGGCTCCGTGAGCCGCGCGATCCGGTCCGCGAAGGCGGCCGCCGGCTCGTCCGCCGCGCGCCGGAACGTCCACAGCTCGTCGGCCGCGCCCGGCTCCCGGGCCCGGCGCAGCACGGCCACCTCCCGGGTGCGGACGGCCGCCCGCCACACCGTCAGGTCCCACAGCGTCACCCGGGACCGTGCGCCGAACTGCTCGTGGACGTCCCGGACCACCTCGCCCAGCCGCGGGCCCATCGCGGCCACGCTCTGGAAGCCCTCGGCCGGGGGCAGGTGCACGTCGGTCCACAGCGCCTGCCGCTCGGCCAGGTCCACGACCATCGGCAGGCAGATCCGGGACGCGCCCGCCAGGTCGAAGCGCTGGCGGACGGTGCGCGGGTCGTACGAGGCGCCCCGCGGGCCGTGGGCGGGCAGCGCCATGAAGCCCGCGAAGGCGTCGGTCAGTTGGTCGAAGGGCACGTTGTTGAAGCTGAGGACCAGCGGGACGGCGTACCGGACCCCGTGCGCGGCCAGCCGTGCCGGGTCGAGGTCGACGTACTCGGTGGCGCCGTCGGGGGCGGGGGCGGAGGTGAGGTCCCCGGAGTGGACGGCCGCGTCCTCGCCGAACCGCAGGTGGGTGTAGTCGCACAGGCCGGCGAAGCCCCAGTCGGCGTCGAAGAACGCGACCGACAGGTCCAGGTCGGTGCGGTTGCCCTCCGGTTCGGTCCAGTGCAGGAACATCCGCAGCACCTCGCCCTCCGGAACCGGCCGGCGACTGCCCCGGGGGACCGCGACCAGGGCCCTGGCCGTGGCGCGCTCGGTGAAGGGGACGGTCAGGTCGGCCAGGTCCGTGTCGAGCACGGCGAGCTCGTACGCGCCACCGCCACGGCCACCGTCGACGCCCCCGCCGCCGAGGCCCCCGCCGCCGACGTCCCCGCCGTCAGGGTCGCCCTGGCCCTGCCCCCGCGCGCCGCGCTCGCCGGCCGCGGCGAAGCGCCGGAGCAGCTCGGCCTCCAGCAGCGCCACGGCCTGCGTCACGTGGCGGGCGGGCAGCGGCGGGCGCCGCTCCGGCACCGCGAGGGCGCGGGTCACCTCGCCGCCGGGGAAGAACACCCGGCGCCGCCCGGTCCGGTCCTCGGCCCGCACCCGCAGCGCGCCGAGCGCGGACAGCAGCGGACCGGGTCCCACCTTCGGCAGCCCTTGGCGCAGCGCGCGCACCAACCCCGCAGGCAGTCCGCCGGGCTCGCCGTCGGACCCGGCCGCGGACCCGGCCGGCCGCCCGCCGGGCTCGCCGTCGGTCCCGG
>NZ_JAJAUY010000066.1 GCF_020532625.1 Streptomyces antimicrobicus | reverse complement strand
GCCTGAATCGCCCTCTCTTCGGGCGGGCCTCGGTGGAGTTCAGCGCATACCTGCGGGAGCTGATCGCCGAGCGGCGCTACACGACCCGCGATGAGGCGGCCCACGCCGGCCTGCGCCTCCGCCGCCCGCCGGGACCGGCTCGCGGCCGCCGCCCTCCTCGGCTTCGCCGTCGCCGCCGCACTGGACCTCGGCGCGCTGCTCGCCGACTGGCAGCTGGGGCACCAGATCTTCAAGCCGCTGCTGATGCCCCTGCTCGCGCTGCACGTCCGCGCCCTCGGCGCCCCGCGCCTGCTGCTCGCCGCGCTGCTGTTCGGCTGGGGCGGGGACGTCGCGCTGCTCTTCGACGCCGACGCCGCCTTCCTGGTCGGCATGGGCTCCTTCGCCCTCGGCCACGTCTGCTACCTCGTGCTCTTCGGCCGGCGGCCCGCCGACCTCCGGCTGACCGCCGCGTACGCCGTCGCGCTCGTCGGCACCGTCGGCCTGCTCTGGGGCGACCTGCCCGCCGAGCTGCGCGTCCCCGTCGCCGGCTACAGCCTGCTGCTGACCGCCATGGCGGCGCGCTCCGGCACGCTCGGCCGGACCGCCGGGACGGGCGGGGCGCTGTTCCTGCTGTCCGACTCGCTGATCGCCACCGGCGTCGCCGCCTGGCCGCAGCTGCCCCGGCCCGACTTCTGGATCATGCTCACGTACCTGGCGGCCCAGTACCTGCTGGCCCGGGGAATACTCACCGGCCGTACGGCGTCTGCACCCGAGGCATCACCTGCCTGAACACCCGATCGACCGCTGAAGGACCCCCATGCGCGCCACCGTCATCCACGCCCCGCACGACATCCGCGTGGAGGAGGTGCCGGACGCCGCGCTCCAGGACCCGACCGACGCGGTGGTGCGCGTCCTGCGGGCCTGCATCTGCGGCAGCGACCTGTGGGCCTACCGCGGCGAGGCGCAGCGGCAGCCGGGCCAGCGCATCGGCCACGAGTTCCTCGGCGTGGTCGAGGAGACCGGGTCGGCGGTCGGCTCGCTGAAGGCCGGCGACCTCGTGGTGGCGCCGTTCATGTGGTCCGACGGCACCTGCGACTACTGCGTCGAGGGCCTCTACACCTCCTGCACCCACGGCGGCTTCTGGGGCTCGGTCGGCCACGACGGCGGCCAGGGCGAGGCCGTGCGGGTCCCGCAGGCCGACGGCACCCTGGTCAAGCTGCCTGCCGCGGCGGCCTCCGACGACCACCTGCTGACCGGCCTGCTCGCGCTCTCCGACGTCATGGGCACCGGCCACCACGCCGCGCTGGGCGCGGGCGTCCGCCCCGGGGCCACCGTCGCCGTGGTCGGTGACGGGGCCGTCGGCCTGTGCGGCGTCCTCGCCGCCAAGCGGCTCGGCGCCGAGCGGATCATCGCCCTGGGCCGGCACGCGGCCCGCACCGACATCGCCAAGCTCTTCGGCGCCACCGACGTCGTCGCCGAGCGCGGCGAGGCCGCCGAGCACGCCGTACGGGAGCTGACCCGGGGCCAGGGAGCCCACGCGGTCATCGAGGCGGTCGGCACCGAGCAGTCCATGCGCACCGCCGTCAACATCACCCGCGACGGCGGCGCCGTCGGTTACGTCGGCGTCCCGCACGGCAGCGGCACCGGCCTCGACCTGGGCGTCATGTTCGACCGCAACATCAGCCTGCGCGGCGGCGTGGCACCGGTCCGCGCCTACATCCCCGAGCTGCTGCAGGACGTGCTGAACGGCACGATCGACCCGGCCCCGGTGTTCGACCGCGCCGTCGGCCTCGACGAGGTGCCCGACGGCTACCGGGCCATGGACGACCGCAGCGCCCTGAAGGTGCTCATCAAGCCCTGACCGGCTGCCCCGACCGCCCGCCCCGACCGACTGCCCGGGCCACCCCTTGCCGTACGGCGGCGGGGCCGGCCGGGAGACATCTCCCGGCCGGCCCCGCTCTCCCGTGCGTCCGTGAGGACTACTTCACGGCCTTGAGCGCGTCCACCACGCCGTAGCCGTAGTAGCCCGTCTGGCCCCACTTGGTCCGGCAGGTGGTGGCGTCGATCAGGTTGCCGGTGTTGTCGTAGACCTTCTCCGGGCAGGTCGCCTTGGTGGCCTGCGCCTTGAGCATGGACTGCAGCTGCGACGGCGTGGCCGTCGGGTGGGCGCTCTTGAGCAGCGCCGCCACGCCCGCGACGTGCGGGGCGGCCATCGAGGTGCCCTGCTTGTAGCCGTAGCCGCCGCCCGGGAGGGTGGAGAGCACCCGGCCGTTGGCGTCGGGCGTGGCCGGGACCTGCCACTTGTCGCCGCCGGGGGCCGCCACGTCGACGACGCCGAGGCCGTAGCTGGAGTAGTACGACTTCAGGCCCTGGTCACCGGTGGCGCTGACGGTGACCACACCGGGCAGCTGCGTCGGGAGGTCCAGGCACTCGTGCGGGTCGATGGTCCGCGGCACCGGGGTGGTGTCGTTGGGGCTGGAGTCGTCCAGGATCGCGTGCGACCCCAGGTCGTGGTTGGAGTTGCCGGCCGAGGCCACGCTCAGCACGCCCTTGCGCTCGGCGTACTTCGTCGCCCGGGTGAGGGCCTCCACCAGCGCCTTCTGGTCGTCGTCGGACTTGCAGTTGTAGAGCCAGGGATCGACGTAGTAGCTGTTGTTGGTCACCTCGATCCCCTTCTCGGCGGCGAACATGAAGCCGCACACGACCGCCTCGGTGTAGAAGAGGCTGGTCCCCGGCTCGCTCACCTTGATGCCGGCCACCTTCACGCCGGGGGCCACACCGGCGATGCCCTGCGCGTTGCGGGCGGCGGCTATGGTGCCCGCCACGTGGGTGCCGTGGTCGCTGCCGTCGGCGTACGGGCGCCAGGCGCCCTCGGAGGTGTCGGCGACGCCGCCCACGCAGTTGGCCGACTGCGTCCGGGAGAAGTTCGGGGCGAGGTCGGGGTGAGTGTCGTCGACACCCGTGTCGATGACGCCCACGGTGACGTCCTGGCTGCCATCGTTGATCTGGTGAGCCTGGTCCGCCTTGATCGCGCGCAGGTCCCACTGGTTGGGCTCCAGCGGCTCCTGACCCGCCTCCGCCACCGCGGCGGACCTGGCGGCGTCCGCCGCGCTCAGCTGCTGGGTGCTCCCCTCCTCGGTGGTCTGCACCGGCGTCAGGGGGGCCGTGCGGGTGGCGCCGACCGACACGAACAGGCTGCGCTTGGCGCGCAGGGCCTTGGCGAAGTCGGGGTTCTGGGAGTGCGCGACGACGACGCCGATCTGCTCATAGGCGGTCACCACGGTGCCGCCGGCGGCCTCGACGGCCTTCGTCGCCTGCTCCACGGTGCCGTACGCCGTCAGGTTCGCCACGTACGACAGCTTGGGGCCGTCCGCGGTCGCGGTCCTGGCCGTCGCCACCGCGTCGGCCGGCGCGGCGGAGGCCGCGACGGCGGGCAGGAAGGCGAGGGAGGCCGTGAGGGCCAGCCCCACCGGCACCGTGAGGGCGCGGCGGTGCGTGCCGGACGTACGCGATCCCGAAAGAGCCATGGGGTCTCCACATCTCGTGAAAAAGCCGTCCGGACGCGGGTCGCGCCTGGACGGGTTCATGACAGGTGAAGCTAGCGCCGCCACCCCCCTTTGCGCCATGGGTTGGAGAAATCGGCCAAGGAAAGATCCGGCGGGTGTTGAACGGTCCCGGCGTGCGGTACGTGCTCTGGGACAGAGGAGGCCCGTACGCCCGGCCCCCGCAGGAGTTCACGCCCGTCCCCACCGCACTCGCGTCACAAGGAGAACCACCCGTGACCACCGAAGCAGCGCCACCCCCCGGCGGCGCGGACACGCGCCCGGCGAGCCCGGGGGCCGAACAGTTCGCGGCCGTGCAGCAGAGCCCGGAGTTCGGGGAACTGCGCAAGGCCCACCGGTCCTTCGCGTTCCCGCTCACCGTGGCCTTCATCGCCTGGTACCTGCTGTACGTCCTGCTGTCCAACTACGCCGGCGGCTTCATGGGGGCGAAGGTCTTCGGCAACATCAACGTGGCACTCGTCCTCGGGCTCGGCCAGTTCGCCACCACCTTCCTGATCGCCTGGCTCTACTCCCGGCACGCCGCCCGTGCGCTCGACCCCAAGGCCCAGGCCCTCAAGTCCCGCCTGGAGGCCGGAGAATGACCACCCCCCTCGCCGTCGGCACCCTGGCCGTGGGCGCCTCCGAGCACCGGCCGCTCATCATCAGCCTGTTCGGCGCCTTCGTCGTCGCCACGCTGTTCATCACCGTCTGGGCCGGCCGCCAGACCCGCGGCGCCGCCGACTTCTACGCCGGCGGCCGGCAGTTCACCGGCTTCCAGAACGGCCTGGCCATCTCCGGCGACTACATGTCCGCCGCGTCCTTCCTGGGCATCGCCGGCGCCATCGCCCTCTTCGGCTACGACGGCTTCCTGTACTCCATCGGCTTCCTCGTGGCCTGGCTGGTGGCCCTGCTGCTGGTGGCCGAGCCGCTGCGCAACTCCGGCCGCTACACCATGGGCGACGTCCTGGCGTACCGGATGCGCCAGCGGCCCGTGCGCACCGCCGCCGGGGTCTCCACCATCGTGGTGTCGATCTTCTACCTGCTGGCCCAGATGGCGGGCGCCGGTGTGCTGGTCTCGCTGCTCCTGGGCATCACCAGCGACGGCGGCAAGGTCGGCATCGTCGCCCTGGTCGGCGTCCTGATGATCGTCTACGTCACCATCGGCGGCATGAAGGGCACCACCTGGGTGCAGATGGTCAAGGCGGTCCTGCTGATCGCCGGCGCCCTGCTGCTCACCCTGCTGGTGATGTGGAAGTTCAACTTCAACGTCTCGGAGCTGCTAGGCAAGGCCGCCGAGAACAGCGGCAAGGGCACGAGCTTCCTGGAGCCGGGCCTGAAGTACGGCAAGACCGCCGAGACCAAGCTCGACTTCGTCTCCCTGGGCCTGGCCCTGGTCCTGGGCACCGCGGGCCTGCCGCACATCCTGATCCGCTTCTACACCGTGCCCACCGCCAAGGCCGCCCGTAAGTCCGTCAACTGGGCCATCGGCATCATCGGCGCCTTCTACCTGATGACCATCGCCCTCGGCTTCGGGGCCGCGGCCCTGCTCGACCGGGCCGACATCATCGCCTCGAACCCGGCCGGCAACACCGCGGCCCCGCTGCTCGCCCAGGAGCTCGGCGGCGGCCCCGACTCCACCGGCGGCGCCATCCTGCTCGCCGTGATCTCGGCGGTGGCCTTCGCCACCATCCTCGCCGTGGTCGCCGGCCTGACCCTGGCCTCCTCGTCGTCCTTCGCCCACGACCTGTACGTCAACGTGATCCGCCGGGGCAAGGCCTCCGAGACCGAGGAGGTGCGCGCTGCCCGCTGGGCCACCGTGGTCATCGGCGCCGTCGCCATCGGCCTCGGCGCCCTGGCCCGCGACATGAACGTGGCCGGCCTGGTCGCGCTCGCCTTCGCGGTCGCCGCCTCCGCCAACCTGCCGACCATCCTGTACAGCCTCTTCTGGAAGCGCTTCACCACCACCGGCGCCCTCTGGTCGATCTACGGCGGCCTGATCAGCGCCGTGGGCCTGGTGCTGTTCTCCCCGGTGGTCTCCGGCAAGCCGACCTCGATGTTCAAGAACGTCGACTTCTACTGGTTCCCCCTGGAGAACCCCGGCCTGATCTCCATCCCGCTCGCCTTCCTGCTGGGCTGGCTGGGTACCGTCCTGTCCAAGGAGCCCGCCGACCCGCAGAAGTACGCCGAGCTGGAGGTGCGCTCCCTCACCGGCGCGGGGGCGCACTGACACCGTCCGCACACCGGACGTGGCCGTGTCGTACTTCCGTACGACACGGCCACGTCACGTCTGGTTCCTTTGCTCCCCCCTACGGGTGACCTTCCTCGCGTAGGCTCGAAAGCATCGCTGAACCTTTGATCCGGACAGGGGAGGGGGCCCACAGTGCTCATCGACACCTTCGGCCGCGTGGCCACTGACCTGCGCGTCTCGCTCACCGACCGGTGCAACCTGCGCTGCACGTACTGCATGCCCGAGGAGGGCCTGCAGTGGCTGGCGAAGCCCGACCTGCTCACCGACGACGAAATCGTCCGGCTGGTCCGGATAGCCGTCACCCACCTCGGGATCACCGAGGTCCGCTTCACCGGCGGTGAGCCCCTGCTGCGGCCCGGCCTGGTCGGCATCGTCGAGCGGTGCGCCGCCCTGGAGCCCCGCCCCCGGATGTCGCTGACCACCAACGGCATCGGCCTCAAGCGCACCGCGCAGGCCCTCAAGGCCGCCGGGCTCGACCGGGTCAACGTCTCCCTGGACACCCTGCGGCCCGAGGTCTTCAAGACCCTCACCCGGCGCGACCGCCACAAGGACGTCGTCGAGGGCATGGCCGCCGCGCGCGACGCCGGCCTGACCCCCGTCAAGGTCAACGCGGTCCTGATGCCCGGGCTCAACGACGACGAGGCGCCCGACCTCCTGGCCTGGGCCGTCGAGCAGGGCTACGAGCTGCGCTTCATCGAGCAGATGCCGCTGGACGCCCAGCACGGTTGGAAGCGCGACGGCATGATCACCGCCGGGGACATCCTCGCCTCGCTGCGCACCCGCTTCGAGCTGACCGAGGAGGGCCAGGAGGCCCGCGGCGCCGCCCCGGCCGAACGCTGGCTGGTCGACGGCGGTCCGGCCACCGTCGGCGTCATCGCCTCGGTCACCCGGCCGTTCTGCCGCGCCTGCGACCGCACCCGGCTCACCGCCGACGGCCAGGTCCGCACCTGCCTGTTCGCCACCGAGGAGTCCGACCTGCGCGGCGCGCTGCGCTCGGGCGCCCCGGACGAGGAGATCGCGCGGCTGTGGAAGGTGGCCATGTGGGGCAAGAAGGCCGGCTCCGGCCTCGACGACCCGTCCTTCCTCCAGCCCGACCGGCCGATGTCAGCGATCGGCGGCTGACCACTCCTCCAGGGTCACCACGTCCTTGAGGAAACCGCGCACGCCCAGGAACTGGCTGAGGTGCTCGCGGTGCTCCTCGCACGCCAGCCACGTCTTGCGCCGCTCCGGCGTGTGCAGCTTCGGGTTGTTCCAGGCGAGCACCCACACGGCCGGCACCCGGCAGCCCTTGGCGGAGCAGACGGGAGGGGTGTCGGCGTCGGGGCCCTGTTCGGGGAAGAGGTTCACGCCTCAACCCTAGAAGATCCGGTAGGACGGGGAGGCGCCGAGGAGGTCCCGGACATGACGACGCCGAGCAGCCACGGGGGGAGCTGCCCGGCGTCGGTCCGTCGCTCCGACGGGGGATGCGGAGCGCGTAGGCAGTATGTCACGCAGGAGCCGGTGCGGTGCACCGGAACTTCATGATTGATCTGAGCTTTTCTTGAGGTTTGCCGTTTCCAGAGCCGGACGCACAGGTGAGGGGACGAAATGCGACGGCAGGGAGGGGGCCGATTCGCGCCCCGCGTTGGCGATGACCACGGCGATGTAGGGCAGCAGCGCGCCCGCGATCAGGGTCACCACCGCCAGCGGGCGCTGGACGTTCCACAGGAGGACGGTCGCGATCACCGACAGCGTCCTGATCGTCATCGAGATGACATAGCGGCGCTGCCGCCCGCGCACGTCTTCGGAGAGGCCCATGCGGGCCCCGGTGATCCGGAAGACCTCGGATCCGTTCCGCTTCTTCACGTCTCCACGGTACGCCCGCCCCTGCGGTACCGGTGAGGGAGGGGGTGTGCCCCGAACGGAGCCGTCCGACATGCGCGCTGGGCCGTACGGGTCGAAACTGAAGCGCACATGCGGACATCCCGCCCTTTTGGAGGCGCGCCATGCAGTGGTTGTGGGCCATCATCGTCGGTTTCGTGCTCGGCCTCCTGGCCCGGGCCGTCCTGCCGGGCAAGCAGCACCAGCCGCTGTGGCTGACCACGCTGTTCGGCATCGCCGGCGGCATCCTCGGCAACGCCGTCGCGGGCTGGATCGGAGTGGCGGACACCCGCGGGATCGACTGGATCCGGCACCTGCTCCAGCTGATCGGAGCCGTCGTCGTCGTGGGTCTCGGCGACATGGTCTACATGTCCGTCCGCGGCAAGAGGCGCACCACGGCATGAGGAAACGGCCAGGGCCGCGGGCCCTGGCCGTTTCGCCGTTCTCCTCGCCGGTCGGGTCGGCCGGGTCAGCCGGTGACCTCGACCGCCGCCAGGTTCTTCTTGCCGCGGCGCAGCACCAGCCAGCGCCCGTGCAGCAGGTCCTCCTTGGCGGGGACCGCGTCCTCGGCGGTGATCTTGACGTTGTTCACGTAGGCACCGCCCTCCTTCACCGTCCGGCGCCCGGCCGACTTGCTGGCGACCAGACCGGTCTCGGCGAACAGGTCCGGCACCGGGGCCGGCGCGGCGACCTTGGCGTGCGGCAGCTCGGACAGGGCCGCCGCGAGCGTGGCCTCGTCCAGCTCCGCCAGCTCGCCCTGGCCGAACAGCGCCTTCGAGGCGGCGATCACGGCCGCCGCCTGCTCGGGGCCGTGCACCAGCGCGGTCAGCTCCTCCGCGAGCGCCCGCTGCGCGGCGCGCGCCTGCGGACGCTCGGCGGTCTGCGCCTCCAGCGCCTCCAGCTCCTCGCGGCTCTTGAAGGACAGGATCCGCATGTAGGTGGAGATGTCCCGGTCGTCCACGTTCAGCCAGAACTGGTAGAACGCGTACGGGGTGGTCATCTCCGGGTCGAGCCACACGGCCCCGCCCTCGGTCTTGCCGAACTTGGTGCCGTCCGCCTTGACCATCAGCGGCGTCGCCAGCGCGTGCACGTTCGCGTGCGGCTCCAGCTTGTGGATCAGGTCGAGGCCGGCCACCAGGTTGCCCCACTGGTCGGAGCCGCCCTGCTGGAGCGTGCAGCCGTAGCGGCGGTACAGCTCCAGGAAGTCCATGCCCTGCAGCAGCTGGTAGCTGAACTCGGTGTAGCTGATGCCCTCCTGCGACTCCAGCCGGCGCGCGACCGAGTCCTTGGTCAGCATCTTGTTGACCCGGAAGTGCTTGCCGATGTCCCGCAGGAACTCGATGGCGGACATGCCCGCCGTCCAGTCCAGGTTGTTGACCATGACGGCCGCGTTCTCGCCCTCGAAGGACAGGAACGGCTCGATCTGGGCGCGCAGCCGCGCCACCCAGGCCGCGACGGTCTCCGGGTCGTTCAGGGTGCGCTCGGCCGTCGGCCGCGGGTCCCCGATCTGGCCCGTGGCCCCGCCGACCAGCGCCAGCGGCCGGTGCCCGGCCTGCTGGAGCCGGCGTACGGTCAGCACCTGGACCAGGTGGCCGACGTGCAGCGAGGCCGCCGTCGGGTCGAAGCCGCAATAGAACGTGACGGGACCGTCCGCGAAGGCCTTGCGCAGGGCCTCTTCGTCGGTGGACTGGGCGAAGAGCCCGCGCCACTTCAGTTCGTCGACGATGTCCGTCACGGTCTCTCGACTCCTTCGATGCTTGATGGGCAGCTTTCAGTCTATGGGGGTCAGACGCCCTTGCTGACCGAGCTCATGTTGAAGTCCGGGACGCGCAGCGCCGGCATCGCCGCCCGGGTGAACCAGTCGCTCCACTCGCGCGGCAGCGTCTTCTCGGTCCGGCCCGCCTCGGTCGCCCGCGACAGCAGGTCCACCGGGGACTCGTTGAACCGGAAGTTGTTCACCTCGCCCACGACCTGCCCGTCCTCCACCAGGTAGACGCCGTCCCGGGTCAGGCCCGTCAGCAGCAGCGTGGCCGGGTCGACCTCGCGGATGTACCACAGGCAGGTCAGCAGCAGGCCCCGCTCGGTCGCCGCGACCATCTCGTCCAGGGACTTCTCGCCCCCGGCGTCCAGGATCAGGTTCCCGAAGCCCGGCGCCTGCGGCAGCCCGGTCAGGGCGGCCGTGTGCCGGGTGGTGGCCAGCCGGTGCAGCTCGCCGTCGCGGATCCAGTCGGTCGGCGGGACCGGCAGGCCGTTGTCGAACGCGGAGACGTCGTCGCCCGAGCTGTGCGCGATCACGAACGGGGCGCACTCCAGGCCCGGCTCCGCCGGGTCGCTGCGCAGCGTCAGCGGCAGCTCGGACAGCTTCTCGCCGATCCGGGTGCCGCCGCCGGGGCGGGAGAAGACCGTACGGCCCTCCGCCGCGTCCCGGGCCGACGCCGACCACATCTGGTAGATCAGCAGGTCCGCCACCGCGGTCGGCGGCAGCAGGGTCTCGTACCGGCCCGCGGGCAGCTCGACCCGGCGCTCGGCCCAGCCCAGCCGGACGGCGAGGTCGGCGTCCAGCGCCAGCGGGTCCACGTCCTTGAAGTCCCGGGTGGGCCGGCCGGCCCAGGCCGAGCGCAGCCGGCCGTCGGCCGCCGGGGACTTCGCGTTGAGCTCCAGGGTCCCGTTGGGCTGGTCGTGCCGCAGCCGCAGCCCCGTGGAGGTGCCGACGTAGGTGCTGACCAGCTCGTGGTTGGCGAAGCCGTACAGCTCCCGGCCACCGGCCCGGGCCCGGGCGAAGGCCTCGCCGAGGGCCGGGGCGAAGTCGGCGAAGACCGCCGAGGAGGTCTCGGCCGGAGGCTCGGTGAAGTCGGCGGACGCCGGGGTACCGGTCACCAGCGGCTGGGCGTCCTCGGCGGGGCCCGCCCCGCGCGCGGCCGCCTCGGCGGCCCGGACCAGCGGCTCCAGGTCCTCGGCGGTGACGGCGGCCCGGGAGACGACGCCCGAGGCGGTGCCCTCCTTGCCGTCGACGGTCGCGATCACGGTCAGGGTGCGGGTGCGGGTCACGCCGTTGGTGGTCAGCGCGTTGCGCGCCCAGCGCAGGTTGGCGGTGGACTCCTCGTCCGCGATCACGACGCAGCCGTCGGCCGTGGACAGCTCCAGGGCCCGCTCGACGATCTCGTGCGGCTTGGTGCGCCCGTTCGAAAGCGTGCTCATCGGCCGGCCTCCTGGGTGGTGTTCAGGATGTTGACGTCACGGAACAGCGCGGACGGGCAGCCGTGGGAGACCGCCGCGACCTGGCCCGGCTGGGCCTTCCCGCAGTTGAAGGCGCCGCCCAGGACGTACGTCTGCGGGCCGCCGACCTTCTCCATCGAGCCCCAGAACTCGGTCGTGGTCGCCTGGTAGGCCACGTCGCGCAGCTGGCCGGCCAGCCGCCCGTTCTCGATCCTGAAGAAGCGCTGTCCGGTGAACTGGAAGTTGTACCGCTGCATGTCGATCGACCAGGACCGGTCGCCGACCACGTAGATCCCGCGCTCGACGCCGCCGATCAGGTCCTCGGTCGACAGCCCGCCGGGGTCCGGCTGGAGGGAGACGTTGGCCATCCGCTGCACCGGGACGTGCCCGGGGGAGTCGGCGAAGGCGCAGCCGTTGGAGCGGCCCAGGCCCGTCAGCTTCGCGATCCGCCGGTCCAGCTGGTAGCCGACCAGGGTGCCGTCCTTGACGAGGTCCCAGCTCTGCGCCTCGACGCCCTCGTCGTCGTAGCCGATCGTGGCCAGGCCGTGCTCGGCGGTCCGGTCACCGGTGACGTTCATGATCGAGGAGCCGTACCGCAACGTGCCCAGCTGGTCGAACGTGGCGAACGAGGTGCCCGCGTACGCGGCCTCGTAGCCGAGCGCCCGGTCCAGCTCGGTGGCGTGGCCGATCGACTCGTGGATCGTCAGCCAGAGGTTGGACGGGTCCACGACCAGGTCGTAGCGGCCCGCCTCGACGCTCGGCGCGCGCATCTTCTCGGCGAGCAGGACGGGGATCTCCTCCAGCTCGGCGTCCCAGTCCCAGCCCGTGCCGGTCAGGTACTCCCAGCCGCGCCCGACCGGCGGGGCGATGGTGCGCATGGAGTCGAACTCGCCGGTCTTGGCGTCCACGGCGACCGCGGTCAGCTGCGGGTGGACGCGCACCCGCTGCTGGGTGGTCGTGGTGCCGGCGGTGTCGGCGTAGAACTTGTTCTCGTGCACGGCGAGCAGCGAGGCGTCCACGTGCGCCACGCCCTCGGCGCGCAGCATGCGGGCGCTGAAGTCGGCCAGCAGCGCCGCCTTGTCCTCGTCCGGCACGGAGAACGGGTCCACGTCGTAGGCGGAGACCCACGTCCGGTCGGCGTGCACCGGCTCGTCGGCGAGCTCCACGCGCTCGTCGGACCCCGCCGCCTGGATCACCTTGGCGGACAGCTGCGCCATCGCCACGGCCTGCGAGGCGACCCGGGCCGCCCCGTCCATGGTGAGGTCCACGCCCGAGGCGAACCCCCAGCTGCCCCCGTGCACCACGCGCACCGCGTACCCGAGGTCGGTGGTGTCGGACCCGCCGGCGGGCTTGGCGTCCCGCAGCCGCCAGGAGGCGTTGCGGATCCGCTCCAGCCGGAAATCGGCGTGGTCCGCGCCGAGCGCGCGGGCCCGGGCGAGCGCCGCGTCGGCGAGCGCCCGCAGCGGCAGCGCCAGGAATGACTGATCGATGTCATGGGGCACGACGGTTGTTCCCTCCGGGATGCTCACCTGCGACGGCCATCCCCTGAAGTGAATCATGAGGAGCCGGGCGTGTTCCCGGGAAATTCCGGGCTCGCGCCGGTGGGCGCACTGTAGGGACCCGACAGAGTGCGTCGGCAGCCACTGTCAGGGGTCGATCCCGTGGCCGGACGAGACTGCCGATAGGTTGCGACGTAGAAGCTGTGAGCAGTCCGCTAGCGAAAGGGTGATCCGTTGAGCCGCTCGGTTCTCGTCACCGGAGGAAACCGGGGCATCGGCCTCGCCATCGCCCGCGCCTTCGCCGAGGCCGGCGACAAGGTCGCGATCACGTACCGCTCGGGTGAGCCGCCGGAGGCCCTCACCGAGCTCGGGGTGCTGGCGGTCCGCTGCGACATCACCGACTCCGAGCAGGTGGAGCAGGCCTACAAGGAGATCGAGGACAAGCACGGTCCCGTCGAGGTGCTGGTGGCGAACGCCGGCATCACCAAGGACCAGCTGCTGATGCGGATGTCCGAGGAGGACTTCACCTCCGTCCTGGACACCAACCTCACCGGCACCTTCCGCGTGGTCAAGCGCGCCAACCGCGGCATGCTCCGCGCGAAGAAGGGCCGTGTCGTGCTGGTCTCCTCCGTCGTCGGACTGCTCGGCTCGGCCGGCCAGGCCAACTACGCCGCCTCCAAGGCGGGCCTCGTGGGCTTCGCCCGCTCGCTCGCCCGTGAGCTGGGCTCCCGCAACATCACCTTCAACGTCGTGGCGCCCGGGTTCGTGGACACCGACATGACGAAGGTGCTCACCGACGAGCAGCGCGCCGGCATCGTCGCGCAGGTCCCGCTCGGCCGCTACGCGCAGCCGGAGGAGATCGCCGCAGCCGTGAGCTTCCTGGCCTCCGACGCCGCCTCGTACATCACCGGAGCCGTCATTCCCGTTGACGGCGGATTGGGCATGGGTCACTGATCACATGAGCGGAATTCTCGACGGCAAGCGCATCCTGATCACGGGTGTGCTGATGGAGTCGTCCATCGCCTTCCACGCCGCCAAGCTGGCCCAGGAGCAGGGCGCGGAGATCATCCTCACCGCGTTCCCCCGGCCGACGCTCACCGAGCGCATCGCCAAGAAGCTCCCCAAGCCCGTCAAGGTGATCGAGCTCGACGTCACCAACGACGAGCACCTCGCCCGCCTGGAGCAGGTCGTGCGCGACGAGCTGGGCGGCCTCGACGGCGTCGTCCACTCGATCGGCTTCGCCCCGCAGGACGCCCTCGGCGGCAACTTCCTGAACACGCCGTTCGAGTCCGTCGCCACCGCGATGCACGTCTCGGCGTTCTCGCTGAAGTCGCTGACCATGGCCTGCAAGCCGCTGTTCCCGGCGGAGGGCGCGGCCGTCGTCGGCCTCACCTTCGACGCGCAGTTCGCCTGGCCGCAGTACGACTGGATGGGCCCGGCCAAGGCCGCGCTGGAGGCCACCAGCCGCTACCTCGCCCGCGACCTGGGCAAGGAGAACATCCGCTGCAACCTGGTCTCCGCCGGCCCGCTCGGCTCCATGGCGGCGAAGTCCATCCCGGGCTTCTCCGACCTGGCCGAGGTGTGGAACCACCGCTCCCCGCTGGAGTGGGACATGTCCGACCCCGAGCCGGCCGGCCGCGCCATCGTCGCGCTGCTGTCGGAGTGGTTCCCGAAGACCACCGGCGAGATCGTGCACGTCGACGGCGGCGTGCACATGATGGGCGCCTGACCCCACCGGTCCGCAGCGGTCGAAGGCCGCGCCTCCTCGGGAGGCGCGGCCTTCGCCGTCTTCCGGCCGGGTGCCCGCGGTTGCCGCGACGCGCCGCCCGACCGGATCTTCCCGAGTCGAGAATGCGGGCGCATACCGGCAAACTGGCCGGGTCGGGATCTTCCCGGCGCACCGCGGGGAGGAGGTACGGGAGTGCGCACGAGGCGGAGCCGAGCGGTATCACTGCTGGTCACCTCGGTCGTCCTGACCGGTGTCCTGGTCCCCTGGGCGACCGCGCAGACCCCGGACGCGGAGCCCGCGCCGGGCCCCGGGACCGTCGCCCCGGCCCTGGTGGACGTCGCCGACGTCGCCGACGTCGCCGCCGAACCACCCGCACAGCCCGCCCGCACCCCGGCCGGGGACCTTTTCGGCGCGGACTGCGCCACCCGCATCGACGGCTCGACCGTCACCGCGCACTGCCACAACCGGTTCGCCCGGACCGACCGGGTCCGCCTGCACGTCGAGTGCGACCGCTGGTGGGACCTGGACAGCGACGCCGCGCCGGTGGCCGTGGGCCCCGCCGGGCGCGCGGAGCTCGCCGGCCGGTGCTGGAAGGAGGTCCGCGCGGCCTGGGTCAGCCACCAACGGCCCTGACCGGCCCGCCCGCCCCGCGTGGAGGGCTGCCGCCCGCTACTCCTTGCCCAGGCACACGAACGGGTAGCCCGCCGCCTCCGAGGCCGCCGTGTCCGCGTCGCCGCGCCGGATCGCCTCGATCAGCCGCCCGTGGTCCAGATGGGACTGCGGGGTCAGCTCCGTGCCCACGTCGGCCCGCAGCCAGTCCCGCACCAGATCGCCGAGGTCGGCGTACAGCTCGCCCAGGACGTCGTTGTGGGCCGCCGCCACCACCGCCATGTGCAGCGCCATGTCCGCCGCCACGAACCGCTCGGCGTCCCCGGACCCCCACGCCTCCTCGCGCCGCGCGAGCAGCGCGTCGAGCTGGGCCATGTCCCGTTCCGTACGGCGCTGCGCCGCCAGCCGGGCGGCCGAGGACTCCAGCGTCGAGCGGAGCTCCGCGATGTGCCGGGGGTCGGCCCCGGCGAACCGCCGGTGCATCACCCCGGCCAGCTCGCTGGTGGCCAGCACGTACGTGCCCGAGCCCTGGCGGATGTCCAGCAGCCCGTTGTGCGCCAGCGCCCGTACGGCCTCGCGCACGGTGTTGCGGGCCACGCCCAGCAGCTCGACCAGCTCGGGTTCGGTGGGGATGCGGGAGCCGACCGGCCACTCGCCCGAGGTGATCTGGTTACGGAGCTGGGCGATCACCTGGTCGACCAGCGCGGAGCGCCGGGGAGACGTCAGCGGCATGGGGCCCTCTCGGCTGAACGGAGTGCTAACGGGTGGGGACAACCTACGGGGTGCCGGCCGTCCGGGTGGACAACCAATCATCCCATGATTCTATGATGGCTCCATGTCCGACGACCTCCTCCCCACCCTCGACCGGCCCGACGCCTCCTCCACCTCCGCCCGGCGCCCCGGCGCCCCGCAGCCCGCCCCGACCGGCCCCGGCACCACCGCCCAGGCCCCCGGCACGGCGCAACCGGCCTGGCTCGGCCCCGTCCTCGTCGTCGGCATCGTGCTGGCCGCCCTGAACCTGCGGCCCGCCATCACCAGCCTCGGCGCCCTGTTCGAGGAGGTCCGCACCGGCCTCGGCATGAGCGGCACCGTCGCCGGACTGATCACCTCCGTCCCGGCCCTGTGCTTCGCCGTCTTCGGCATCACCGCGCCCCGGCTCTCCCGCCGCTTCGGCCCCGCCGTGGTCGTCTGCGCCGGCATGGCCGCCGTCTCCGCCGGCCTGCTGATCCGGCCCTTCACCTCGAACGCGGCCGGCTTCCTGGCCGCCAGCGCCCTCACCCTCGCCGGCATCGCCCTGACCAACGTGCTGCTGCCGGTGATCGTCAAGCGCTGGTTCCCCGGCCGGGTCGGCACCATGACCGGCCTGTACTCCATGGCCCTGGCCGCCGGCACCTCGCTGGCCGCCGCCGCGACCGTCCCGCTGACCGACGCCCTCGGCGGCAGCTGGCGCACCGGCCTGCTGATCTGGGCCGGGCTCGCCCTGGCCGCCGTCCTGCCCTGGCTGCCGCTGGCCCGCCGGACCCGCCGGCAGGCCCGCGCCGAGGCCCGGGCCGCCGGCTCCGCCGCCGCGGGCCCCGGCACCGACGCCGGCCCGCGCGTGGTGCGCAGCCGTACCGCCTGGGCCCTGGCCTGCTACTTCGGACTCCAGGCCACCGGCGCGTACGTCACCATGGGCTGGCTCCCGCAGATCTTCCGCGACGCCGGGGTCTCCGCCGGGACGGCCGGCGTGCTGCTCGCCGTCACCATGGTCATGGGCGTCCCGCTCGCCTTCGTCATCCCCGGCGTCGCCGGCCGGCTGCGCAACCAGGGGCCCGTCGCCGTCACCCTCGGCCTGTTCGGGCTCGCCGGGTACGCCGGCCTCCACCTCGCCCCGGCCGCCGGCGCCTGGGCCTGGGCCCTGCTGCTCGGCGTGTCCAACTGCGCCTTCCCCCTGGCCATCACCATGATCGGGCTGCGCGCCAAGTCCCCGGCCGGCGTCGCCAAGCTCTCCGCCTTCGCCCAGAGCACCGGCTACCTGATCTCCCTGCCCGGACCGCTGGTCGTCGGCGCCCTCTACCAGCACAGCGGGGGCTGGGACCTGCCGCTGACCCTGATGGCCGCCCTGATGGTGCCCCAGATCGCGCTCGGCGTCCTCGCGGGCCGGGACCGCACGATCGAGGACGAATGCGGCATGCGAGACTGACCGCATGCCCGTCCTCGAACCGAACCCGCAGAACGGTCACAAGAAGCTCGGCCTCGTCCTGCTGGCCATGGCCGTCGTCACCGTGATCATCTCCGTCGTCGCCACCCTGGCGTCCCCCTGAGCGCAGGGCGCGCCCCGGCCGCGGGCACGCGGCGTGACGCCCCGGCCGCGGGGGGCGCGGGGTAGGGCTGTCCCCCCCCGCGCGGGCGCAGGGGTAGGGCTGGCCCCACCGTCCCCTAGGGGGACAGGTTCAGGGTCGCCCGGGGTGTTCCCCGGATGGGAGGCCTGCCCTCGGATCCCTAGATTCGACGGGAGAGAGGAACTCCCGGCCCCACACCCACGGAGGCGGTCATGTCGGCCCCCACGCACCCTCGGCCCGTCACCCGTTCCGGGACCGGCGCGGACGCCCGCCTGCACTGGTGGGCCCTCGCGCTGCCGACCCTGGCCTTCGTGCTCCTCCTGCTCCTGCTGGCCGGCTCCGGCCAGGCCCACGCCGCCGCCGACGACGGCTCCGCCCTCGCCCACGTCGCCGACCGGATCCTGCGCGCCCTCGGCTGATCCCGGCCGCCGGGACGTGCGCCGGGGCACGCCCGCCGCGGCACGACGCCCCGTGCGGGTGAGCCCCTCAACACCCTGCGCCCCATGGCCCGTTTCGTGCGAAGCTGGGGGCCATGAGCGCCGATACACCCCGCAGGATCGCCATCCTCCGGCACGCCAAGGCCGACTGGCCGGACGTGCCCGACCACGACCGCCCGCTGGCGGAGCGCGGCCGCAAGGACGCCCCGGCCGTCGGGCTGAAGCTGGCCGCCACCGGCATCGCGTTCGACCTGGCCCTGTGCTCCACCGCGGCCAGGACCCGCGAGACCTGGAAGCTCGCCGTCCACGAGCTGCCGCAGCGGCCGCGGACCGTCTACGAGGAGCGGCTCTACGACGCCTCGCTCGGCGAGATCATCGCGCTGCTCAACGAGACCTCCGACGAGGTCGGCGACCTGATCGTCATCGGCCACAACCCCGGCATGCACGCCCTGGCCGACGCCCTCACGGGCAGCGCCGAGGGCGACGCCCTGGCCCGGATGAACCGCTCGGGCTTCCCGACCGCGGCGCTGGCCGTCGTCACGTTCACGGGCTCGTGGAAGACCGTGGAGCACGGCGTGGGCACCCTCGTGGACTACTGGACCCCCAAGGACCACGGCTGACCGCCGCCGCGTGAGCACGCCCCGCGGCGCCCGACGGGCCCGGCTGCCGAGCCGGGCCCGTTCGCGTACGCCGTCGTGCCGCCGGGTCAGGCCAGGTCCGCGGCCTCGACCTCTTCGCGGGTGATCCCCAGCAGGTACAGCACCGCGTCCAGGAACGGCACGTTCACCGCGGTGTGGGCGGCCTCCCGGACCACCGGCTTGGCGTTGAAGGCCACGCCGAGCCCGGCCGCGTTCAGCATGTCCAGGTCGTTGGCGCCGTCGCCGATCGCGACCGTCTGCGCCAGCGGCACCCCGGCCTCGGCGGCGAACCGGCGCAGCAGCCGGGCCTTGCCCGCCCGGTCCACGACCTCGCCGATCACCTTGCCGGTGAGCTTGCCGTCGACGATCTCCAGGGTGTTGGCCGAGGCGAAGTCCAGCCCCAGCCGCTCCTTGAGGTCGTCCGTGACCTGCGTGAAGCCGCCCGAGACCACTCCGACCTGGTAGCCGAGCCGCTTGAGCGTACGGATCAGCGTCCGGGCGCCGGGCGTCAGCCGCACCTCCGCGCGGACCTTGTCCACGACCGAGGCGTCCAGGCCCGCCAGCAGCGCCACCCGGGCGTGCAGCGACTGCTCGAAGTCCAGCTCCCCGCGCATCGCCCGGGCCGTGACCGCGGCGACCTCCTCCTCGCAGCCCGCGTGGGCCGCGAACAGCTCGATCACCTCGTCCTGGATCAGCGTGGAGTCCACGTCCATGACCACCAGGCGCTGGGCCCGGCGGTGCAGACCCGCCGACACCACGGCCACGTCCACGCCGAGGTGCGAGGCGGCCAGGGCCAGCGAGGTGCGCAGCGGCTCGGTCTCGGTGCCGGACACGGCGAACTCGACCGCCGTCACCGGATACTTGGCCAGCCGGAAGATCCGGTCGATGTTGCCGCCGGTCGCGGTGATCCGGGCGGCGATGGCGGCCGTGGACTCGGCGGTGAGCGGGTGGCCCAGCACGGTGACGTGGGAGCGTCCGCTGCCGCGCGGCCGGTTGTCGCCGGTACCGGAGATGATCTCGGCCTGGAGCTTGAGGGACTCGGCCCAGCTGTGGACGGTGGCCCGCAGCTCGCCCTCGGAGCCGGTCGTGGGCTTGGTCACCAGGGCGCACAGGACGATGCGGCCACGGGTGACCACCTGCTCGATGTCGACCACGTCGACCGAGTAGGCGGCGAGGGTGTCGAACAGCCCGGCGGTGATCCCGGGACGGTCCTTGCCGAAGATCTTGACGAGGAGGGTGGGGACGTCGGAGGTCTGCGAAGCGCTCATGGTGCACCCCACCGTATCCTCCCGCCCCCGCCACGGCTCCCCCTGGACCACTCCGTGGACGCCCGCCCCCGGCGGCAGGCCCGGCCACGGCCCGGGCGCGGGGGAGTGCCCCGGGGCCGGGGGCCGAGACGTCCCGATTCTGGCCCCTCCGGGTGTTTTTCCCCCGGCCGACCGGCGGGCGCGGGGCCGGTGCGGAGCTTCGGGCCCGGCCCGAATTCCACTTGTGGCCGTGGGCCTGGAATAGTTCCCCCGGATGTTCGCCATCCCTAGACTCCCTGACGCAGGGGGCTTCTCGGGGGACAACAAGTGGGGCTGGAGTGCCGGAACTCGTACTGGAACTGAATGGAAGGACCTGGACGCTGGATCCGTCCAGGTCGTACTCGCTGGGGCGGGACCCCCAGGGTGACATGGTCATCGATGACGCCAGGGTGTCCTGGCGCCACGCCAGCATCGCCTGGAACGGCCGGGGTTGGGTCCTGGACGACCACGGCAGCACCAACGGCACGTACGTGCACGGTGCCCGGGTCCAGCAGGCCGAGCTCACGCCGGGCACCCCGGTGCACCTGGGCAACGCCACCGACGGCCCGCGGCTCAACGTGAGCGCGGCGGCGGCGCAGCAGCCGGCCGTGGCGCACCAGGCGCACCAGGCGCAGCAGCCGCACCAGGCGCAGGGACACCAGGCGCAGCAGGCCTGGCCCGGTGCCCAGCAGGCTCCGGCGCAGCACCAGCAGCCGCAGCAGTACCAGCAGCCGCAGCAGGCGCAGCCGCACCAGCAGCAGCCGTTCGTCCCGCAGCAGCAGGCGCAGCCGCAGCACCAGCAGCCGCACGCGGGCGCCGCCGGCGCCCAGCCGGCCGGCGGGCACCAGGGCTACAACGACCGCAGCCCGACGACGTTCCACCAGATCGCGGTGGGCCGCGTCATGCGCATCGGTCGTGCCCTGGACAACGAACTGGTCGTCTCCGACCTCCAGGTCTCGCGCCACCACGCCGAGTTCCGCTCGACGGGCGGCCGGTTCGAGATCCACGACCTCGGCAGCCACAACGGCACCTACGTCAACGGTCAGCCGCTGGCCAAGTCCGGCTCGGCGCTGCTCGGCCCGAACGACATCGTCGGCGTCGGCCACTCCACCTTCCGCATCGTCGGCGACCGGCTCGAGGAGTTCGTCGACACCGGTGAGGTCTCCTTCTCCGCCCGCCACCTCACGGTGACGGTCGACGGCGGCAAGCAGATCCTCAAGGACGTCACCTTCGGTGTCCCGGAGAAGTCGCTCATCGGCGTCATCGGCCCCTCCGGCTCCGGAAAGTCCACGCTGCTCAAGGCGCTGACCGGCTACCGGCCCGCCAACCAGGGCGACGTCCTGTACGACAACCGCAACCTGTACAAGCAGTTCGCGGAGCTCCGCCAGCGCATCGGCCTGGTCCCGCAGGACGACATCCTGCACAAGGAGCTCAAGGTCTCGACGGCCCTGAAGTACGCGGCCAAGCTCCGCTTCCCCGGCGACACCGCCGAGTCCGAGCGCGCCGCCCGCATCGACGAGGTGCTGCGCGAGCTCAAGCTCGACATCCACAAGGACAAGAAGATCACCGCACTCTCCGGTGGTCAGCGCAAGCGCGTGTCCGTGGCCCTGGAGCTGCTCACCAAGCCGTCGCTGATCTTCCTCGACGAGCCCACCTCGGGCCTCGACCCGGGCATGGACCGCGACGTCATGCAGCTGCTGCGCGGCCTCGCCGACGACGGCCGTACGGTCCTGGTCGTCACCCACTCCGTGGCCGAGCTGTCGCTGTGCGACAAGCTGCTGGTCATGGCGCCGGGTGGTTCGGTGGCGTACTTCGGCCCGCCGGACGAGGCGCTGAACTTCTTCGGCTACCAGACCTGGGCGGACGTGTTCTCGGCCTTCGAGAACTACCGCGACTACGACTGGGCCGGCCGCTGGAAGGGCTCGCAGCACTACCAGCTGTACGCCGCCGACCTCGACGCGGTCGCCCCGCAGCAGGTCGCGATGCCGACGCCGCAGCAGATGATGCCGACGAAGGCGCAGGGCTGGGGCGACCAGCTGTGGACGCTGATCCGCCGCTACGTGTCGGTCATCGCGTCGGACAAGGGCTTCATGGCCCTGATGCTGATGCTGCCCGCGGTCCTCGGCATCGTCTCCACGGTCATCCCGGCGAAGTTCGGCCTCGCGCCGCCGACCCCGCCGCACCGCTTCAACGGCCCCGCCGGCACGATCATGCTGATCCTCGCGGTCGGCATGTGCTTCTCCGGCGCCGCCAACTCCGTCCGTGAGCTGATCAAGGAACGGGTCATTTACGAGCGCGAACGCGCCACCGGCCTGTCCCGCTCGGCGTACCTGATGTCCAAGGTGATCGTCCTCGGCTTCATCACGGCCATCCAGGGCGTGATCATCTGCGCCATCGGCTTCAGCGTGCGCGAGCTGCCCGCCGAGGGCCTGTTCATGTCGCCGGCCGTCGAGATCTGCATCTCGGTGATCGCGCTGGGCTTCACCTCGATGATGTTCGGCCTGGTCATCTCCTCGCTGGTGAAGACCGCCGAGAAGACCATGCCGCTGCTGGTCATGTTCGCGATCGTCCAGGTCGTCTTCACCGGCATCCTGTTCCAGATCTACGACAAGCCGGGCCTGGAGCAGTTCGCCTGGCTGATGCCCTCCCGCTGGGCCATCGCCGCGGCCGGCACCACGCTGAACCTCGGCAAGCTGATGGCGCCGTGGGACCCGGAGCACCCGGAGAACACCGACCCGCTGTGGGACCACACGGCCGGCCAGTGGACCTTGGACGTCCTCGTCCTGCTCGTCCTCGGCATCGCCTGCGGCTTCGCCGTGCAGCGCCTGCTGCGCCGCCACGAGCCCGAGGTCATGCGCAAGTAGTCGAGGGGGGCGCGCCGCCGGGCACCGCGGCGCGCCCCGCGTACGACGACACCGCAGGGGCGGCACCCGGACTCCGGGTGCCGCCCCTGCGGCATGGGGGGAGCGCGACGGCCTAGTAGGCGCTGTTCACGTTGTCCATGGAGCCGTAGCGGTCGGCCGCGTAGTTGCAGGCGGCGACGATGTTGGCGACCGGGTCGTACTGGTCGAACTTGGTGCCCTTGACGTGGTACGCCTTGAAGGTCGGGTAGATGACCTGGAGCAGGCCCTTGGACGGGACGCCGTTCTTGGCGTTGATGTCCCAGTTGTTGATCGCCCGCGGGTTGCCGCTGGACTCGCGCATGATGTTGCGGTGGATGCCCGCGTAGGTGCCCGGGATGCCCTCGCGCTTCATGATGAAGAGGGCTTCCTTGATCCAGCCGTCGAGGTTGTTCGCGAAGACGGGGGTGCGCACGGCGGACCGGCTCGCGGCCTCCTTGGAGTCGCGCTCCTTCTTCGCCGCGGCCTCGGCCTTGGCCTTCGCGGCGGCGTCGGCGGCCTGCTTGACGGCGGCGCTCTGCTGCGCGGTCAGGTGCTCGACCGACTTGGTCTGGCTGTTCATGACGTGGGTCCAGGCGACCGGGGCGGCGTCGATGACCGTGGCCTCGCTGGTGCCGGCGGGCACCAGGGAGAAGGCGAGGGCGGCGGCACCCAGGACGGACACACCGGCGATCGACATCTTGTGGGCCTTGGTCAGACGGCTATGACCGGCAGAGCTGGACGCAGACATGAGCACACACCTTTACGAGAGGGAGGGCCGCAGGAAGGCGCCGCGCTGATCCGAGATCCGCGGCGCCGTGCGACGGCAGCCATTCTTAGCGGCGGCAAAATCCTGTGGCAAAGGTGTGACGTACGAAGCCGGATAGTGGATCAGCTGCCCGCGATCACGGCCCGATTCCACTGTCGGACCCGCTCCCGCCAGGACTGATGGCGCCTTTACCTGACCACTACGCGCCTTCGTAAGTGATGTGCGTCCTATGCGCGGGCTCACATCGGGCACGTAACAGTTTCACCGAGCGTTGCGCAAGCAATGCAATGCGTCAGGGTTTTGGTGGCCGGCCCGCACCCGCGGCCCGATCCGGGCAGGTCACGGCCGCGGGTACGGTGAGCGCATGCGCAACGGACCAGGTGCCGGGCTGGCCGCGGTGAGCACCGCGCTGCTGGCGATGAACCGCCAGATGGAGGTCCGTGACGTCCTCAAGACGATCGTCGCCTCGGCCCGCGAACTGCTCGACGCCGAGTACGCCGCCCTCGGCGTCCCCGACGACCACGGCGGCTTCGCCCAGTTCGTGGTCGACGGCATCGGCGAGGAGCAGTGGCGCCGCATCGGCCCCCTGCCCCGCCAGCACGGCATCCTCGCCGCGATGCTCCACCAGCCCGGGGCCCAGCGGCTCGACGACGTGCGCAAGGACCCCCGCTTCGGCGGCTGGCCGGCCGCCCATCCCGAGATGACCGACTTCCTGGGCCTGCCCGTGCGCGACGGCGACGAGGTCCTCGGCGCCCTCTTCCTCGCCGACAAGCACGGCGGAGGCGGCTTCACCGAGGAGGACGAGGACCTGCTCGGCATCCTCGCCCAGCACGCGGCCATCGCCCTCACCAACGCCCGCCTCTACGAGCGCAGCCGCGAGCTGACCATCGCCGAGGAACGCTCCCGCCTCGCGCACGAGCTGCACGACGCCGTCGCGCAGAAGCTGTTCAGCCTCCGGCTGACCGCCCAGGCCGCGGCCGCCCTGGTCACCCGCGACCCGGACCGGGCCAAGGACGAGCTCCAGCAGGTGGCGGCCCTGGCGGCCGAGGCCGCCGACGAGCTGCGCGCCGCCGTGGTCGAGCTGCGCCCGGCCGCCCTCGACGAGGACGGCCTGGTCGCCACCTTGCGCAACCAGGTCCAGGTCCTCGACCGGGCCCACACCGCCCGCGTCACCTTCACCTGCGACGGCGTACGGGCCCTGCCCGCGGCCCAGGAGGAGGCCCTGCTGCGCGTCGCCCAGGAAGCCCTGCACAACGCGCTGCGGCACTCCGGCGCCAGCCGGGTCGACGTCACCCTCACCCGGCACGACGGGCCGGTGGTGATGCGGGTGCGCGACGACGGCCGCGGCTTCGACCCCGAGTCCGTCCGCCGCGCCGGGCGGCACCTGGGCCTGGTCTCCATGCGGGACCGGGCCGCCGGCGCGGGCGGCCGGCTCACCGTTGACTCGGCGCCCGGCGAGGGCACCACGATCGAGATGGAGTTGCCCGGTGGCTGACACCCCGATCCGCGTCCTGCTCGTGGACGACCACCAGGTCGTCCGCAGGGGCCTGCGCACCTTCCTGGAGGTCCAGGACGACATCGAGGTGGTGGGCGAGGCCGGGGACGGGGCGCACGGCGTCGCTCTCGCCGAGGAACTGCGCCCCGACGTGATCCTCATGGACGTCAAGATGCCGGGCATGGACGGGGTGGACGCCCTGCGCCGGCTCCAGGAGCTGGCCAACCCCGCCCGGGTGCTGATCGTCACCAGCTTCACGGAACAGCGCACGGTCGTCCCCGCGCTGCGCGCCGGCGCCGCCGGATACCTCTACAAGGACATCGACCCCGACGCGCTGGCGGCGGCCATCCGCTCGGTCCGCGCCGGGCACGTCCTGCTCCAGCCGGAGGTGGCCGGAGCGCTGCTCACCCAGGAGGACGGGGGAGCCGGCCGCGGCGGCAGCACCCTGACGGACCGCGAACGGGAGGTCCTCGGCCTGATCGCCGACGGCCGTTCGAACCGGGAGATCGCCCGGGCCCTGGTGCTGTCGGAGAAGACGGTCAAGACCCACGTCTCGAACATCCTGATGAAGCTGGACCTCGCCGACCGCACCCAGGCGGCGCTGTGGGCGGTGCGCCACGGGGTGACGGAGCGGGGCTGAGGGTCCCCAGGCCGCGGGAGACGGGCCGGAGTCGAAATTCATACGGTCGGGTGCATGTAGCCCACACGGCGTATCCGGACCGGCGGCCGGCCGTTCTCCATGGCGTGCCGCGGCGGCTGGCCGCGGCAGACGCACTGGAGGAATCCGAACGTGAAGAACATCAAGAAGGCCGCGGCCGTCACCATGATCGCCGGGGGCCTGGTCGCCGCCGGCGCCGGCGTCTCCATGGCGCACGGTGGCGCCCACGCCGCCGGCGAGGCCCTGAACTCGCCCGGTGTGGCCTCCGGCAACCTCGTGGAGGTCCCGGTCCACGTCCCGGTGAACGTGGTGGGCAACACCGCGACCGTGATCGGTCTGCTGAACGGCGTCTGGGGCAACACCGGCGTCAACGCCTGACCCCCGGCCCCACCCGGCGCCCGGCCCCAGGACCAGGCACCGGCGGCCCGGGTACTCCTCCCCCCACCCCGGCCCCGGCGCCTCCCCGGCGCCCGGCCCCCGGCGACGTACGCCCGCTCGACGCCGCCGGGGGGCCGGGCAGGCCCGGCTCAGCCCCGGCGGCGCTCCTGCTCCTCCACCGCGGCGTTGTACGCGGCGACCAGGGCCCGCCGGGCCACCCGCTCCACCGGCCGCAGGGCCGTCGAGCGGGCCGACATCTCCGAGGCCGACACCGCGCCCCCGTGGCCCGTCCCGTACGCCAGCGAGATCATCAGGCCCACCCGCTGGGCCAGCTCCAGCACCCGGACCGCACGCGGCGGGTAGCCCGGGGCCAGCGCTTCACGCCCCGCCTCCGCCCGGGCGCGGTACGCCGCCAGGGCCGCCTCCGCCACCGGGCCCGAGGCCGCCACGTCCAGCCGCGTCAGCACGGTCGTCGCCTCCCGCAGCGCCTCCGCCAGCTCCCGCTCGGCCTCGCCGAGCGACGGCACGTCCGCCGGCGGGGCCTCCCGCACCGGCAGGCACCGCCACTCCACCGACACGTGCACGTCCCCGGCCGGCCCGGCCTGCGTCACCGACGGCACCAGGCCCAGCGCCGCCCCGACGCACACCACGGCCTCCTCCGCCTCCAACGCCCGCGCGTTGAACTCCGGGGGCCCGCTCAGCCCCAGCGGATGGCCCGGCGCCGGCAACGCGACCCGCAGCCCCCGCACCCCCAGGGCCCTCAGCCGGCCCAGCGCCAGCGTCAGACCCACCGGACCCGATTCCCCCGGCAGCCCCGCCACCCGGTGCACCGCGTCCTCGCCCACGATCGACAGCGCGGCGTCGTCGGGCGGGACGAGACCGGCCAGCAGAGCGTTTCCCCAGGCGGCCAAGCGCCCTGAACGTGGTTCCACAAGCATTCCCCCACCCTACGCAGCCCGCCGGGTCCGGGCCCCGGCCCCGGACCGCCCGCCCAGTGGCGTAGGTTTGCCTGGGGCTGCGCCCACAGGCGCACTGAGAACCGTGACTGCAAGGGGTGACAACACGCTCATGAGCGATGTACTGGAGCTGGTGGACGTATCCGTGGTCCGCGAGGGCCGGGCTCTGGTGGACCAGGTCTCCTGGTCGGTCAAGGAGGGGGAGCGCTGGGTCATCCTCGGCCCGAACGGCGCCGGGAAGACCACCCTGCTCAACGTCGCCTCCAGCTACCTCTTCCCCACCAAGGGCACCGCCACCATCCTCGGCGAGACCCTCGGCCGGCCCGGCACGGACGTCTTCGAGCTGCGCCCCCGCATCGGCATGGCCGGCATCGCCATGGCCGACAAGCTCCCCAAGCGGCAGACCGTCCTGGAGACCGTGCTCACCGCCGCCTACGGCATGACCGCCACCTGGCAGGAGGAGTACGAGGAGGTCGACGAGCAGCGCGCCCGCGCCTTCCTGGACCGCCTCGGCATGAACGACCTCCTCGACCGCAAGTTCGGCACCCTCTCCGAGGGCGAGCGCAAGCGCACCCTGATCGCCCGCGCCCTGATGACGGACCCCGAGCTCCTGCTCCTCGACGAGCCCGCCGCCGGCCTCGACCTCGGCGGCCGCGAGGACCTCGTCCGCCGCCTCGGCCGCCTCGCCAGCGACCCCCTCGCCCCCTCCATGGCCATGGTCACCCACCACGTCGAGGAGATCGCCCCCGGCTTCACCCACGTCCTGATGATCCGTCAGGGCAAGGTCGTCGCCGCCGGCCCCATCGACCTCGAACTCACCTCCCGCAACCTCTCCGTCTGCTTCGGCCTCCCGCTCGTCGTCGAGCGCAACGAGCACCACCGCTGGAGCGCCCACGGCCTGCCCCTGCGCTGACCCCCGCAGCGCCTTCCGCGCACCCTGTCCGGACCGGCGCCGCCCGACCTACCATGACCATGTGGACATCGACGCATGGGTGTGGTGGCTCATCGGCGCGGTCGGACTGGGCATTCCCCTCGTCCTGACCGCCATGCCGGAATTCGGCATGTTCGCCGTCGGCGCGGTCGCGGCCGCGGTCACGGCGGCCCTGGGCGGGGGAGTGGTGGCCCAGGTCCTGGTGTTCGTGATCGTCTCGGTCGCCCTCATCGCGGTGGTCCGGCCGATCGCCAACCGCCACCGCGACCAGCGACCCCAACACCGCACGGGGATCGAGGCGTTGAAGGGCCGCAGCGCCGTCGTCCTCGAACGCGTCGACGGCAGCGGCGGCCGGATCAAACTCGCCGGGGAGATCTGGTCCGCACGCGCCCTGGACGCGGGCACCAGCTTCGCCCCCGGCCAGCAGGTGGACGTCGTCGACATCGACGGAGCGACCGCCGTCGTCATGTGAGCCGCGCGTCGCGCACCGCGAGACGCCGCCACAGGTGAGTTCAGAACAGCAGCCGGAAGGGTACGGGGAACCTCATGCAACCGATCATCATCGTCCTGATCATTCTGGTGGTTCTGGTCTTCATCGCACTGGTCAAGACGATCCAGGTGATCCCGCAGGCCAGCGCCGCCATCGTCGAGCGGTTCGGCCGCTACACCCGCACCCTCAACGCGGGCCTGAACATCGTCGTCCCCTTCATCGACTCCATCCGCAACCGGATCGACCTGCGCGAACAGGTCGTCCCGTTCCCGCCGCAGCCGGTGATCACCCAGGACAACCTGGTCGTCAACATCGACACCGTCATCTACTACCAGGTGACCGACGCCCGCGCCGCCACGTACGAGGTGGCCAGCTACATCCAGGCCATCGAGCAGCTCACCGTCACCACCTTGCGCAACATCATCGGCGGCATGGACCTCGAACGGACCCTCACCTCCCGCGAGGAGATCAACGCCGCCCTGCGCGGGGTCCTCGACGAGGCCACCGGCAAGTGGGGCATCCGCGTCAACCGCGTCGAGCTCAAGGCCATCGAGCCGCCCACCTCCATCCAGGACTCGATGGAGAAGCAGATGCGCGCCGACCGCGACAAGCGCGCCGCCATCCTCCAGGCCGAAGGTGTCCGGCAGTCGGAGATCCTGCGCGCCGAGGGCGAGAAGCAGTCGTCCATCCTGCGCGCCGAGGGCGAGGCCAAGGCCGCCGCCCTGCGCGCCGAGGGCGAGGCCCAGGCCGTCCGCACGGTCTTCGAAGCCATCCACGCCGGCGACCCGGACCAGAAGCTGCTCTCGTACCAGTACCTCCAGATGCTCCCGAAGATCGCCGAAGGCGACGCCAACAAGCTCTGGATCGTGCCCAGCGAGATCGGCGACGCCCTCAAGGGCCTCTCCGGCGCCATCGGCAACTTCGGCCCCGCGAGCGGCGGTTCGAACATCCCCCGGCAGGAGCCGCCCGCCTCGGAGCGCCGCGAGAACCCCCCGATCGACTGAACCGGCCGCCCGCTCCTGCATGATCGGTGAGGCCCCTCGACCTTCATGGCGGGGAGGCGACTCACTGATCCGAAGGAGATGGCCTTGTCCATCTGGGAAGCATTCGCGGTCTTCACGGCCGGCATCGGCGCCGGCACCATCAACACCATCGTGGGCTCCGGCACCCTGATCACGTTCCCGGTCCTGCTCGCCACCGGCCTGCCGCCGGTCACCGCCAACGTCTCCAACACCCTGGGGCTCGTCCCCGGATCCCTCAGCGGCGCCTTCGGCTACCGCGAGGAGCTCCGGGGCCAGGGCCGGCGCATCCGGCGGCTCGCCGCCACCACCCTCGCCGGCGGCCTGGCCGGCGCCGTCCTGCTGACCACACTGCCGTCGGACGCGTTCGACGCGATCGTCCCGGTCCTGATCGCCCTCGCCCTGGTCCTCGTCGTCACCCAGCCGCTGCTCGCGAAGAAGCTGCGCGCCCGCACGCGCGAAGCCGGCGGCAGCACCCACCCCGACGGCGGACCGGTGCTGCACGCCGGCATGCTCCTCGCCAGCGCCTACGGCGGCTACTTCGGCGCCGCCCAGGGCGTCCTCTACGTGGGCCTCATGGGCCTGTTCCTCGACGAGGACCTCCAGCGCGTCAACGCCGTCAAGAACGTCCTCGCCGCCCTCGTCAACGGCATCGCGGCCGTCTTCTTCCTCTTCGTCGCCGACTTCGACTGGACCGCCGTCCTCCTCATCGCCGCCGGCTCCACCCTCGGCGGCCAGATCGGCGCCAAGATAGGCCGCCGCCTCCCGCCGACCGCGCTGCGCGCGGTCATCGTGGCGGTCGGCACCGTGGCGATCGTGCAGCTCCTGCTGCGCTGAGCCGCCGGGGAGGCGCTACGCCGCCCGGACCGGCCCCGGCGACGGAGCCAGCCAGTCCGGCAGCGCCTCCCGCTGGCTCGCCCCCAGCCCGAACAGCATCGCGTCCGTCGCGCTCGGCACGAACGGCTGGCGCAGCAACGGCATCCCCGCCTCGTCCGGGGTCCGGTCCGCCTTGCGGTGGTTGTCCTCGGCGCACGAGGCCACCGTGTTCAACCACGTGTCCCCACCGCCGTGCGACTTGGGCACCACGTGGTCCACCGTCGTGGCCCGCTTCCCGCAGTACGCGCACCGGTGCTGGTCCCGGACCAGCACACCCCGCCGCGACCACACGGCATGTCTTCGGAAGGGCACCCGCACGTACCGGCACAACCGGATCACCCGCGGCATCGGAAGATCCACACTGGCACCGCGCACACGGAGTTCGGGATGCGACTGCTCGACGACGGCCTTGTCCTGGAGCACCAGCACGACAGCGCGATTCAGCGTCACCGTCGACAGCGGCTCGAAGCTCGCGTTCAGTACCAGCGTGTCCCGCATCTCGCCCACCTCCCGTGTGCAGGCCCGCGACCACCCTGGCGGCAGGGCCCGCAACCACTCTGGACGCGGGCGCCACGCGGGACAACGCATTAAAAATGCCCGGTCCTGGTCTCCTTTAGACCAGGACCGGGCAAACACGAGGCGAACGGTCAGCCCTGAACCGGAGCCTCGTACTCCCCGATCAGCTGCGCACGACCGAGCGTGTGGAACCGCAGGTTGAACCCGACCACCGCGGGCGACACGTCGTCACCCGGGCCCAGCTTCTCCTGGTCCACCGCGTAGACCGTGAAGACGTAGCGGTGCCGCTCACCGGCCGGCGGCGCCGCCCCGCCGAAGTCCTTGCTGCCGTAGTCGTTGCGCACGTGCACCGCACCGGCCGGCAGCCCCTCGAACTTCCCGCTGCCCGCGCCGGCCGGCAGCTCGGTGACCGAAGCCGGGATGTCGAACAGCACCCAGTGCCAGAACCCGCTGCCCGTCGGCGCGTCCGGGTCGAAGCACGTCACCGCGAAGCTCTTCGTCCCCTCCGGGAAGCCCTCCCACCGCAGGTGCGGCGAGACGTTCCCCTGCGCGTACACCTGGTCCGGGCCCAGGTCCGCACCCGGTGCGAGATCGTCGCTCACCACGGTGAACGCCTGCACCTCGGGATGGAAATCGTGCGGAAGCGGCGCCCTGCGCTGTTCGGTCACTGCTGACCCTCCTGATCGCGAACCTGTTTCGAGCGCGAGCCTAGAACGGCTCAGAACCAGTTGCGCTGCGAACCCACCGAAGCGATCCACTGGTTCAGGTACGCCGCCCAGTCGGTGCCCTGGAACGACTGCAGCCCCACCTGGAAGCAGCGGTAGGTGTCGCTGCCCTCGGAGAACAGCCCGGCCTTCTTGTCCATCTCCAGCACGACGTCCATCTCGTGGCCGTCGGCGATGAAGGTCAGCTCGACCTGGTTCAGGCCCCGGTACTGCTGCGGCGGCAGGAACTCGATCTCCTGGTAGAACGGCAGCGACTGCCGGGTGCCGCGGATGTGCCCGCGCTCCATGTCCGCGCTGCGGAAGCGGAAGCCCAGCTGCCCGAACGCGTCGAGGATCGCCTGCTGCGCCGGCAGCGGGTGCACGTTGATCGGGTCCAGGTCACCGGCGTCGATCGCCCGCGCGATCTCCAGCTCGGTGCTCACCCCGATGTGCATCCCGTGCAGGGGGTGGCCCGCGAAGTGGGTCACCGGGGTCTCCCAGGGGATCTCCAGGCTGAACGGCACCTCGTGCAGCGCGCCGGCCTGCACCTGGAACGCCCCGCCGAGCCGCTGCTTGGTGAAGACGATGTCCTGCTTGAGCTCCTGGTCACCGCCCTCGACCTCGACCCGCGCCTGCAGACCGAGGTTCAGGCCCTCGATCTGCTGCTCCACGGACCCGCCCTGGATCCGCACGACGCCCTGGACGACACCGCCCGGCACCACGTTCGGCTCGGTGATGATCGTGTCCACCGACGCGCCACCGGCGCCCAGGGCCGCGAACAGCTTCTTGAACCCCATCCTCGTTACTCCCCTAGCTCAGGCTCGTTGACTACCTCTACCAACGCGGAACCTTAGGCCCCGGTTGCACACGCGCGGGTTCCACTACCCTCGACCGGATGAGCGCGCGCCCCGACCGTACGCCCCTGCCCCGGAGCTTCTACGACCGGCCGGTCCTCGACGTGGCCCCGGACCTCCTCGGCCGCACCCTGGTCCGCCGCACCCCCGACGGCCCCCTCGAACTGCGCATCACGGAGGTCGAGGCCTACGCGGGCGAGGCGGACCCCGGCTCGCACGCCTACCGCGGCCGCACCGCCCGGAACGCGTCCATGTTCGGGCCGCCCGGACACGCGTACGTCTACTTCATCTACGGCATGTGGTTCAGCCTCAACCTGGTCTGCGGTCCCGAGGGCCACGCGAGCGGGGTGCTGCTGCGCGCGGGGGAGATCACCGTGGGCGCCGACCTGGCTCGCAAACGTCGATTGTCGGCCAGATCCGACAAGGAACTGGCCAAAGGCCCGGCCCGCCTCGCCACCGCCCTGGACATCGACCGCTCCTTGGACGGCACCGACCTCTGCGCCGGGCCGACCTCCCCGCTGTCCGTCCTGGCGGGCACCCCGGTCCCTGCCGACCAGGTCAGCGTCGGTCCGCGCACCGGAGTGGGCGGAAGCGGAGCCCACCACCCCTACCGCTACTGGATCACCCACGACCCGACGGTGAGCCCGTACCGGGCCCACACGCCACGCCGCCGCTCAACTTGACTCGGCTCTGGCAGCCCCCTAACGTAGCCCGAGCCGCTTGAACCGGGGCCCTGCTGTCAGCACCCCCCGAGCGGCCAACCACTACCTACGGACACCCTGGCGGGGATCAATTCGGCATGCCCGAATTCGGTAGCCGCCGACTCGATTATGAGTAACCGGGGAAATCCGCTAACGTAGTGGACA